>JASLBU010000111.1 GCA_030146365.1 Candidatus Limnocylindria bacterium | reverse complement strand
CCGGACGCCGGCGTCCCTCGAGGCGGCCGCGGTGGAGGCAGCCGCCACGCTTGAGCGGCTGGAGGCGGAAGAGCGGGATGCCCTGAACCGCATCGGCGCGCTCGACGCCCGCATCCGGGAGCTGGAGACGACGGAGGAGCTCGGCGCGCATCGCCAGGAGCTCGCCGTGCTCGAGGGACGCGCGCGAGCCATGGCACGCGAATGGGCGGTGAAGGCCGTCACCCTCCGGCTGCTGGAGGAGACGCGTTCTCGTTATGAGCGCGAGCGCCAGCCCGACGTCGTACGTGCCGCGGAGCGTTACTTCGAACGCATCACCGCGGGCCGCTACAGCCGCATCGTGGCGCCACCGGGCGACGCCAGCGTGCGGGTCGAGACGGACGGGGGCGACAGCCGGGTCACCGAGGAGCTCTCGCGGGGCACGGGCGAGCAGCTCTACCTTGCGCTGCGCTTCGGGCTCATCGAGGAGTTCGCCCGCCACGCGGAGCCGCTGCCGGTGGTGATGGACGACATCCTGGTGAACTTCGATGCGGAACGGGCGGGTCGAGCCGCCGCGGCGATTCGCGACCTCGCGGAGCGGCACCAGGTCCTCTATTTCACTTGCCACCAGTGGACCGCCGAGCTCCTCGACCCGGGTGGCGGGCAGACCCGTGCTCTCGGGTGACGAGGACGCTGGCTGCTACGATCGATCGACCCGATGCCTGACGACCAGCTGCCGACCCCGGAACGCGTTCTGGTCGTCGCCGCGCACCCCGACGACATCGAGTTCGGGGCCGGCGGCACCCTCGCGCGGTGGGTCGCGGAAGGCGCATCGGTCCGTTACCTGCTCGTCACGCGGGGGGACAAGGGAAGCGACGACCCGGCCACCGACATCGCCGCCCTGACCGAGGTGCGCATGCGGGAGCAGCAGGCCGCGGCGGCGGAGATCGGCGTCGAGGGCGTCGAGTTCCTCGACGAGCCGGACGGGCAGGTGGAACCGTCGCTTCGGCTCCGCGAGCGGATCACGCTCGCCATCCGTTCCGAGCGGCCGGAGATCGTGATGACCCATGATCCGACCGTGCTGTTCGTGAACAACGAGTGGGTCAACCACCCGGACCACCGCGCGGTCGGGCAGGTCACGGTCGACGCCGTGTTCCCGACCGCTCGCGACCCACTCAACTTTCGCGAGCACCTGGACCGCGGGCTCGGTGCGTGGAAGGTCGCCGAGCTCTACCTGTGGAGCACGAACGAGGCGAACCAGCTGGTCGATATCGGCGGGACGATCGACCGCAAGGTCGCCGCGCTCGCGCAGCACGCCAGCCAGTTCCGCCAGTTCGAGGACGTCGCGCGCTGGGTGCGGCGGCGGAGCGAGGAGCTGGGCGAGCGAGCGGGCTACGGCGCCGCGGAGGGCTTTCGTCGGGTGACCCTGGCGAGATGATGCGGCTGCGCGCGGCCCATCTGGGACTGGTCGGCGGAGCGTTCGCGTTCCTGGCGGCCTGCAGCAGCCAGCCGACGCCGGAGCCGACGCCGGTGCCGACGACCTTTCCCCGCTCGCCCGACGATGCGGCGGTCGGTCTGGCGGAGGGTTACCTCGACGCCTGGGCGGCCGGCGATTACGCCGCGATGCATGCGCTTTTGGACCCCGCGATCCGCGACGACTACCCGCTCGACTCCTTCGAGGCCCTCCACGCCACGTTCGCCGAGGCGGTCGTTGCGACCGCGATGGCCGGCAAGGCCGGCCCGCCCGCACTGGCGGCGCTCCCGCCGGAGCCGAGGCCCGCCGAGTTCCCGGCGCCCACGCCGACGCCCGCTCCAACGTCCGGAGCCCCCTCGAGCCCCGATCCGTCCTCCGTGCCGGCCGCAACGGCCGCGCCCTCGTTCGATCCCCCCACGCCGCTCGAGGGGCCGGTGCCGGCCCTCGCCGTACCGATCGAGGTGGAGGTCGCCTCCGAGCGCTTCGGAACGCTGGCGCTCGACCGCGACCTCACCTGGGTCCATGGCGCCGATGGGTGGCTGCTGCGATGGTCGCCCGCCACGCTCTTCCCGGAGCTCGGCCCGGGCGGCACGCTCCGGCTCGACCGCGACCTGGCGCCCCGCGGTCGCATCGTCGGTGCAGGCGACCTGGTGTGGGCCGAGACGCGAGACGACGGCGTGCGCGTCTATCCCCAGGAGTCCCTAGCCGGGCAGGTGATCGGCTACGTCTCGGAGGTGACGGCCGACGACCTGGCGACCCGCGCGGCGGACGGCTACCGGGCCGGGGACGTCATCGGCCGCAGCGGTCTCGAGTCCGGAGCCGAGGACCTGCTCCGCGGCACGCCCGGCTGGCGACTCGTGGCGGTGGCGGAGGACGCCAGCGAGACAGTGCTCTACGAGACGGAAATGGTGCCCGGTGCGGACATCGCGGTGACCATCCGGCCGGACATCCAACGCGTCGCGGAGCAGGTCCTGGCGCCATACGACGAGGCGGCGACCGCGGTGGTGGATCCCACGTCCGGTGACGTCTGGGCGCTGGCCAGCCGCCCGGCCTTCAACCCCAACTCGATGACGGTCGGGGCGACGCTCACCGGGACCCCGCTCGCGCCGGCCGGGCAGGGGCAGGTGTTCAACAAGGCGGTGCTGGGGGCCTATCCGGCCGGATCGTCGTTCAAGCCGTTCGCGCTGGCGGCGGCTCTGCAGGTCGGCGTCGTGACGCCGAACGCCCTCGTACGCTGCCCGCCGACCTGGAAGTACGGCGACTTCACGTTCCGCAACTACGAGAGCCACGAGCTGCCCGGGCAGGTGAGCCTGGCGGAGGCGATGGCATTCAGCTGCAACACGACGTACATGCCGCTCGCGCTCGACGTCTATGGGGTCGACGAGACCGCCTTCACCGACCTGATGTTCGAGTTCGGCTTCGGTGCGGCCACCGGGATCGGCTATCTCGTCGAGGAGACCGGCATCGTGCCGGACGACGCCTGGCTGGCGGCCAACGGTCGCGGCGGCTTCTCGGGCTTCGAGCAGATCCAGCTGGCGATCGGCCAGGGAGCGTTCCTCGGCACACCCCTCCAGCTCGCGAACGCCTACGCCGCCATCGGCAACGCCGGCACCCTGTGGCAACCGCGGATCATCACGACCGCCACGCTGCCGGACGGGACCGTGGCGCAGGAGGTGGGCCCGACCGTGGTCAGAGAGATCAGCGTCTCAGACGCGGACCTGGCCTACGTGACCGAGACGCTCCAGGCGGTCGTCACGCTCCCGTACGGGACCGGGACCGCCGCGTTCGCCGGGTTCGGCATCCCGGTGGCGGGCAAGTCGGGCACGGCGGAGACGGGCACGCCCGACCCGCACGCCTGGTTCCCGGCCTTCGCGCCGGCCGAGGACCCGTCGATCGCGGTCGCCACCATCCTGCCTCACATCCCGCTCGGCACCGGGGGCTCGGATGCGGCCCCGCTCGTTCGCCAGGTGATGGCCGCCCACTTCGCGAACTGACCGATGCAGCGCCTGCTCGACCGCTGGGGCTGCCGGGACCCGGTCCTCGTCGCCGACACGCCGACGAGCCGTGTCTGGCGCGTTCGCCGCGGGCCAGGCACGGCCATTCTCAAGAATCTGAAGCCGCCGGGGCTTCGCGACCGGCTCCCCATCGCGGCGTTTCTCGCCTGGCGCGACGGCCGGGGCTACGTGCGCCTGCTCGGGGAAGCTCCCACGGCACTCCTGCTCGAGGACGGCGGGACGCGCTCCCTGCGGCACGAGCTCGACGCCGGCGCGGACGACGACGCCGTGACGCGACGCTTCACCGACGTGCTGGCGGAGATGCACGCGCCGCTGGAGTCACCCCCGCCGGCAGCCCTGCGACCCCTGGAGGAGTGGTTCGCTTCACTCTTCGCCATGGCCGACGCGAATCCCCGACTCGACGGCCTGGCGCGGCTGGCACGCAGCCTCCTGGAGCACCAGCGGGACCGGATGCCGCTGCACGGCGACCTCCACCACGAGAACGTGGTTCGCTCCGACCGCGGATGGCTTGCGATCGACCCCAACGGCCTGGTCGGCGATCCGGCCTTCGAGGTGGCCAACATCTTCTCGAACCCGCTCGATCGCGACGACCTCTGCATGGAACGGACGCGCATCCTCGCACGAGCGTCCATCCTCGCTCCGGCTGTCGGACGGGATGTGACGACGACGCTGCGCTGGGCCGCGGCGTACGCGGGCCTCTCGGCCTCGTGGTTCCTGGAGGATGGCAGCACCTCGGACGCCGGTCGCAGCCTCGACGTGGCTGACGCCCTGCTGGCGGCGCCCTAGGACGGTCGCCTTGCACCGTACGCGGGGGAGCAGGTAGCATCGGCCTCGCCGCTCCTTCTCAGCCCCTTCGGTCAAAGCCGCCCGGAGAGCGACCACCTCGCCGTGATCAGCGATACCGCGATTCCGCTCAGGTTCCAGACCGCCGAGGTCGGCGTCGACTGGCTCCAGTGCAATATCGAGTGCCAGGAAGGATGCCCGGTCAACACCAACTGTCGGGGCTACCTCATGCTGGCCGCCGAGGGTCGCTTCGAAGAGGGGTATATCCTGGCGCGCGACCCGAACCCGGTCGCCGCGATCTGCGGGTACGTCTGCTCCGCCCCGTGTGAGAAGGCCTGCCGGCGGGCTGACATCGACAAGCCGCTCGCCATCCGCGCCATGAAGCGGTTTCTCGTCGACTGGCACTACGCCAACAACATGCCGGACAACGTTGTCGTCCAGCCGCCGACCGGGCGGAAGGTGGGCGTCGTGGGAGCAGGCCCCGCGGGCCTGGCCACCGCGAAGGAGCTCGCCAGCTGGGGCCACGAGGTCCACATCTACGAGGCGCTCCCCTCGGGCGGCGGGACGACCCTCATCGGCGTCCCTGCCTTCCGACTGCCGCGCGACGTGATCGAGCTCGACGTGAACTGGGTCGCCAAGCACGGTGTGCAGTTCCACTACAACGTGGAGATCGGGCGGGACATCACGCTCGAGCAGGTGCGCGCGAACCACGACGCGGTCATCGTGGCCACCGGCTGCATGTACCCGGTCGCCATGAACACCCGGGGCGAGGAGCTCGACGGCGTGATCTACGGCGTCGACTTCCTCAAGCGCGCGAACCTCGGCCAGAAGCAGTGGGT
>JASLBU010000106.1 GCA_030146365.1 Candidatus Limnocylindria bacterium | reverse complement strand
AGGCCGATCATCACGGCCACCGCGCCGAGGATGACGCCGAACAGGTAGGCCCAGTGCGCGCCCTGGCTCACGCTCTCGAGGTGCTCGTCGCGGACGTCGTCCTCGCTCAGGGTTCGCTCGTTCGTCATTTCGCCAACCGCTTCTCGATGTCGTCGAGCTGCGCCTCGATCCGCCGGAGCGTCGCCTCCGTGTCGTAGTCGGTGTCCGGTGACTCGTGGCTCTTGCGGTGGACAAGGAATGTGGTCAGGACGATGAACACGAAGACCTGAAGGAACTCGGACTGCCAGTTCTCGAAGGTTGCCTGGCCCCAGCGCCAGATGTAGCCGTCCGGGCCGAACGCCTGGGGCTGCTGGCCGTGCCCCTTCTGCTCCGAGACGAACTCCATCCAGCCCATCCAGGTCTGGAGGAGCAGGCTCACGAAGAAGAGGATGGCGAGCGTGATGCTCAGCCCATACCCGCGCCACAGCCGTCCCACGGTCACCTCGCCCTGCACGCGATGCTCGGGGCGCGTGCGAAGCGGACTGTCGAGCACCGCGGCTGTTGCCAGTCCGCAAAGTCGCGGAGCAGCGCTTGCAGCGTGGTTGCAGGGCAGCGTCGGTGAGGACGCCTCGCGGCACCCTCGTCCGCGGCTGAACCGCGGGCGTCAGCCGACGGCCACGGCCTCGCCTGCCTCGAGCCGCAGCTCGGGCAGGACCTCCTTGCCGAAGACCTCGATGAACTCCGCCTGGTTGCGCCCGACATTGTGAAGATGGACCTCGTCGAAGCCCATGTCGACGTAGTGCTGGATGTGCTCGATGTGCGCCCGCAGGTCAGCGGTCATGAGCACCCGGTTCGTGAAGTCGTCGGGTCCGACGAGCTTCGCCATGGCCGCGAAGTCTTCCGGGTTCTTGATGTCCTGCTTGGGGAAGGGCATCCCGCCGTTCGGCCACTCGCGGACGGCGTTGTCCCGGGCCTCGTCGTCGGTCCGGGCCCAGCTGACGTGGATCTGGAGGAGCTTGGGCATGCCGGCCGGGTCCTTGCCCGCCTCGCGGGCACCCTCCTCGAACTTGCCCCAGAGCATGCCGATCTTCTCGTCGGCCGCGCCGACGGTGATCATCCCGTCCGCGAACTTCCCGGTCTTCTTCGCGTTGACCGGGCCGGCCGTCGCGACGTAGACCTTCACCGGCTCGTCTGGGCGGGTGTAGAGCTTCGCGCTCTCGAGCTTGAAGTGCGTGCCCCGGTGCTTTGTCACCTGCCCGGTGAACAGCTTGTTGATCAGCTCGATCGACTCGAACATCATCGCCGAGCGGGTGCCGATCTCCGGCCACTCGCCGCCGATGATGTGCTCGTTCAGCGCCTCGCCGGCGCCCAGGCCCAGCCAGAAGCGGCCGGGGAACATCGCCCCGAGGGTCGCCGCGGCGTGGGCGACAACGGCCGGGTGATAGCGGAACCCGGGACACGTGACGGCGGTCCCGAAGCGCAGGCTCGTGCGCAATCCAAGCGCGCCCATGAAGCTCCACGCGAACGCGGACTGGCCCTGCTGCGGCGTCCACGGATGGAAGTGCTCCGAGACCATGAAACCGGCGCTGAAGCCGGCCTCTTCCGCCTGCGGACACCACTCGAGCAGGTCGTTCGGGTGGAACTGCTCGAGCATCGCGGCGTAGCCGATCGTCGTCATGTCGCCTCCGTCGTTGGACCGTCGCCTGTGACCGTACCGCGGCACGTTGGTGGGCGCGCTGGCGGGCAGCGGCGGACGGGTTGCGCCACCACCATCCGCGATCGGGCCTATCGTCCCTTCGGCACGGGACTGTGCCGGCCCGTGTCGCCTCCCGTACAGCTGACGGTCAACTCCCGGTTCACCCCTGCAGAGGGCCATTGGAGAACGCATGCAGCTCAGTGGCCGCGTCGAGATCGCCGCTCCCCGCCAGACGGTCTGGGACTTCCTGATGGACCCCGAGCAGGTCACGGAGTGCGGACCTGGCTACGAGACGCTGGAGATCGTCGACCCAAGCCATTTCCGCGTCGTGGCCAAGGTCGGGTTCGGGCCGTTTTCGAGCCGCGCGACCGTGGACGTCGTCGTCGCGGAGGCGGATCTCCACGAGCGGGCGCTGCTTCGTGCCCGCGGTGAGGCGACGGGCACCGAGATCGCCGGAACCGCGGAGATGCGGCTCTCGGGCGACCCGGATGGCCCGACCGTCATGGAGTGGGCGGCGGACGTCGGTCTCGACGGCGCGCTCGGTCGGATGATCGAGGGCACGGCCATCCGGATGATCGACGAGACGTTTGAGTGCATCCGGATGAGGCTCGCAGCCCCGTCGAGATGACCTCGGCTCCGCGCAGGGTCGACGCGGCTCAGGACGGTGAGGTGCCGAGACCCTGGTGCTCGAGCGTTCGTCGCAGGCTCTCGAGCCCGGCGCGGACCCGGCTCTTGACCGTACCGAGGGGTGCGCCGGTCGCGGCGGCGATCTCGACCTGCGTGAGGCCGCCGAAGTAGGCCATCTCGATCGCCTCGCGCTGCGGGATCGGGAGCGAGGCGAGTGCCGTCACGACGGTCGTTCGATCAAGCCGCTGCTTGACCTCGGACCACAGGTCATCGCGCACGAGCTCCGGCGAGGTGGTCTCGGGCGTCAGCGACTCCACCGGGCGCCGGCGGCGCCGGACGATGTCCACGGACCTGTGGTGGACGATCGACAGAAGCCACGTCTTCACGGAGGCGCGCTCCGGCGAGTAATGGCGTGCGTTGTTCCACGCGCCCAGGAACGCATCCTGGACCGCGTCCTCGGCGAGCCCTGGATCGCGGGTGATCCGGTAGGCGAGGCCGTAGGCCATCCGGCCGTACGCGTCGTACAGCGCTCCGAGCGCTTCGGTCCGGCCGGTGCGCAGGTGCTCGATGAGGTCGACGTCGGTGGCGGTCGCGGGTGGAGTGCGGCCGCCGGCATCGTCGCGCGCGGCCGCGAATGCCGGGAGCGCCACCGGCGTCGGCGCGAGCGCGGGATCCAGGGGGAGGGGTGCGTCCATGGCGTTGTCTCGGGTGAGTCGGTCGACGAGTGGTCGGTTCACCGTAGACCTGTGACGCTCCCGCGCCATCCACCGAAGGGATGATTCGGCGGTCAGTCGCCGCGAGGTTGCCGGCGCGCCGCGTACGCGGCCGCTTCGGCGCGGTTCCGGAAGCGAAGCTTCTCGAGGATGTGGCGGACATGCGTCTTGACCGTCGCTTCGGTGATGAACAGCGCATCAGCGATCTCGCGGTTGCGCAGCCCCTCGGCGAGCAGCCCGAGAACCTCGCGCTCGCGCTCGCTGAGCGTGTCGTCCAGCGTCGCCCTGGACGCGACGCCGGGAACGACGGGGGGTGGCGGCGGGAGTGCGGGGACCGTCAGGTCGGCGAGGAGCCGGACCGCCATCCGTGGCGCGATCTGGGGCTCGCCGCTCCCGACCCGCAGGATCGCGTCGACGAGCTCGCCGGACGGCATGTCCTTGAGGAGGTAGCCTGACGCGCCCATCCGCAGGGCGGCGTACAGGTCCTCCTCGTGCTCGGAGACGGTGAGCATCAGGACCTGGGCTTCCGGCAGGCGCGTCCGGAGCTCGGCAGATGCCTCGATGCCACCCACGCCAGGCATGTTCAGATCGAGCAGGACGACGTCGGGCCGAAGCTCGACCGCCTGCTCGATCGCCTCGGCGCCATCGCGAGCCAGCCCGACGACCGAGATCCGCGCGTCCGCCTCGAGCAGGGCTGCCGTGCCCTCGAGCATCAGCCGGTGGTCATCCGCGATCAGGACGGTCACCGGCGGCCGGGCGGTGGGTGCTGGCACGCCGGTCTCCCTTCGGACGTCGATGGGCGAGGCAGTGTACCGTCCGGAGATGGAGGGTCGACTCCCCGCGACGGCCCCGGAGCCACCGGTCACCGAGCACACGCTCATCGGTCCGGTCGACGGGCGGGTCCTGACGGCGCTCCGAGCGGTGCAGCGGGTCGCCTACGCGCTCGTGACACCCGGGCCGCTCCAGGACCTGAGCGAGGGCGCGCTCCGCCAGATGCGCGAGGCCCTCGGCCTGTCTGTCGCCGCGATGTACGTGACGGACGTCGGGGCCGGACGGCAGGGCGCGGGCGAGGCTCGCGAGCTGTCGCTGCACCGCTTCACGGTGAGCAGTGACGCGGCGTCGCCGCTCCGGGCGCGGGACGACATCGCGGTGGACCCGGCGGCTTGGGCGATGCTCGCCTCAGCCGGGGCCCCGCTCGTGTTCCGCGAGGCGGCCGCGTGGCTGATCCCGAATCCGTTCGACCCGCCGGCCGAGTCGTGGATGGTGCTCCCGCTCCGCGCGGACGGCGAGGCCATGGGCCTGGTCATCGGCGCGGCGTCAGAGCCGATCGCTCTCGACCCCGTCGGCGCGATGACGCTGACCTCCCTCGTGGACCTGCTGAGCGCCGGCATCGAAACGGCGCGCCTCCGGATGGAGCTCCAGCGGACGGCGGTCCAGCGCGAGCGGATGCGGCTCGCAGCGGATCTCCACGATGGCCTCGCGCAGGACCTGGCCCTGGCTGTTCGCGAGCTGTCGCTGCTCGAGTCGGGGCCGCCCGCGACCGTCGCGGATGCCAGCCGCGGCCGCCTGCGCGAGGCCGTGCGGTCCGCGCACCGGGTCGTCCGGGCCGGGCTCGAGGACCTCTCCGTCGTCGTCCCCGTCGGCGGTGTCGCGCCGGCCGTCGAGGAGCTGTGCTCGCGGTTCGCGGCACGCGGGCTCGCCGTGACCGTGGAGAAGGTCGGACCGCATACGCAGGTCCCGGCGGATGTCGTCTCGACCGTGCTCCGCGTCACCCAGGAGGCGCTGACGAACGTGGAGCGCCACGCACGAGCGAGTTGCGCCCACGTGACGCTGGCCGTCACGGCCGGCTCCCTTCGGCTCGACATCGCGGACGATGGCCGGGGGATCGGCACGGACGCACCGAAGGCGCCAGGTGACGGACACTTCGGCGTGTGGATCATGCGTGAGCGAGCCCGAGCCGTCGGCGGCATCGTCGACGTGGCTCCTCGCCCCGGCGGAGGAACGATCGTGACCCTCACCGTCCCGCTGGCCGGTCAGACAGGGGCCAGCGTTGAGTGACGCGCTCCGCACCCGGCTGGAGAGCCACATCGACGGCCCCGACTGCCCGCACATGGCCGCACTCCTGCAGTCGCCTGAGGATCTGCCGCCGGTGCTCGCGTCGTTCTACGCGCTCGGGGCGGCGCGCAACGGTTGGCTCGTCCAGGGGTCACTGCCCGGCGAGTCGAGGCAGGACCGCGAGCGCCTCGTCGAGGCCGGGCTGGACGTGGACAGCC
>JASLBU010000062.1 GCA_030146365.1 Candidatus Limnocylindria bacterium | reverse complement strand
GCCAGCCTGCGCGGCGCGGTGCCCGCGTTCGAGGTCGTCCCAGCGGCCGACGGCAAGGCGCGTGCGGACCGAGTGGCGCCGGGTTGACAGCACTGCTAGGGTTCGACCCATGTCACAGGAGCGCGGCGTGACCGCCGCTCTGCCCGTCTCGCGTCCGGCAACGTCGGATGCGCTCGGCATGCTCCTCGTACTCCCGATTCTTCGGCTCGTCATCCTTCTTGGATGGCGGGATGGAGGAATCGCCGAGGATTAGCCCACCAGGCTGACCACGCAGCGAACCCCAATCCCGCCAGCCGAAAGGCCCGGCGGGATTTCTCGTGTACCGAAGAGGAACCCCGAACCGATGACAGCCCTCAGACTCCCGAAGGCCGATGCGGCCGCCACCCCGCAGCGGACCGTCGCGCCCCGCATCGGCGCCCGCGCGGTGTGCGAGGCGCTCGTCCGCGAGGGCGTGACCACGATCTTCGGCTACCCCGGCGGCACGCTGCTGCCGATCTACGACGTCCTCCGCGAATTCCCGCTGCGCCACATCCTGGTCCGGCACGAGCAGGGTGGCGCCCATGCGGCGGATGGCTTCAGTCGAGCCACGGGGGGCGTGGGCGTGGCGATGGCGACCAGTGGACCCGGCGCCATCAACCTGGTGACAGGCCTCGCCACGGCAATGATGGACAGCGTCCCCATGGTCGCCATCACGGCGAACGTGCCGCGCGCGCTGCTGGGCAAGGATGCCTTCCAGGAGACCGACATCATCGGCATCGCTCTGCCGATCACGAAGTACGCGACCGTCGTGATGGATCCGGACGAGGTGCCGCTGGCCGTCGCCGAGGCGTTCGAGATCGCCCGCTCAGGCCGGCCGGGGCCGGTGCTGCTCGACTTCCCCAAGGACGTGCTGCAGCTGGAGACCTCGGCCCCGCACCCGGAGCCGTACGAGCTCCGTCTGCCCGGCCTGCTGCGCCCGGTCCGCGGTGACGTGCCGGAGGCCGACGAGCTGGTTGACCTGATCGCCAGGGCGGAGCGCCCCCTCATTCTGGCCGGTCACGGCGTGCAGATCGCGGACGCGACGGACCTTCTGCGCCAGGTGGCCGAGCGCGCCGAGATACCGGTCGCGCACACCCTGCTGGGCATCGGCAACATGGACGAGACGCATCGGCTCAGCGCCGGCTACGCCGGGATGCATGGCTGGATGCACGTCAACAAGGCGATCCAGCAGTGCGACCTCCTCATCGGCATCGGCTGCCGCTACGACGACCGGATCACCGGAAAGACGAGCACCTTCGCTCCCAAAGCGAGGATTGTGCACGTCGACGTGGACCGCTCGGAGATCGGCAAGAACGTGCGCACCGACCTCGGCATCGTGGCCGATGCCGGTGACGTGCTCGCGGCACTCCTGCGACGGCTGCCGCAGAGCGAGCCGCGGACCGCCTGGCTCGACCAGATCGGCGAATGGCGCGTCGTCAGCGAGGCGCGGTCCTGGCACGGATCCGGGGCGTGGCGCGAGGGTCGCCTGAGCGCCGACTACGTGGTCGACCGCATCGGCGAGGCGACGAATCACCAGGCGACGCTGGTCAGCGACGTCGGCCAGAACCAGATGTGGGCCGCGCGCTACTTCGGGTTCCGCAAGCCGTTCCATCACCTCTCGAGCGGCGGGCTGGGGACCATGGGCTACGCCGTCCCCGCGGCGATGGGCGCGGCGCTCGGAACGCCGGAGCGTGAGACCTGGGCGGTCGTCGGCGACGGCGGCTTCCAGATGACGATGCAGGAGCTCGCCACCCTGGTGCAGGACCAGATCCCGGTGCGGATCGCGGTGCTCAACAATCATCGGCTGGGAATGATCCGGCAGTGGCAGGAAATCATCTACGACGAGAACTACCACTCCGCGGAGCTGCTGGGACCGGACCTCGTGCGCCTGTGCGAGGCATATGGCATCCCGGCCTGGCGGGCTACCAAGCCGGACGAGGTCGATGCTGTGATCGCCGAGGCGCGCCGCGCGCCCGGCCCCGCGCTGATCGACTTCCACCTCGACGAGGCCCAGAACGTGTACCCGATGATGCTGCCGGGCAAGGGCCTGTCCGACATGGTGGAAGGGGCGTCCGAATGATGGCCGCCCCCGCGCGACCGCAGACCGTCCCGGCCGGCGAGCCGGACGCCGAGCACCGGCGCCACGTCGTCAGCGCGCTGGTCATCGACCGGCCCGGGACGTTGAACCGAGTTTCCGGCCTGCTGCGCGCGCGGAGCTACAACATCGAGTCGCTCACCGTCGGCACCACCCACGAGCCGGGAAAGTCGCGGATGACGATCGCGATCCGCGGCGACGAGGGGCACCTGCGCCAGGTGCTCGCCCAGCTCGAGCGGGTGATCGACGTCCTCGAGGTCGACGATCTCACCACCGTGCCGCACGTCGAGCTGGAGCTGGTGCTCGTGGAGCTGGACCCACCGAGCGACGCCGATGCGGAGCGCGCGCTCCACGCCCTGCTTGCCGAGGCCGGCGGCCAGACGCTGCCGTCGGAGGACGGCACCTGGCGCGCGCGCCTGACCGCGCCGCCGGCCGAGATCGACCGCGCGCTGACGACGCTCAGCGACATGGGCCTGCGGCGCCTGGTGCGAGCCGGCGCCGTCGCCATGACCACGACGAACGCAACCGAGAACGGAGCCCCACGGCCATGACGAAGCTCATCTACGACGCCGACATCGACGCATCCGCGCTCGACGGACAGACCGTGGCGGTCATCGGCTACGGCAGCCAGGGCGAGGCCCATGCACGCAACCTGTTCGAGTCCGGCGTCGACGTGGTCGTCGGCCTGCGGCACGACTCGCCCTCGGCGGAGCGCGCCCGGGAGGCGGGCCAGCGGGTCACCGACGCGGGATCGGCCACCGCGCAGGCGCACGTGGTGATGATCCTGGTGCCCGACACCGCCGCGCCGAAGGTCTACCACGAGGAGATCGAGCCCAACCTGCGCGACGGTGCGCTCGTGATGTTCGCGCACGGGTTCAACATCCACTTCGGCGAGGTGGACCCGCCGCAGGGCATCGACGTCGGGATGGTGGCCCCCAAGGGTCCCGGTCACCTGGTGCGGCGCCTCTACGAGGGAGGCGGAGGCGTCCCGGCGCTCTACGCCGTCCACCGCGATGCGACCGGCACGGCGCGCGCGCGAACGCTGGCCTACGCGCGGGGCATCGGCGCCGGGCGGGCGGGCATCCTCGAGACGACGTTCGCGGAGGAGACGGAGACTGACCTGTTCGGTGAGCAGGCCGTCCTGTGCGGCGGGGTCACCTCCCTGGTCAACGCGGCGTTCGAAACGCTGACCGACGCGGGCTACCAGCCGGAGCTCGCCTACTTCGAGACGATGCACGAGCTCAAGCTGATCGTCGACCTGATGTACCAGGGCGGCCTGCAGTACATGCGCTACTCGATCAGCGACACGGCCGAGTTCGGGGACTACGTGTCCGGCCCGCGGATCGTGACGGAGGCCACCCGCGCCGAGATGAAGCGCGTCCTGGCCGAGATCCAGGACGGCTCGTTCGCACGCCGCTGGATCGAGGAGGGCAGGCGCGGCGCACCCGAGTTCCGCCGCCTCCGCGCGGAGAACGCAAATGCACCGATCGAGAAGGTCGGCGCCGACCTGCGCAGCCACATGGCGTTCCTCGACCCGAAGGCGCCGCCGGCGGGCTGGGCATCCGGCGACGGCGGTGCCGGGGCGACGAAGGCCGACGTATCGGCCGCGGAAGGCGTGGCCTGATGGCACGCCGCATCCGCGTCTTCGACACCACGCTGCGAGACGGCGAGCAGACGCCGGGCGCCTCGCTCACCGTCGACGAGAAGGTCAGCGTCGCGAAGCAGCTCGCCCGGCTGCGGGTCGACGTCATCGAGGCGGGCTTCCCGGCCGCCTCGCCGGGAGAGGCGGACGCGGTGCGGCGCATCGCGTCGGAGGTCGGCGGCGCCAAGGGGTCGCCTGCCATCGCGGCGCTCGCCCGCTGCGTCCCGACCGACGTGACCGTGGCCGCCGCGGCGCTGGGGCCGGCGCGCCGGCGACAGCTGCACGTGTTCATCGCCACCAGCGACATCCATATCACCCACAAGCTCCGCTCCACGCGTGGCGAGGTCCTGGAGCGGATTCGCAGCTGCGTCGGACAGGCGCGCGAGCTGGTCGGCGCGGGCCACGACGTCGAGTTCAGCGCCGAGGATGCCTCACGCACCGAGCTCGCGTTCCTGCTCGAGGCCTACGAGGCGGCCGTGCAGGCCGGGGCATCGGTCATCAACGTGCCGGACACGGTCGGGTACACCGAGCCGAAGGAGTACGCCGCGGTCGTGAAGCGGGTGGTGAAGCTGTGCGGCCGTCGCGCGATCGTCTCGACCCACTGCCACAACGACCTGGGGCTGGCCACGGCCAACACGCTCGCCGCGATCCAGGCGGGCGCGCGACAGGTGGAGGTCACGGTCAACGGGCTCGGCGAGCGAGCCGGCAACGCTGCGATCGAGGAGGTCGTGATGGCGCTGCGCACCCGGCCGGGCGAATTCCGCGACGCGACGACCAACGTGGCGACCGAGCAACTCACGGCGACCTCTCGCCTGGTGAGCTACCTCACCGGCATCGCCGTCCAGCCGAATAAGAGCATCGTGGGCGCCAACGCCTTCGCCCACGAATCCGGCATCCACCAGGACGGCTTCCTGAAGAACCCGCTCACCTACGAGATCATGACGCCCGAGTCGGTGGGTCTGTCGGGGTCGACGCTGACGCTCGGCAAGCTGTCCGGGCGTGCCGGGTTCGACGAGCGCCTCCGCGTGCTGGGTGTCCACGTCGAGCCGGAGGAGCTGGACGCTCTGTACGCCGAGGCGATCAGCCTCGCGGACCAGAAGAAGCAGGTGACCGATGCGGACCTGCTGGCCCTCGCCGAGCAGCACGCCGATCCGGTCCCGCAGCTGATCGGCATCGAGCACTGGGCCGCCGCCAGCAGGCAGGGCGAGTCGAGCTCCGGCAACGTGTCGCTGTTCTACGAGGGGCGCACCTTCCGGGCGTTCGCCGGGGGCAACGGCCCGGTCGACGCCCTCCTCTCGGCGGTCGACAACGCGCTCGAGCAGATCATCGACGGCCGGCCCCAGCTCATCGACTACCAGCTCAAGAGCATCGGCCAGGGCGAGGACGCGCAGGGCGAGGCCACGGTGAAGATCGCGGCCCCGACCGGTGACGCCGACGTGCCGCAGGTCTTCACCGGCCACGGCCTCTCGACGAACGTGATCGAGGCGAGCCTCCGGGCCTATCTCGCCGCGGTGAACAAGCTGATCGCGCAGCATCCGGTGGCCGCCGATGCGGTCGCTGCCGCGCGAGAGCGACGAGCGGTGCGCCGTCAGCGCACGCCCGCCGGGAGCCGGGCATGAGCGACCACCGCGTCGCCTACCTGCCCGGTGACGGGATCGGCCCGGAGGTGTGCGAGGTGGCCCGCGGCGTGGTGGACGCCGCCGGGGGGCGCTTCGGGTTCGCCGTCGCATGGGATGAGCGCCTGGTCGGCGGCGCCGCCATGGACGACGGGGGAGGCCCGCTCCCCCAGGCGACGCTGGAGGCCTGCCGCGCCGCCGACGCGGTCCTGCTCGGCGCGGTCGGCGGCCCGCGCTGGGACGAGCCATCGGCCGCGCATCGGCCCGAGGATGCGCTGCTCGCCCTGCGCTCGGAGCTCGGCCTGTTTGCGAACCTGCGGCCGGTGCGCGCCCACGCCGCCCTGGCCTCCGCCTCGCCAGTGCGGCCGGAGGTGCGCGCCGGCGCCGACATCCTCATCCTTCGCGAGCTCACCGGCGGCCTCTACTTCGGCCGGCCGAAGGGGCGCTCGATTGAGGATGCCGTCGAGACCGTCGCCGATACGCTGCGCTACACCCGACCGGAGATCGAGCGCATCGTGGAGCTCGGATTCGAGCTCGCGCGTGGCCGGCGCGGCCATCTCACCAGCGTGGACAAGGCGAACGTGCTCGCGTCCAGCCGCCTGTGGCGGGAGATCGTGAACGAGATCGCTCCCCGC
>JASLBU010000015.1 GCA_030146365.1 Candidatus Limnocylindria bacterium | reverse complement strand
GTGGATGCAGTCGACCGGGCAGACGTCGACGCAGCTCGCGTCCTTGACGCCGATACAGGGCTCGGTGATGACGTAGGTCATGGTGCTGCGAAGTCCTTCATGCGCACGATGGGCGTCTCGACGAGCACGAGTCTACACCGACGCCCGGATGCGCCGATGTGACGGCCCCGCGCCGTACCATGGGCGGGTGAAGATGCTGAACGACCTCGGACATCGGCCCCTGATCGTGGCCGCCGTCACCCCGCTCCTCGATGGCGGCGCAGCCGTCCACACCGACGCGGTCTCACCGTACGTTGACTTCCTGGAGTCGCACGGAGCGGATGGCGTCTTCTGCTGCGGCACCACCGGCGAGGGCGTCCTCCTCTCGCTGGACGAGCGACGGCGCACCGCGGCCGCCTTCCGCGACGCGCTGAACGGCCTGCTCGTCGTCCACGCCGGCGCCCAGACGACCGCCGACACGGTCGCCCTCGCCGAGCATGCGCGCGAGATCGGCGCCGATGCCGTCGCGGTCATTCCGCCGCCATACTTTGCGCTCGACGCCGACGCGCTCACCGACCACTTCGTGGCTGCGGCCCGCGCGGCTGCCCCGTTGCCCTTCTTCTGCTACGCCTTCACCGCGCGCTCCGGCTATCCGCTGCCGGCCGAGGTGATCCGGCGCATCGGCGAGTCGGTCGACAACCTGGCCGGCCTGAAGGTGAGCGAGTCTCCCTTCGAGCGCGTCGAGCCCTATCTGGAGCTGGGGCTTCCCGTTCTGATCGGCAGCGAGCCGGTGCTGCCGGCCGGCATCGCGAGAGGGGCGGTCGGCACTGTCTCCGGCATGGCATCCGCATTCCCGGACGTCGTGCGCGCCGCGCTCGACGCCGCGGACGAGGCGGCCGGCGCTCGACTGTCGGCGGTCCGGTCCACCATGGAGGCGAGCGGCCAGTTCATCGCCGCAGCCAAGCACGTGCTCGGCCGTCGAGGGGTCCCGGTGCGAAGCGCCGTGCGCGCGCCGCTCCGTGCCCTCACGGCGCGAGAGGCAGGCGAGCTGGATGCGAGGGTCAACGACCTGATCGGCGAGCGCCCCGCGACAGCCACTGCGTGACGAATCCGAGCGCCGCACCGAAGACCCAGTGCGCCGCGACCATGGTGCGGACGCGGTTCGGGTCGTCGTCCGTGGCCGGGGGAAGGATGCGCAGGGCCGGCACCCAGCCCTGGTAGCTGACCAGGTACACCGCGTTCGCGAAGCCCAGTCCGGCCCCCACGGAGGCGAGCAAGCCTCGCAGGCCGATGGCGTGGTGGACGAGACCGAAGACCGAGCCCGCCGCCGCACCGAACGCCAGGTGCGCCACGCTTCCGAGCATACGGCCCTCCGTCGCTGACGGCGATTCGCCGGTCACCGCCTGGGTGGCACGTCGAGCGATGGTCTCCGGCGGGAGCTGCGGCGTGGCGTGAGCCCGGCGCGCGGCGAGCATCAGCGCGCTCATCACCAGGGTCGCCAGGAGGCCCGCACCGGCGCCGCGGACGGCGGCCCGCAGGGCGCGCGGAGTATTGTTCGGCATCCTCGGCGGCAGAAGCACGACCCGTGCCGCCGCCCCGGATCCGTGGGCGTTACGTCGTGGCGAGCTCCGCCGCGGCCTGGGCGGCCCGCAGGGATGCGTAGGCGGGCTTGATCTGCTCGTTGATGATTCGCAGCCGGCCGTCGAACGGCCAGAACGCGGACTTCATGGCGTTCAGCGTCAGCCACTCCATGTCGTCCAGCCCGATGCCGAAGGTGCGCGCCAGGGTCGCGAACTCCGAGCTCACGCTGATGCCGCTCATCAGCCGGTTGTCGGTGTTCACGGTCACCCGGAAGCGCAGGCGGCGCAGCAGGTCGATGGGGTGCTCCTCGATGCTTGGCGCGGCGCCGGTGTGGACGTTCGAGGTCGGGCACATCTCGAGCGGCACGCGGCGGTCCCGGACGTACGAGGCGAGACGACCGAGCGAGACCCGGCCATCGGGCCGGATCGTGATGTCGTCGACGATCCGCACGCCGTGCCCCAGCCGCTCGGCGCCACACCACTGGAGCGCTTCCCAGATGCTGGGCACCCCGAACCCTTCCCCGGCGTGGATCGTGAAATGGAAGTTCTCGCGCGCGATGAGCTGGAAGGCATCGAGGTGCCTGGTCGGGGGGTAACCGGCCTCCGGTCCGGCGATGTCGAAGCCGACCACTCCCGCGTCCCGATGGCGGACCGCCAGCCCGGCGATCTCCACCGACCGCGCGGCCTGTCGCATGGCGGTGATGATCAGCCCGATCGTGATCGGCCGGCCGTCACTGCCGCGTCGGAACCCCTCGAGCATCGCGGCGGTCACCTCGTCCAGGGAGAGGCCGCCGTCGGTCAGCAGCTCCGGAGCCATCCGTACTTCGGCGTAGACCACACCGTCACGCGCCAGGTCCTCCGCGCATTCGGCGGCCACCCGCTCGATGGCGTCCCGCGTCTGCATCACCGCCACGGTGTGACGAAAGCCCTCGAGGTACAGCTCGAGCGACTTGCGGTCGGCGCCGCGTGTGAACCAGGCCGCAAGCTCGTCCGGGTCGGATGTAGGAAGGTGGCGGTAGCCGATCTGCGATGCCAGCTCGATCACGGTGCCCGGTCGGAGCCCACCGTCCAGGTGGTCGTGGAGCAGCACCTTGGGAGCGCGCCGGATCACGCTGAGATCCGGGCCGGTCGATCGGTTCATGGGCCGGATGGTACCGCTCGTGAGCAGTCCCTCCGCCGTCACAGGTGATGGGCAGCGATCGTGCATGACGCTCGGGCATGAAGAGATACGTGCTCATCGGGCTGCTGGCGATCCTCGCCGCGTGCAGCCCGGCAGACAACGACGGGACCGATATGAGCCCGGACCAGGCGGCAGGCGAGAGCGGCGCCCCGCTCAACGACGACGCCGTCGGGCCCAGCGAGCAGCAGGAAGAGGAAGAGGCGGGCGAAGAGGACTGACGCCAGTCAGCCCGCCTGTCGTCAGCCCTTCGGAGCGCCGGCCGCGACCCCGTGGCCGGCGCTGATGGTGCGCTCGTGCGTCTCGGCGGTGGCGGCGGTATTCATCTCGAACCGTGACGGGGGAGCAGCCTGCGCAAGGCGGGCGATCTCATCCTTGGTCAGGTCGTAGCCGAACCGGATGGCGGCGACGTTGTCGTCCACGTACCGCTTCGGCAACGACTCGCGGATCGCGGGCTCGTCGAACTCGATCCGGGCCAGCCGCAGGAGCCGGCCGAGGGCGATCATGTTGCCGAAGAGTTCCTTCCCGAACAGCTGCGAGCCCAGCGACGCGAACGGGATCTGCTCCGCGCCTGGAACGTCCAGCCCCAGGTCCGCCACCACCTTGCGCCCGCTGATGCGCAGATGGCCCTTATCGGCCAGCTTCAGCATGATGTCCGCTTCCTCGACGACCGGGTTCGCGATGGGCACGTCGTCGAAGATCAGGAAGGCGTCCGACATGGATCCTCGCACGCTGGAGTCGTAGTCGAACAGGACGGTCACCTCCTTGCCCATGCGTGCGAGCAGGGCGCCCATCACGCCGGCGATCACGCGGACCCCCTGTCCACCCACGCCATCCAGTGCGATCCGGGTCGTCATTCGGCGTCGATCCCCGCCTCGCGCATCGCGTCGTCCAGGCTGATCTCGCGCTTCGCGACTCGCAGCTTCAGCTCGCTCGGCAACCGCTGCATGATCGCCAGCTTGCGCTGAGCCTCGGCGCGCTTCGCCTCCTTCGGATCCGCCGTCACCGTCACCGTCGGCGGTGCGGCGTCCTCCGGAGATCTCGGGGCTGCGGGCTGGGTGTCCCGGCCGGGCGCGCCCCCGATGAGGTCCCGCCCCTCCGCGGCCGCCTCGGCCTTCTGGGCATCCAGCTGGCTCTTGCGCTCGGAGCCAGGATCCGTGCCCGATGCGGAGGGGGCCACATCGCCGGGAGCCACCGGAGGGTCGGCCGGGGCCGAGGCGCCCGTCCGGAGCCACTCGGGGATCTCGAGCCCCGCCTCGGCCAGCGCCTGCGGCAACGTGATCTCGCGCCTGGCGACCCGCACCTTGACCTCGGCCGACAGCTGTCCCATCAGCTTCGCTCGCTCCTGCGACTCGGCCCGGCGACGCGTCCTGTCGTCATCTGTGCGCTCGACCACCCGCGTGGCGGCCTCCGGCGCCGTCGCTCCGCCGTCGCCCGGCGAGTCGGTGGCCGAGGTGAGCGCTCCTGCCGGCTGGTCCGGCAGAGAGCTTGAGCGCGCCGCTTCGCCGCCGTCCGCGTGGCCGTTGTGGGCCGGGTGTGCGGCCGGGTACACCGTGCCGATCTCGAACGCGTTCAGCTGCGTCGCGTCCTTCGGTGCCCGCCTGTAGGTCTTGCGATAGAAGGTGAGCATCTCGTTCGCGCTTGCGAAGCCGATGCGGCGGCCGTTGTTCTCGATGCACTGGCTCGTGATGTCCACGAAGCTGAACCCCGGCCACTCGATCGCCTCGCGGATCACGTTGCGCAGATGGAGCTGGTGGTACACGGTCGACTTGGCGTACAGCGCCTGCGGCGAGCTTCGAACCAGCCCCTGGAGGTTGATCGGCGTGTTCGGGTTGCCGCCCGGTGAGCTGAGCGTCTTCGTGCCGGTCGGCGTGGTGGGACCGGTCTGTCCGCCGGTCAGCCCGTAGATCTCGTTGTTGTTGCACAGCACGGTGACCGGCGCGTTGCGGCGGATGGAGTGGATCAGATGGTTTCCGCCGATGCTGGCCGTGTCACCGTCACCGGCCACGACGATCACGTTCATCTCGGGGCGCACGGTCTTTATCGCCTCCGCCACGGGAAGCGTCCGCCCGTGGAGCGTGTAGACCGCCTCGTGCTTCAGGTACCCACCCATGCGCCCCGTGCAGCCGATGCCGGTCACGATCACCGTGTTCCGCTCGTCCAGCTTCATCTCGTCGAGCGTCATCGCCAGCTGCATCATGATCGTGCCGATCCCGCACCCCGGGCACCAGATCGTCGGGAACAGGTCCAGCTTCAGCCGATCCTTATAGGTCATCTCGGCCATCGGCGCCTCTGGCATCACCCCACCCCCAGCGGTGCGCGCGGCTGGTGCTCGGTCGGCTCCGGCGGAATCGGCGGCTCGGATGGCCCGCCCGAGAGCACCCGCTCGATCCCCTCTCGCACCGCTTCGAGCGAGATGCGCCCGCCCAGCAGTGGGACCCGCTTGACCTGCCGGTGGATCGCGAGCTCGACGAGGTCCGCGTACTGTCCGTCGTTCGCCTCCACGACGACGACCTCCCGGTATCGGCTGGCGATCTCCCGCAGCTCCTGCCCCAGGACCGGGAAGATGCGGATCGGCCGGAAGAGGGCAAACTCCTCGCGCAGCGGTGCCGCGACTCGCGACACGATGCCGTAGCAGACGACCAGGACATCGGCCTCCACGTTCCAGCCGTGCTCGTAGAAGGCGTACCGCCCGGCCGCCTCGAGGTGCCGGTGCTTGGCGGCGTAGAACTGGCGCAGGTACTCGTCGGTGTCGGCAGTGGCCGGCTCCCCGGCATTCGGGCCGTGCTCGTACATCAGCACCCCCGCGAAGAAGCGCGGCTCATCGGCGAATTCACCCAGCGGTGGGACCTCCCGGTCGACCACCCGCAGGCCGTCGGCGGCCGCCTCGAGGTCGACGACCTCGTTGAGGTGGGCCACGAACGTGTCGGAGAGCACGACCACCGGCGAGAGCGACTCCTCCGCCGCGTTGAAGGCGTCGACCGTGACGCGGAAGGCCTCCTCCACGCCGTTCGGGTAGAAGGCGATCGGCGTGTAGTCGCCGGTACTCCCCCATTTCACCTGCATGATGTCGCCCTGGCCCGGCATCGTCGGCATACCGGTCGCGGGCCCGACGCGCATCACGTTGACGAAGACGCACGGCACACCGACCTTCTGGGCGTAGCCGACGGCCTCCTGCATCAGGCTGAAGCCTGGACCCGAGGTGGCGGTGAACGACTTCGCGCCCGCCAGCGAGGCACCGATGATGGCGTTGGCGCTCGCGATCTCGTCCTCCGCCTGGAGAAAGCGGAACTCGGGATGCTCGGCCGCATGCCCGGAGGCGACGTTGAGGATCTCCGTGGAGGGGCTGATCGGATAGCCCGCGTAGTAGTTGGCGCCTGCGGCGAGCGCACCGCGGAACACTGCCTCGTTGCCCTGCGTGAGCTTGCGGGTCACTGGAGTACCGCTCGCCTCCCGCCGACGCTCATCGTTCCTTGGCGGCGTGAGCCGCCACTGACGAGGGGATCATCTCGATCGCGAGGTCCGGGCAGTACCGCTCGCACAGCCCGCAGAGGATGCAGTTGTCCTCCTCGATGATCGCGTCGTTCCGCAGGACGAGGGTGTTCTTGGGGCAGATCTCGACGCAGATGTCGCAGCGCTTGCAGAAGACCGGATTCCAGCTGATGTTCGCGTAGTCGACCCACCGGATGCCGTCCCGGTGGTCGTCCGACGTGCCGGTCCCGAATCCGAGTGGTGCGCGCGCAGCGGGGTGATCCGTCATGGGGGCACCGATGATAGACCGATGCCACCGGGTGCGTGGCAAGGCCACCGGGGTCGATCCCGCAGGGATCGCCCTATACTCCGCCCCCGATGCCGAAACACCGACGCCGCTCCAGGGCGGCCTTCGTCCCCATGGTGGCCACCCTGCTTGCGGTTCTCCTCGCCGCCTGCGGGACGGATGCGACGCCCTCGGCGGCGCTGCCCACCGCGACCGAGGCCGCCAGCCAGGGCCCGAGCGCGCCCGCCAGCCGGGCTGTGACCGGGTCCGGGGCCCCGGTTCCGCCGTCCCTGGGCGCGGATGGCGTTGCCTACAGCCGGGCGATGTGCCCGATCTTCACGTCCATCCTCGAGCTCGACAGTGAGCTGGCCGCGCTTCGTGACGTCGGCGCCTCGGGGGGCGACATCAACGCAGCGTCGGCACGGATGGACACGGTGGCGGACGAGCTGCTGCGCATCCTCACGGCGCTCGAGGAGGTACCCACATGGGCCCCGGGCGCAGAGCTCCGCTTCAGGCTCATCAGCGGGCTTCACGCGCTTCGCACGCAGCTCATGGCCGTCGCCGCGGATCCGGGCGCGCGGACCGCATCGGCGCAGCTCGCGGCCCTGCCGTTCATCGCCAGCGAGGCGATCGACCGGTCGATGAGCGAGGCGGCCGCCGCGGGCTTCCGCTGCGACATCGAGGCCTGAGTGTCGCAGCTCTCCCTCGAGCGCCTCACCTGGATCGCCGCCGGCCTGGCTGCCGGCGCCTCACTGCTGCGCTGGTTGGCCACCGACACGCAGTCCACCCATGCGTGGTCGCTCGGCACGCTCGTCGCCCTGGTCGCCGCGGCAGCCCAGATGACGCTCGCCGTGGCGCTGGTCGGGACCTCGACGCAGGCGGGAACCGCGACAGGCCGACCGACCGCCGCCGGTACTCGCACGTCCCACGCGGTCTACCTGATCGGCGCGCTGGTCAGCGCGGCCATCCTGCTGGCCTTCGTTCCGGCACTGTTTCCGGGCGACGCGGAGGGCTCGGCACACGGCGGCCACGGGGGCGGCGCAGAGGCTGTCGCCCCGCTTGACGCCGTGCGGCTGAGCATCGAGGTGACCGTCACCGGGCTGCTGCTCGCGATGTACCGAGCCACGCAGCACCCGCGTCGTGGCGTCAGCGGCTGAGGCGGCTCCCCCTCACCGACCGGCCCCCCACTCTGCCCTCGCACCGACCGACCTTACGCGCAGGAGGCCCACCGTGACGACGGCCGCCAGGACGGCGGCCGCCAGGAGCGCGCTGGAGCCCGCCGCAGGACCTCGCACCCCGCCGCTCAGCATCGCGATCCCCTCGCCGGCACCGATCATCGACCCCAACGAGACGCCGATGCCGGCCGCCGCTACGCCGGCCCCGGCCGCAAGGCCCCGAGCCCCGGGCGCCACGTCGGCGAGCGCCAGTCGGAGGGCAGTGGTGGCCAGGGCGGCGCCGAAGCCGACCAGGCCGATGAGCGCGACCGCTGCGGCATCTCCCGTGCTCGGACGCTGCCCGGTGAGGACCGCCAAGCCCAGCGCCGCACCGCCCACCACCAGCCCCGAGCCAGCGACGGCCATGCCTCCAGGGCCGACGCCACGGGCAAGCGAAGCGGCCGCCACGGTCAGCCCCACCACGCCGGCGAACGGAACCACGGCCGCTGTGAGGAGGGCAGCGCCCTCGACGAGCCTGCCGGCGGTCATCGCCTGAGTCACGGCGGATCCGATGCCGGTCGCAGCCATCACCAGCAGCGCCAGGGCCGCGACCGGCAGCCAGACGTGCGGCGTCGCGTGTCGGCCGCCCAGCGCGGTGGCCATGCCGGCCAGCACAAGCGCCATTCCAACTCCCAGCATCACGAGCCGGGCGGCATCCAGCGTCCCCAGCGAGCCGGCTCCGAACGGGCCGACCACCAGCGCGGCGCTCAGGCGGCTGGGTTCGACGCCGGCAATGGCGAGGAGGAGACCCACGGCGAGCATGGCGCCGCCGAGGGTTGCGGCCCGTCCCGATCCGTGGCTGGGCAGCTGGGCCGCGGCCACGGCAGCCCCTCGGCCCCGTTCGGCGAGAGACGAACGCGCGAACACCGCGGCCAGCGCCACGACGACCCCGGCACCGATGACGAGCGCCGCCGGACCTGCGGCCAGTGCGCTGCCGACCATCGCGCGCGCCATCAGGGGCACGGCGACGAGCACCGCGATGGCGATCACTCGACTCCGGCCGTCGACATGGGCAGCCGCGGAGAAGGCTGCGGTCAGGAGGAGCCCGTGGCCGACGCCAGCGAGGCCCATGCCGGCCATCACCGAGGCCAGCGCCCCCATCGGCGACATGCCGGTGGTCATCAGGCCGATGTAGTAGAGCAGGGCACCGACGAGCCCTGCCGCCGCGGGCGTGCCCCGATCCGCCACGTACCCGCCCAGGATGGCGCCGAGCACGAGCCCGGAGCTCTGCATCACGTATGCGCCGATCAGCGCGGATCCGAGGCCCATGCCGCCTTCCCGCTCCGCGATGATGGCCGGGCCGGCGTCGATCACCGCCTGGGCGACCAGCAGCAGCACGACGAGCGGGAGGATGTGGCGCAGGCGCATCCACGGGAGTCTATGCGCGGCAGCCGATCCCGGGGGGCCTCCTCGATTCGCCCGACCCGCGCTCGGCGTGTAGTATTCCCCCGGCTCCGTCCAGCAGCGACGGGCCGCATTCGCGGCGCTCGGCCACGGATGACCACAGGCGTGAGAAGTGGCTCGCCGTCAGTACCCAAGGGGGTTTTCAACCTTGTCGTTCCTCGCCCGATTGAATCGGCGATCCGGCTCCGCGCTCCTGGCCACCGGCGTCGTTCTCGCCGGCTGCGGCCTCGGCCAGGATGCCTCTCCGACGACCGCCACGTCGTCGTCGACCGCCGCCGCATCGAGCCAAGATTCCACCCCCGCGCCATCCGCGAGCGCATCCGCACCGGCACCCAGCGTGTCCGCCGCGCCGCCGAGCGCCTCTGCGACCCCAGAGCCATCGCCGTCGCCATCCGGCCCGGCAGTCGGTGGCGTCTACGCCGGAACCGTCGGCGGCGAGCTGGACCCGAAGGTTGCGGACCTGCCGCACCGCGTGTACGTCCCGAACGAGCTGTCCAACGACATCGCGGTGATCGACCCGGAGACGTTCGAGATCGTCGGCCGCTTCCCGGTGGGCGCTGCTCCGGAGCACGTCTCCCCGGATTGGGACCTGAGCACGCTGTACGTCAACAACATGAACGGCGCCACGCTGACTGTGGTGGATCCGAAGACGGAGACAGCCGTCGACTCGATGGACGTGCCGTTCCCGTACAACCTGTTCTTCACGCCGGACGGCTCTAAGGCCATCGTCGTGGCCGACTACCTCGGCATCGACATGGTCGCCGACAACGGGCTGCACTTCTACGACCGTGAGACCTGGGAGCACCTGAAATTCCTCCAGGTGCCGTTCCCCGGCGTCAACCATCTCGATTTCTCGGCCGACGGGAGCTACCTCATGGTGAGCACCGAGAGCGCCGGCGAGGTCGTGAAGATCGACACCACCACCATGGAGATCGTCGGCAGCGTCAACGTCGGCGGGTCGCCGCTCGACGTGCGCATCGCCCCGGAGGGCGACGTCTTCTACGTGGCGAACCAGGGCACCCACGGCGTGGACCTCGTGAACGGCGACACGCTGGAGCACGTCGGCTTCATCCCCACCGGGCAGGGCGCGCACGCGTTCGGCTGGAGCCGGGACGTCTCGCGCCTCTTCGTGACGAACCGCATGGAGGGCACGCTGACGGTGATCGACACCGCGAGCCGAGAGATCATCGACACGTGGAACATCGGGGGGTCGCCTGACATGGTGACGACCTCTCCGGATGGCAGCCAGCTGTGGATCTCGAACCGATTCCACGGCACGGTCACCGTGCTGGACCCGATGAGCGGCGAGATCCTGGCGACCATCGAGACCGGCGGCAACCCGCACGGACTGACGTACTGGCCACAGCCGGGCAGCATCAGCCTCGGCCACAACGGCAACATGCGCTGACGGCCCTCGGCCCGATGACGCTTCGAACAACGGCCGCGGCGTTCATCGCCGCCGGCCTGGTCGCCTGCTCGGCGACGCCGCCCCAGTCCGTCGACCAGCAGGCGAGCCAGCCCGCGTCGGCTGCGGTCGCCCCGTCCGCCGACCCGAGCCAGAGCACCGCGGCCAGTGCGCCGGCCGAGCCGTCTGTCAGCCCGAGCGCGAGCGCGAGCGCGAGTGAGGCACCCGCGGTCGGCGGCGTGTACGCGGCCACGGTCAGCGGCGAGCTCGATCCGCGAGTCGCCGACGTCCCCGAGCGCGTCTACGTGCCGAACGAGGAGTCCGACAGCGTCACCGTCATCGACCCGGCGACCTTCGAGGTCATCGGTGAGTTCCCAGTGGGCGACGCGCCGGAGCATGTCAACCCGGACTGGGCGCTCGAGTACCTCTGGGTGTCGAACATGAACGGCGGGTTCCTCACCAAGGTTGACCCGATGACCGCCGAGCCGATCGAGGAGATCGACCTGCCGATCTTCCCGTACGCGCTCTACTACACGCTGGACGGCGAGAAGGTGATGGTCATCACCAACTACATCGCCCAGGAGGACGTCGGCGACAACGGCGTGCACTTCTACGACCCGGACACCTGGGAGCTGATCAAGTACGTCAACGTGCCGTGGCCGGGGGCCGATGACGCCGACCTCACCGCGGACGGCCGCTACCTCGCGATCAGCGCGGAGTACAGCGGCTACCTCGCCTTCATCGACACGGAGGAGATGACGCTGGCCGGCTCGGTCGAGATCGGCAGCCTTCCGCGCGACGTGAGGCTCTCGCCGGACGGCCGCACGTTCTACGTGACGAACGAGGGCATGGGCGGCGTCCAGACCGTGGACGCTGAGAGCTGGGAGCTCACTGGCTTCATCCCGACCGCGGAGGGCACCCACGGCATAGAGTTCAGCCGCGACACCACGCTGATGTACGTGGCGAACCGCGCCGCCGGCTCGATCTCGGTCGTCGATCTCTCCACTGACGAGGTGATCGACACGTGGGCGGTCGGCGGCTCACCCGACGAGATGGTGCTCAACCCCGACGGCAGCCAGCTGTGGGCATCGAACCGCTTCCACGCGAGCGTCTCCGTCATCGACACCACGAGCGGCGAGGTGGTCGCGACGATTGCCACCGGCGCGAACCCGCACGGGCTGACGTACTGGCCGCAGCCCGGCACCGTGGCCATCGGCCAGAACGGGAACATGCGCTGATGGACTTGATGCCGCGCCCCCTCCTGCGCGCGACCGCTGCGGCCATCGCGGTCACCGTGCTGGGGGCGTGCACGATGCTCGACACGCCCCCGGCGTCTCCGTCGGCGAGCGGACCAGCCGAGGCCACGCCGCCCCCGCCGAGCGCATCGGTCCAGCCGACGGCAACGCCGGCCCCGACGCCTGCGCCGGACGTCGAGGTGCCGCTGGCCGTCGTCACCGGCTACACCAACCTGAAGTCGGACATCACGGCGGCCGAGGTCGACGCGGCGATCGCGGCCAACACGATCGTGCAGCCATGCGAGACGGTGACGGACGGGGCCCGGTGCCTGCCGGCGGCCGAGATCCCGACGCATCTGCGTGGTAATCCTGCCGACCTGGCGATGCTTCCCTGGCACCTGGTCGGTCCGGAGATCAAGGTGCTGCCGGTGGACGGCGCCGATCTGTTCGGGAGCGCCGAGGCGCGGAGCACCACCTACCCCTACACGGTGACGGTCCGGGCGGAGTTGGGCTGGGAGGCGTACGACGCGGAGCGGATCCGCACCATGATCAGCCCCGGCAACATGTGTCACGACCGGGGCCCGGCCCACGCGGCGCTGGTGCTCGGGCGCGGGTGGGACTGGGTGTTCGGCGGCGGCACGGCCGTGTACAACGGCTTCAATCCCGAAGGCGGCATCAGTACCATCAACGTCGTGCCCACCGGGAACGAGGGCGCCATGGCGTCACTGCTGCGAAGCGGTGACGTGACGATCGCCGAGATCGAGTGCCCGTTCGTGAGCGACTTCACCGTCAACAACGGCACCATCTTCAGCCTCGACCCCGCGACGATCCCCCTCATCCGGGACACCTACGGTGCCGATGTGGTGCTCTTCGCCGCCAACCACCCGTTCGACCAGGGCGTGGAGGGCTTCGTCGAGTCGCTGGAGCACTTCGAGGCGAACGGCCTTCCCTACGCCGGCGCGGGCCGGAACCTGGAGGAGGCCCTCACCCCCGCCACCGTCGAAGTGAACGGCCTGACCTTCGCGTTCGTCGGCCACAACGAGATTCCTGGACCGATCCCTGCCGGCCCCGATCAGCCCGGCGTGCTGTGGCTCACCGACGAGTACCACGTGACCGAGTCGGTACGTCGTGCACGGGAGGTCGGCGACGTCGTCATCTGCGTCCCGCAGTGGTGGGGTGGCGAGGAGTACCACTACGACTGGCGGCCGAGCCAGCGCCAGCAGCAGGATGCCTATTTCGAGGCGGGCTGCGACCACGTGCTTGGCCAGGGCACCCACTACGCCGGCCCCATGGACCTGGACGTGGACGAGGAGGGCAAGGCCCGCCTCACGGTGATGAGCAGCGGCAACTTCCTGTTCGGGCAGGGCTGGAGCCAGCACACGCAGGAAGGCGTCGTCTTCGAGCTCACCTTCCGCGACACGGACCTGGTGCAGGCCCGAATGCACCCCTACGTCACCATGGACCAGGCGCAGACCAACCTCACCGAGCCCGAAGGCGATGGCCGTTACGTGCTGCAGCGCGTCTTCGAGCACTCGGCGGCGGATCTCGCCGACTGAGGATGGAGCGGACCACGGGCCGAGCGCGGACGACCGTGTTCGGCATCCTGCTCATGGCGGCTTTGGCGGCCGGTTGTGATGCCTTCGATCTCGAGCCCTCCCCGCTGGTGCCGGGCAGCCAGTGGCGGGTCATGGCGGTCGACGACGAGAGCACGGCCGGCCACGAGATGATCCTGACCTTCCTGGCCGACAGCGCCACCCTGTCGAGCCGATGCGGCGCAAGCACGGGGACGGTCAACATGGATCTCGATGGCTCCGCGATCAGCTTCGAAGACATCCAGGGGCCCCTGGGACAGCCGGCGTGCCCGCAGGCGGCACTGGACGCGCATCAGCTGGTCGCCGATGCGCTCCAGGGAACCGACCGCTGGAACGCCGAAGGTGAGGCCGTCCAGCTGCTCGGCGAACGCGTCGTCCACCTCCAGTCCCAGGCCACCGATACCTGAGCGACGGTTTGCGGTTGCGCGGGGGAGGTACCATGTCTAGACACATGTCGAGACATTGCCAGTGACCATCGCAGCCCCAATTCAGCCACGCGACATTCGCGACGCGTTCCGGATTTCCCGTGAGCGACTCGCCCGCCTCATCGGCGTGAGCGCCAAGACGGTCGAGCGCTGGGAGGCAAAGCCAACGCGACCGGCGCGGGACGAGATTCGTGCGCGCATGGCTCAGCTGCACCAGATTGCTGACCTCGGCGCCATTGTCTACACGCGGGAGCGACTGGCGGACTTCCTGGATGCGCCACTCGCCGAGTTCGGAGGCCTGACGCCCCTCCAGCTCATCGAGCGAGGACAGGCGGAGCGCGTCCTGCAGGGCCTGGCATCCGACTACGAGGGATCCGGCTACTAGGCGTGGGCGGGGCGCTCGGGGACGAGATCCGCCCCTGGTCGGGCACCGCGTTCCGCCACATCCCAGCTGATGCGCCGTACGACGTTCGCGACCTGCGCTTTGCCGGGCGCCGCAGCGCGGGACGGTGGCACTGGCAGGGGCAGCCGACCCTCTATCTCGCCTCGGACGCCGGCGTGGCGATCGGCGAGTTCGCGCGGCACCTGGCGCTCGATCGGGGCGGCGGCGCCGTCCCGGCGAGGCGGGCCGTCTACGAGATGCGGCTGGACGTGGAGCGGGCGCTCGACCTCCGCGACCGGTCGGTGCTGGCGATGATCGGCCGCGATGACGCGCCGACCTGCTGGCTGGATGAGCGGATCGCACGTGCGACCGCGACGTTCTTCCGCGACACGCTGGCTGTCCAGGCGATCGTCGTTCCCAGCGTCGCGTACCTGGACGCACCCGACCGGTTCAACGTGGTCGCCTTTTTGGAGAACCTCCCGGACCGGGTGCGGACCTTCCTGCCGCGGGCGCGACGCCGGTCCACGGTCACCGTGGAGCCGGCCGAGGTCGACGCCGACGGCTGACCGGGGCCGCGGCCGCGCACGTCACGCCCGGCTGGCGGAGGCGACGGGCTGCGCGCGCGGCCGGCGCGACACCATGGCCACCACCGCGCCGACGATCAGCACCGCCGCGATGACGGTCCGCGCGGTGATCGGTTCACTGAGCAGGACGGCGCCGAGCGCCACCGCCACCACTGGATTCACGTACGCGTACGTGCCCACGGTCGAGACCGATACGTTGGCCAGGAGCCAGGTGTACGCCGTGAAGGCGAGGATGGACCCGAACACGATCAGGTAGCCGAACGCCAGCATGGACCGCAGCGAGAACGCGTCCACGTTCGTCCGGCCGACCTCGCCGATGAGGGCGCCGGCCAGCACGAGGGCGATGCCGCCGCCGACCATCTCCATGCCCGTCGTCAGCAGGCCGGAGCTCGGCAACGGCGCGCGGCGCGCATACAGCGACCCGATGGCCCAGCACATCGCCCCGAGGACGACGAGCACGACGCCCGCCGGGTTGATCTCCGCGAGCCCCTCGACGGGCGCGAGCAGAATGATGACGCCCACCATCCCTGCCACCAGCCCGGCGATCACGACGACGCTGGGCGCGCGGCGCTCGAGAATGGCGTCGAACGTCGCGAGCCAGATCGGCACGGTCGCGACCAGCACCGCCGCGACGCCGGACGGAATGAGCCGCTCCGCGAGCACCACTCCCCCGTTGCCGCCGAGGAGGAGCAACGTCCCGATGATGAATGCCGATCGCCAGTGGAGCCGAGTCGCCTTCGGCGCCGGCGCGCCGCCGCGACTCTCGCGCCAGCGAGCGTGCGCCATCACGGCGGAGAGCATGAGCACGCCGGCGACGAGAAACCGCGTCCCCGCTGCCAGTAGCGGGGGAAGCGTCTCGATCATCACCGCGATCGCGAAGTAGGTGCTGCCCCACACCACGTAGACGAGGAGCAGGGCGGTGACGACCGCGATGGTCCGCGGTCCGGCGTGCTCGGTCACGCCGGCATTGTGGCGTCAGTCGCGCACGCCGTCCTCGAGCAACGGATCCGACTCTCGATCGAGCTCATTCCCGACGCCGGCATCGGGGTCTGCGGCCGCGAGGCTGGTTGCCCACGGCTTCGAGGGGTTCTCGAGCATCCGGGCGTCCGCATCGGCCCCCGGCACCAGCCGCTCGGTCGATTCCACGCTGGCTCCTAGTGGTGCGGCGCCCGGCGACGGCGTCGTTCCCAGCGCGGCGGCGTCGGCACCCTCGATCACGTTGGGCCGCTCGGCGGCGTCGTCTCGGTCGTTCATGGGGTCAGGACGGTGCAGAATCGGTACCGCCATCGATGTGGCGGGGTCAGGTCGGCAGCGCCCGCTCTGAGGCACCGACATAGCGGACGTCGGGCCGGATGAGCACGTTCGCCTCCGCCTGCTCGATGCAGTGCGCGGTCCATCCCGCGTGCCGGGCGATCGCGAACGTCGCCGGGAAAAGGTCCGGCGAGAGCCCGACGCCCTGGAGGACGGCCGCGGCGTAATACTCGACGTTCGTCTTGATGGCGAGCTCCGGCCGATGCTCGGCCAGCAGGCGCAGCGCGATCTCCTCCACCGCGACGGCCTTGGCGAGCCAGTCGGCCATCCCGCTCATCCCCTCCGCCACCGACCGCAGCGCAGCCGCCCGTGGATCGTAGGCCCGGTACACGCGATGGCCGAAGCCCATGAGCCGCTGACCGCGGGAGAGCGTCGCCCGGATCCACTCCTCGGCCTGGTCGACGCTACCCATCTCGTGGAGCTGGTCGACCACCTCGGCCGGTGCGCCGCCGTGCCAGGGACCCTTCAGCGCGCCGATCGCGCCCGCGACCGCCGATGCGATGTCCGAGTGAGTGCTCACGATCACGCGCGCCGCGAACGTCGACGCGTTGAATCCGTGCTCGGCGCCGACGACGAGGTACGCGTCGAGCGCCCTCGCGCTCGCCTCGTCCGCCCGCTCGCCGCGCAGCTGGTACAGGAAGCCGGCGGCGAGTCCGAGCTCCGGGTCCGGCTCGACCGGCTCCTCCCCCGCACGCAGGCGCGCAAAGGCGGCCAGCGCTGACGGTGCCGTGGCGGTCAGCTCGCGCGCCTGCGCGACCGTCGGCGGCCACGTGACGCGCCGCTCGGCGCCCCACGCGGAGACGGCCGTCCTGAGCGCGTCCATGGCGTTCGCATCGCCGGGAAGGCAACGCAGCACCTCGAGCACCACGGGTGACAGCGGAGCACATGCCAGGCGCGCCGTGGCCTCCCACTCCCCCGTCCACAGCAGCTCCGCGACCTGCGCGTACGTCCCGCGCGCCACGAGATCGCCGATCGGGTAGCCACGGTACTGCAGCCGGCCCTGCTCGCCGTCGATCATGGCGAGGGCCGTCTCCCCGGCCAGGACGCCCTTGAGTCCCGGGGAGAAAGCCCGGGCGTCGTTCTGCATGGAGCTCAGTCTAGGGGCCGCCGTAACGCCGGTCTCGACCCGTACGTCCACGCCCCGCATCGGCTCGCAGCCACCATCCGCCCGAAGGAGTTCCTCATGCGCCCTGCCTCACGCCTTGCCTCGCTACTGGCGACGGCGATCCTGCTCTCGGCGTGCATCGGCGACTCCCCCGCCACACCCGCTCAGAGCAGCCCCGCCGCCCCGCCAGCCGCATCGATCGAGATCCCGAATGGCACCGCGACCGGGACTGCCTCCCAGCCGAGTCCGGACGCCGCGGGCTCGGTCGAGCCGATCCCGTCCGACCAGCTCGGCCCGTTCGGGTGCCAGCTGCCGATCGTGGAGGACGCGTCCGTCGGAATCGCGAACATCACCGATGTCCGCATCGGCACGCACGCCGGATACGACCGGGTGGTGTTCGAGTTCGAGCAGGGGACGCCCGAGCTGACCCTCGACCGAGCAACGCCACCGTTCACCGAGGACGCCTCCGGCGCACCGATGGCTGTCGATGGTGCGAGCTTCCTCCGCCTGACGATGCGCGGCGGGACGAAGCAGACGGACGCGGGGACCAGCTCGTACGACGGCCCGACCGACTTCCGCACCTCCCATCCGTCCCTCGTCCACCTCGTCGAGGGTGGCGACTTCGAGCGGCAGAGCACCTGGTACCTGGGCCTCACCGGGGAAGCGTGCGGGCGGGTCCTGCTCCTCGACGATCCGGCACGTCTCGTGATCGACCTCGAGCACCCATAGCGAGGGCGAGCGATCAGCGTGCGGCGGCCCGGGGCGACGTCATGCGACGCGGGCGCCGTCCCGGTACACCGCGTCGACCCGGTCGGCCAGTGTGGCGAGATCGAGCGGGTCCCCGTCCACGACGACGAGATCGGCGACCTTGCCCGGCTCCAGCGTACCGAGGTCCGCTTCGAGCCCCATGAGCTGCGCCGCCGATGAGGTGCTGGCCCCCACCGCATCCATCGGCGACATGCCTCCCTCCACCATCAAGGCCAGCTCACGCAGGTTCCGGCCATGCGGCGTGACGCCCGAGTCGGTCCCCATCGCCACCCGCACCCCAGCCGCGACGGCGCGTGCGAACGAATCCCGGTGGGCCTGGACGACCTCTCGCGCCTTGGCGACCGATGCCTCGGGGATGGCGGCTCCGGCCTCGGCGGCGTCGATCACGCCACGCGGCGCAACCAGCGTCGGCACGAGCCATGTGCCTCGCTCGAGCATCATCGAGATCGCCTCGTCATCGAGGTAGATGCCGTGCTCGATCGATCGGATGCCCGCGCGGATGGCGTTCTTGATGCCGGGCGTCGCCTGCGCATGCGCCATGACCCAGATCCCGGCGGCGGCCGCCTCCTCGACCAGCACGTCCAGCTCCTGGGGCGTCAGGTGCGCGTGCGTCGGCTTGTCGCGCGCCGACAGCACACCGCCGGAGGTCGCGACCTTGATGACATCGGCGCCCATGCGGATCAGGGTCCGGACGGCACGCCGCATCTCGTCGGGCGTGTCGACGATGGTGTCCGGGACACCGGGGTGGCGCACGAAGAAGTGGAGGTCGGCCCCGGACGCCGTCCACGGGTCGCCGTGCCCGCCGGTCTGAGTGATCATCGACAGGCTGATCTGCATCCGCGGCCCGGGGATGCGGCCGTCCTCCACTGCCTGCTTGATCCCCAGGTCTGCGCCGCCGGCGTCCCGAACCGTGGTGATGCCCGTCCGGAGCGTCGCGCGGAGGTTGTCGGCAGCCTCGTAGAACCGGTAGCTGAACGGCGTCTGGAGATTCCGCACCGCATCGATCGAGCTCACCACGACATGCGTGTGGCAGTCGAACAGGCCGGGGAGCAGCGCCTTGCCGGCGACGTCGATCGCCTCGTCCCCATCCAGGCCGCGTCCCACGTCCACGACGCGACCGTCCTCGACGGCCAGGTCCGCGATCGCCGGTTCGGCACCGGTCCCGTCGACCACGGTCGCCCCACTGAAGACCACTCGTGTCATGTGCCGAGGCTACCAGCGCGGGATGCTTCCGGTAGCATCGGCGACGCATCACCCCCAAGGAGAACCGATGGCACAGAAGCCCGCGCCCCCCACCGGCGCGCTCGACACCTCGAAGACCTACACGGCGCGATTCAAGACCGAGCGCGGCGACATCGTCGTCGAGCTGTATGCCGACCGTGCGCCGCTGACGGTGGAGAACTTCGTCAACCTCGCCCGCGCCGGGTTCTACGACGGGACGACGTTCCACCGCGTGATCGGCGGCTTCATGGCCCAGGGTGGCGACCCCACCGGGACGGGCACCGGTGGGCCCGGCTACCAGTTCGGCGACGAGTTCCATCCGACGCTGCGGCACGACTCGCCCGGCATCCTGTCGATGGCGAACGCCGGTGCCGGCACGAACGGCAGCCAGTTCTTCATCACCCACGGGCCGACGCCGCACCTCGACAACCGCCATAGCGTGTTCGGCAAGGTCATCGAGGGGATGGACGTGGTCATGTCCCTCCGGGAGCGCGATCCGCAGCGCGATCGTCAGCCGGGAGACCGCATCGAGACGATCGAAATCACCGAATCCTGACCCGGCGGGCGGCCGGCTCGAAGCCGGCTGCCGGATCAGGCCGCGCGGGCCGGCTCGTAGAGGAGGGCGAAGGTGGCCGCCGGATCCGGCGCGAACGCCATCCGGGTGTTGCAGGCGCCGCAGACGAGCTCGTCGTCGGTCTCGTCGACCGTGAAGACGACCTCCTCTTCGCACCATGCGCAGTCGAGAAGAATGTTCATGGCCGCATCGTGAGCGGCGTTCGTGACAACTCGCGTGTCGCGGTATCGGCGCCCGTTCGAACGTGGAGCCGGGGGCCATGTGACATCCGCGGGCGGCTGCCCTAGGGTTGGGCGGTCGGAGGCACGGCAGGGACGCCCTGCACCGGCGTTCGTCAGAGCCGGTCTGGCGAGAGTACGCGCGCTCCCGGACAAGGCTGCTTCCACCTCTCATGCGCGTGCGCCCGTCCACTCCCCCACGCCTCGCCGCGGCCGCCGCCGACTGGCGCCGATTCGGTGCCCGCCCGTACCGCCCGTTCCGCGTCCTCGCCGTCACCCAGGGCTTCATCGGCGCCCTCACCGGGCCGGCGATCGTCATCCCACTCCTCCTCGCGCTCGGTGCGCACCCGGCCCTTGCCACCGCCCTGGCGGTGCTGCCGGCCGCCGGGACGATGTCCCAGCGCTGGCTGCCCTCGTGGCTGGAGAGGACCGACGGGAACCTGCGCGGCCTCGTCATCCTGTTCGCCACGCTGGGCGACCCGCGTGGCCTGCTGCTCTCGCTGCTCGTCGGCCTGGTCGCGCTCGGCTGGCTGTCCGCCGGGGTCGCCATCGTGCTCATCGGGGTGGTGGGCGGCGTCCTCGGCTCGATGGGCGCGATGGCGTACAGCCTCCAGCAGTCGTGGTATCAGATCGTCCTCCCCGACGACGAGCGGCGCCTGATCGGCCCGCGGCTCGGCGGCATCGCGCTGGGCATCGGCTCGGTGGTCCTGCTGCCGATCGCGATCTCGATCGATGAGGTCGTTGCGGCCGTGGGTCTGTGGGCGTACGCCGTCCCGCTCGGCCTGGCGGGCCTCGTGGGCCTCGTCCCCCTCGTCGTCCTGCGGCGACTGCCGGCTCCGGGCCGCATTCGCGTGCCGCGCTCCGTCGGGTGGCGCGGCGAGGACCGAGCGCGTCTCCGCCGGCACGGCCAGGTCATGACCCTTGCGCTGCTCTCCGCCGGCCTCTCGCCGTTCCTGTCGGTCTACGCGATCAGCGTCCTCGGCACCGGCGCAGGATTCGCCATCCTCATCAGCGCGGTGAGCTCCGGCACGCTCGTACTGGCGTCCCTCTACGTCAGCTCGCACCTGCGCGGAGCGTCGTCATCGCGGCTGCTTCGCCGATCGTTCCTGCTGCGCGGCGTCGCCCTCGTCCTGGCGCTCACGGCGCACCCGGCCAACCCCATCGCGCCGCTCGTGGTGATCCTCGTCGCGATCCTGCTGGCCGCCGGGGACACCGCCGGTCAGCTGTCGGCCAACGAGCGGCTCATGCGACTGGCGACCGGGCCGGACGTCCTCGCATTCCAGAGCCACTTCGTCATCCGCAACGTCGGTGCCTACAGCGGGGGCATCGCGCTGGCATCCACGGTGATGCTGCTGGGCGGCTGGGCGCCGTTCGCCATCCTCTTCGTCGCCGCCGGACTGGGCCGATTCGCCGCCGCCCGCGCGACGGAGCTGCCCGATCCGGCTCAGCAGACGGCGCCGACCGGCTCGGTCCCAGCCTGACCCCGCGGCCGGCCCGGGCCTGACTTGCGAGTTTGCGCAAGTGGTGAGATCATGATGCCGATGGACCCGATGACGAGCACCGAGGCGGAGCGCGGCCGAACGGCCAATATCGCTCGCGCGCTCGCCGATCCGAAGCGCCTGTGCGTTGTCGAGCGGCTGGCCGCCGGCGAGTGCAGTGTCAGCGATCTCTCACGAGAGGTGGGCTGCCAGGTCCCGAACATGAGCCAGCACCTCTCGGTGCTGCGTTCTGCGGGGCTGGTCGTCTCACGGCGCGAGGGCAGCACCGTGTTCTATCGGCTCGCGGACACGCGCGTCCTCGAGGCCTACCAGTTGCTTCAGCAGGTAGCCGGCTGAAGCCGGCACCCCACACAGAGAGGATTCCCATGTCGTCCAACGTACCCGAGGTCACCGACGCCACCTTCGAGACCGACGTGCTCCAGAGCGAGAAGCCGGTGGTCGTCGACTTCTGGGCCGAGTGGTGCGGTCCGTGCCGGATGGTCGCTCCGGAGATCGAGAAGCTGGCCGCCAAGTACGCGGGCAGCGTCGAGGTGCGCAAGCTCGACGTCGACGCGAACCCCCAGACGGCGATGCGCTACGGGATCATGAGCATCCCGACCGTCGCGCTCTTCGCCCCGGGCGAGGCGCCTCGGGCCGCCGTCGGCTTCCGCCCCATGGAGGCCCTCGAGGAAGCGTTCAGCCTTCCCGCCTTCGCCGAGAACGCCGGCAGCTGATCCGATAGACCGCCCGCGAGACTGACGCCCGCTCCC
>JASLBU010000261.1 GCA_030146365.1 Candidatus Limnocylindria bacterium | reverse complement strand
GAGCTCCTCGGCATGCCGTTCCAGAACAACTGAGGAGCACCACGTGGCGAAGAAATCGAGTATCGCGAAGGCACGGCGCACCCCGCGCTTCGGCGTACGGCAGCACAACCGCTGCCAGGTGTGCGGGCGCTCCCGCGCCTACATGCGCCGCTTCGCGATGTGCCGCATCTGCTTCCGGGAGCGCGCCCTGCTCGGGCAGCTGCCGGGCGTGACCAAGTCGAGCTGGTAGCAGCTCACCGAACGAAGGCCGTCGGGCGTCGACGGCCGCCATCAGCGGCAGGCGCCACCCGCCACCGGGCAGGGAGCGAACCGCCGCCGAGGAGACGAACGAACACCACATGAACGTGACCGATCCAATCGCCGACATGCTGACGCGCATCCGCAACGCCAGCACGGCGCGGCACCGCGAGCTCAGCATGCCGTCCTCGCGCGTGAAGCGCGAGATCGCCCGCATCCTGGCCGACGAGGGGTTCATCGAGTCCTTCGAGACCCGAGCCGACTCCGAGAGCGTCCAGGATCAGCTCGTGCTGCGGCTGAAGTACGTCGAGGGCCGGACGCCGGTCGTCACCGGGCTGAAGCGCATCAGCAAGCCGGGACTGCGGGTCTATGCCCGCAAGACCGAGATCCCCCGCGTGCTCGGCGGCCTCGGAGTCGCCATCCTGTCAACCTCCCACGGGATCATGACCGGGAACGACGCCCGGAAACAGAATCTCGGTGGCGAGGTCCTCTGCTACGTCTGGTAAGGAGCGAACGACATGTCACGAATCGGGCGAATGCCGATTCCGCTCCCTGCCGGCGTGGAGGTCACGCAGGACGGGAGCCACATCTCCGTCAAGGGCCCGCTGGGGACGCTCCAGCGCACCATCCATCCCGAGATCCGGGTCGAGCGGGAGGGCGACGTCCTGAACGTCGTGCGCCCGACCGACGAGCCGCGGCACCGTGCGCTGCACGGGCTGACGCGGACGCTCGTCAACAACATGGTCACCGGCGTGGCGACCGGGTTCACGAAGAGCCTGGAGATCAACGGGGTCGGCTACCGCGCGCAGCTGCAGGGCGCGAAGCTCGTGCTGGCGCTCGGCTACTCGCACCCGGTCGAGGTCGACCCGCCGGCCGGGATCGAGTTCCGCGTCGAGACTCCGACGCGGCTGTCGGTGTTCGGCGCCGACAAGGAGCTCGTCGGCCAGATCGCGGCATATATCCGCTCGCAACGCAAGCCGGAGCCGTACAAGGGCAAGGGCATCAAGTACGCCGGCGAGCAGATCCTCCGCAAGGCCGGCAAGGCCGGCAAGGTCGGGGGCTGAGGAAGACGATGACGAATCTGTCCCGCGACGTCCGACGTCGCAAGCGACACGAGCGACTCCGCCTCCGCGTCAGCGGCAGCGGCGAGCGCCCGCGCCTGTCGGTCTTCCGCAGCGCGAAGCACATCTACGCGCAGGTCATCGACGACACGACCGGCCGGACGCTTGCGGCCGCCTCGAGCCAGGAAGCGGAGCTCGGCACGGGCGCGCCGGTCGATGCGGCCCGCGCGGTCGGCAAGGCCCTCGCCGAGCGGGCGAAGGCGGCCGGCGTGAGCGCCGTGGTCCTCGACCGCGGTGGCTATCAGTACCACGGGCGGGTCCGCTCGCTCGCCGAGGGCGCCCGCGAGGGCGGCCTCAACCTGTAGAGCGAGAGGAGACACGCATGGCACGCATTGATGCGTCCAAGCTCAACCTGGAAGAGAAGGTCGTCCAGATCAACCGCGTCGCGAAGGTCGTCCAGGGCGGACGCCGCTTCAGCTTCAGCGCGGTCGTGGTGGTCGGTGACGGGAACGGCACCGTCGGCGCCGGAATCGGCAAGGCCGGCGAAGTGCCGGAGGCGATCCGCAAGGGCGTCGAGGACGCGAAGAAGCACCTGATCAAGGTGCCGCTGGTCGGCACCACCATCCCGCACGAGGTGCATCGGCACTTCGGGGCATCGAAGGTGATGCTGAAGCCGGCCAGCGCCGGGACGGGCGTCATCGCCGGGGGCTCTGTCCGAGCCGTCGTCGAGGCGGCGGGGATCCGGGACCTGCTCAGCAAGGTCCAGGACTCCACCAACCCCATCAACGTGGTGCGCGCCACCATCGAGTGCCTGGCGAACCTTCGGTCGGCCGATGACATCGCCGCGCTCCGCGGCCGCACCGCCGAGCAGCTGCTCGGCAAGCGACGCGCCGAGCTCGCCCGCACCCCGCACGAGATCCCCGAGCGGCGCGAGCCGATGAACACCGGGTTCGGAGGTGGGCGTGGCCGCTGACCGCACGAAGTCCGGCCCGACCCTGAAGGTCACCTGGATCCGCTCGACGATCGGCCACAAGGCCGCCGCGCGCGGGACGATCCGGGCGCTCGGCCTGCATCGGCTCAACCAGTCCGTCGAGATCGCCGATACCCCGGAGAACCGGGGCATGCTGCGGCGCGTCGCGTTCCTTCTCGAGGTGGAGGAGCCGGCTGAGAGTCGCCGCCGCGCGGCCAAGGAAGAGGAAACGAAGTGAAGCTCCACGACCTGCACCCGACCCCGGGCTCGCGCAAGCCGTCGCGCCGCGTCGGACGTGGCCACGGCTCCGGACGTGGCAAGACGGCGGGCCGAGGCACGAAGGGTCAGAAGGCGCGGGCCGGCGGCAACATCCCCGCCTGGTTCGAGGGCGGCCAGACGCCGCTCCACGTGCGCACCCCGAAGCTCCACGGCTTCAAGAACCGGCTACGAGTGCCGTATGCGCCGCTCAACATCGGCCGGTTGACCGAGGTCGAGGCCGGCACGCTGGTGACGCCGGACGTCCTGGCGCACGACGGCCTCATCCGCGACACGTCGCTCCCGGTGAAGATCCTCGGCGTGGGCGATGCGCCGCGGGGGATCACCATTCATGCGCACGGCTTCAGCGCGTCGGCGCGTGAGAAGCTCACCGCCGCAGGCTCGACGGTCCAGCTGCTCGGCTGGCCGGACAACGATCCCATCGACGAGAAGCCGCCGCGGCCGGAGGGCAAGCGATCCGCTCGCCGGCAGGCTGGGATCGAGCGCGCCCAGCGCGTGGACGCCGGTGGCGATGCCGCCCCGGCGGCCGCCCAGCCGACGAAGAAGCAGCGGGCGGCGGCTGCCGCCGCTGCGGCCGATGCGCAGGCGGCAGCGGGTTCGGAGCCTGCCCCGCCGTCGCCCGACGACGACGTGGCCGGGGCGCCCGACGCCGGGACAGTCGCGGCCGACGGGACGCACGCCGACGAGACCGAAAGCGAGTCATAAGACCTTGATCGAGACGGCCGCCGCCGCCCTTCGCGCGCCGGACATCCGGCGCAAGATCCTGTTCACCCTGGGAATCCTGCTCGTCTTCCGCGCGCTGACGAACGTCCCGATCCCGAACGTGAACACCGCGGCGCTCCAGAACCTGTTCACCGACAACCCACTGCTGGGGATCCTGAACATCTTCTCGGGCGGCGGCCTAGCGGCCGCATCGATCATCGGTCTGGGGGTCAATCCGTACATCAACGCCAGCATCATCATGCAGCTGATGCGCGGCGTGATCCCGGCCCTGGAGGAGCTCAGCCGGGAGGGGGAGTACGGCCGCAACAAGATCAACCAGTACACGAGACTGCTGACCGTGCCGCTCGCCTTCGCGCAGGGCTATGGCATCAGCGTGCTGCTCAGCGCCAACGGTGTCATCCCGGCGAACAGCCTGTTCAGCATCGAGACCTTCAGCCTGCTGCTGAGCTTCACCGCGGGCACCATCCTGCTGATGTGGCTCGGCGAGCTGATCAGCGAGAAGGGCCTGGGCAACGGCATCAGCTTCATCATCTTCGCGGGCATCGTCGGCTCCATCCCGCAGCAGGTGGGCCCCATCGCCTCGGGTCCCAACGCGGTCCAGTCGCTCATTCCGTTCGCGATCATCTCGATCGTCATCGTCGCCGCGGTGGTCTTCATCAACGAGGGCCAGCGCCGCATCCCGGTGCAGTACGCGAGCCGCGTGCGGGGGCGCCGCATGTACCAGGGGCAGACGCAGTACCTGCCGCTGAAGGTCACGATGGCCGGCGTCATCCCGATCATCTTCGCGGTGAGCATCCTGCTGTTCCCCGCCCAGATCGCGAACTACTTCATCAACAGCGACATCGAGTGGGTCCGGAGCGTCGCCACGTTCATCAGCACGAACCTGGACGGCCAGTCGAACATCCCGGTCTACGGGACGCTCTACTTCCTGCTGGTGGTGTTCTTCACCTACTTCTACACCGCGTTCCAGTTCCGCCCCGACCAGACCGCGGACTACCTGCGCAAGAACGGCGGGTTCATTCCCGGCATCCGGCCGGGGAAGCCGACCGAGCAGTTTCTCGGCCGGGTGACGAATCGCATCACGCTCGGCGGGGCGCTGTTCCTCGGCACCATCGCCGTGCTGCCCTTCATCGTGTCAGCCTTCATCCCGGGCACGGAGAGCCTGCAGCTGGGCGGGACCAGCATCCTGATCATGGTCAGCGTCGTTGTCGAGACGATGAAGCAGCTCGAGGCGCAGATGATGATGCGCAACTACGAGGGCTTCACCAGGTGACCGATGGCGTCACCGCTGCACGCGCCGATGGCGAGCGCCTGATCCTCCTCCTGGTCGGCGCAGTCGGTGCCGGCAAGGGCACCCAGGCCACGATCCTGTCCCGGGAGCTGGGCATCCCGCACCTGGCGTCCGGCAACCTGTTCCGCGCGGCGATGGCGGCGGGCACCCCGCTGGGAGAGGCGGCCCGGGACTACATGCAGCGCGGCGAGCTGGTTCCCGACGAGACGACGATCGCGATGTTCATGGACGAGCTCGCCAAGCCGCCGGCCGCGCACGGGGCGATCCTCGACGGATTTCCGCGTACCGTCGGGCAGGCCACGGCGCTCGACGAGACACTCGCCTCCCACGGCGAACGGATTCGGCGCGTCTTCTCCATCGAGGTCCCGACCGACGAGTTGGTCCGTCGAGTGGCTGGCCGGTGGATCTGCCCGCAGTGCGGGACCCCGTACCACGAGTCCACCGATCCGCCGCGCCAGCCGGGCATCTGCGATCGGGACGGCTCGCCGCTCAGGCAGCGGGACGACGACCGCCCGGAGGTCGTCCGCGCCCGCCTCGAGCGACAGGTACCGCCGATGCTGAAGGTGGTCGACCACTACGAGCGGGCGGGCATCGTCGACCGGCTCGACGGCACGCAGTCCATCGGCACGGTGACCGACGCGATCCTGTCGCGCATCGGCGCCGTGGAGCGCAGGGCCTGACGATGGGGGTGCGCACCCGCGTCGTCACGATCAAGCGTCCGGCCGAGGTCGCCAGCATGAGGGAGGCCGGAGGAATCCTGGCCGCCATCCTCGACGTCCTGCGCTCGGAGCTCCGGCCCGGCGTGACGACCGGTGAGCTCGACGCGATCGCGGCGCGAATGATGCGCGATGCGGGCGCCGTCAGCTCGTTCAAGGGCTACGGCAGCGACCCGCCCTTCCCGGGGGTCATCTGCGCCAGCGTGAACGACGAGGTGGTGCACGGCATCCCGTCGCCGAGGCGCCGGCTGGCACACGGTGACCTCGTGAGCATCGACATCGGCTGCATCGTGGACGGCTGGCATGCCGACTGTGCCCGCACCTGGACGGTCGGTGACGTGCCGGTCGAGGCCGCGGACCTCGTTGACGCGACGCGGCGGGGGATGGAGGCCGGGATCGCCGCTGCGCTGCCGGGGAATCACCTCGGCGACATCGGCCACGCGATCGAGTCGGTGGCGGCCGAGCGCGGGTACGGGATCGTGCGCCCGTTTGTCGGGCATGGCATCGGCCAGGCGATGCACGAGGAGCCGCAGGTCCCCAACTACGGGCGTCCCGGCGCGGGGATGAGGATCGAGGCCGGCATGTGCTTCGCCATCGAGCCGATGTTCAACCTGGGAGGCGACGACGTGTACGTGGATGACGACGGATGGACCGTCAGGACCGTGGACGGCGCGCTCTCGGCGCACTTTGAGAACACGATCGCGGTGACCGAGCACGGACCGGAGCTGCTCACGGTGCGCTCGTGAGGGTGCCTTGTGCGGTCGCGCGGCGAGCGGTATACTCTCCGTTCCGTGGGTCGCCCTGTGCGGCGGCCTTTCCGTGTGTCAGTCCCAATTTGAACGTTCCAGGCTGAAACGAGGGTGCGTGTCGGTTGCCGAAGAAGGATGCCATCGAGGTCGAGGGAGAAGTGATTCTTCCTCTGCCAAACGCGATGTTCAAGGTGCGCCTGGAGAACGGGCACGAGGTTCTCGCCCACATCTCCGGGAAGCTGCGCCAGAACTTCATCCGCATCCTCCCCGGCGACACCGTCCGCGTGGAGCTCAGTCCCTATGACCTCACCCGGGGTCGGATCACGTACAGGATGAGATGAAGGTTTCTGCGTCCGTGAAGCCCCGCTGTGAGCGCTGCAAGGTCATCAAGCGTTCCGGTGTGGTGATGGTCATCTGCGTCATTCCCAAGCACAAGCAGCGGCAGGGGTAGTCGATCGTGGCACGTATCGCCGGCGTTGATATTCCTCGCGAGAAGCGAGTGATCATCAGCCTCACGTATATCCACGGCATCGGCCCGACCTCGGCCGCCAAGGTGATCGAGACGGCCAACGTCTCGCCGGACATCCGCGTCCGGGATCTCACCGAGGAGCAGGTGAACCGCCTCCGTGAGGTGGTCGACCGCCAGTTCAAGGTGGAGGGAGACCTCCGCCGCGAAGTCAGCCTGAACGTCAAGCGTCTCATGGAGATCGGCTCGTACCGGGGCCTCCGCCATCGGCGCAACCTGCCCGTCCGCGGGCAGCGCACGAAGACGAACGCGCGGCAGCGCCGTGGCGCGAAGAAGACGGTCGGCGTCCGCCGCAAGAAGTGATACGGGAGTCCAATGGCAGAGCGTAAGCGCGCTCAGCGCGGCAAGAAGCGCGAGCGAAAGAATGTGCCCACTGGGCACGCGCACATCCAGTCGACGTTCAACAACACGATCGTGACCATCACGGACATGACGGGGAACGTGATCAGCTGGGGGAGCGCGGGCCTGGTCGGCTTCAAGGGCTCCCGCAAGAGCACGCCCTACGCGGCGGCACAGACGGCCGACTCGGCCGCGAAGCGCGCGATGGAGCACGGCATGCGGCAGGTCGAGGTCTTCGTCAAGGGACCCGGTGGCGGGCGCGAGCAGGCGATTCGCTCGCTCCAGACCGCCGGCCTCGAGGTGACCGCCATCACCGACGTCACGCCGATCCCGCACAACGGCTGCCGGCCGCCGAAGCGCCGCCGGGTCTGAGGAGAGATCGAGCATGGCACGATATACCGACGCGGTCTGCCGCATCTGCCGGCGGGAGGGGCTGAAGCTCTTCCTCAAGGGCAGCCGCTGCTACAGCCGCAAGTGCGCCTTCGAGCGCCGCAGCACGCCTCCGGGCATGAACACGATGCGCCGCCGCAAGGTGAGCGAGTACGGCCTCCAGCTTCGCGAGAAGCAGAAGGTGCGCAAGAGCTACTCGGTGCTCGAGCGTCAGTTCCGCAACTACTTCGAGCGGGCCGAGCAGCACAAGGGGATGACCGGCGAGAACCTGCTGCGCCTCCTCGAGATGCGGCTGGACAACGTCGTGTACCGGATGGGCTTCGCGGCCAGCCGCCCCCAGGCGCGCCAGCTCGTGACCCACGGCCACTTCTCGGTGAACGGCCGGCCGACGAACGTCCCGAGCTTCGGGACGAAGATCGGGGACCGCATCGAGGTCCGCGACAGCCGCCGCAGCCGCGAGTACTTCAAGATCGCCCCCGAGACGATGAAGGCCGCCCAGATCCCCGAATGGGTGAGCGTCGACCCGACGAAGCTGTCGGGCACCGTCCTCGCCGAACCAGCGCGCGAGCAGATGCCGCTCGAGTTCAAAGAGCAGCTCGTCGTCGAGTACTACTCGCGCTAGGAGTCAACTTTCCCTGATGATCGAACTCGAGACCCCGCAGCAGCAGCAGGCGCCGGACCCGCGCATCGACGAGGTGCACGCGGAAGGCAACCTGTCACGCTTCGAGGTGACCCCCCTCCAGGAAGGCTATGGCGTGACGCTGGGCAACGCC
>JASLBU010000139.1 GCA_030146365.1 Candidatus Limnocylindria bacterium | reverse complement strand
GATCGCGCCCGCTGGCACGGTCCGCCGGGCTTGCAAGGCGTCCAGTGTGTTCGCCGAGCCGCCTCCCGAGCGAGGCACCAGAATGCTGCGATGCCGGACCGGTCGCCATCACGCCGATGGGTCATCCTCGCCGTTGGCCTGGCGGGCCTCACGGCCGGATGCGCGGCGCAGTATGGCCTGGCATATCTCATCCCCGCGCTTCGCGATGAAGGGAGGAGCCTTGAGCAGGCGACGCTGCTGGTCAGCGCGCCAATCGCGGGCATCCTGCTCACGCTCATCGCATGGGGTGCCGCCGCGGACCGCTGGGGCGAGCGGCGCATCCTCGTGGCCGGCCTCGGCGGCGCGGGCGTCGCCGAGCTTGGCGTCGCCGGCGCCGAGGCCGAGATCGCACGGCTCGCTCTGCTCGTCGTCACGGGCGCTTCCAGCGCCGCGATTCATGCCGCCAGCGGCCGCCTGATTCTCGGCTGGTTCGGCGTGGGGGAGCGCGGGCTCGCGATGGGGATCCGCCAGATGGGCCAGCCGCTCGGTGTGGGGGCGGCCGCCATCACGCTGCCGCCCGTCGCCGCGCGCTGGGGCGTCGACGCGGCGTTCGTCGCGCTGGGAGGGGCGTGCCTCGTCACAGCGGCGGTCATCGGCGTCGTCGTGCGGAACCCGGCACGGCCACAGCTGCCCGCCGGCAGCCGGCGCTCGTCCCCGTACGGCGGCGGCTACCTGTGGCGGATCCACGCGGCCAGCGGCCTGCTCGTCATCCCGCAGTTCGCCGTGGCGGTCTTTGCCTTCGACTACCTGGTCACCGGGCTGGGGTGGTCCTCGGCGCTGGCGGGGCCACTGCTCGCCATCGCCCAGGTGCTCGGCGCCGGCTCGCGGCTCGCCGTGGGGTGGTGGTCCGACCGCGTCGGATCCCGCCTCGGCCCGATGCGGCTCATCGCGGTGGGGATCGGCCTGTCGATGGGCGTGCTCGGCCTCCTCGCGTCCGCCGGCGAGGTCGCGGTTGCGGCCCTCGCAATCGCCGCCGTGGTCACCGTGACGCCGAACGGGCTCGCGTTCACGGCCGTCGCGGAGCGCGCGGGACCACGCTGGGCGGGGCGGGCACTGGGCGTCCAGAACACGTTCCAGAACGTCATCGCCGCGGCGGTCGCCGCGCCGCTGGCGGTGGTCATCGGGCTGGCCGGCGGCGGCCCCCTGGGTTACGGGGTCGCCTTCGCGCTGGCCGGCGTGGCGCCGGTCATCGCCGCGGCCGTCATCCCGGTGCGCCGCGAGCGGCCGCTCGGCGCCACCTGGGGCGGCTGATCAGCGGTCGGCCTCGACCGGGTTCGGGGCAACATGCTCGACGAAGGTGTCGAGCGCATCCTGCCGCCCCCGCACTTCCACCCGCCGGGCCTGCAGTCCGACGGTGGGGACCGATGCCGCCGAGGCGGTGGCGGCGCTCATGAGGATCTCGCCGGCCCCTGCATCCGACCCGAGGCGACTGGCGACGTTCACCGCGTCGCCGAGCGCGGTGAAGTCCAGAACCTCCTCCACGCCGCCGACGAAGCCCACCCATGCCGAACCGCTGTGGATGCCGATCCCGACCGGCACCGTGACTCGGGCGAGGATGCCGCGCGCGGCCGTGAGCGCCGCCCGGGCGTGCTCGCCGCCGGTCAGCGCCGGGATGAACAGGGCCATGAGCCCGTCACCGAGGAGCTTTGTCACGATGCCGCCCGGCTCTCGGATTGCTCGACTCGCGGTGCGCACGTAGGCGTCGACGGCGGCCGAGTAGGCGGCGGGCGCCATCGTCTCGGCCAGGCCGGTCGATCCGCGGATGTCCGCGAAGAACGCCGTCACCTCGATCTCCGCGCCGCCGGGGTACTTGCTCGCCATGCGGAAGCAGTGGTTGCAGAGCTGTGGGTTCCGCGGATACCGCCCGAAGCCGAACGCCCGCACCAGCGGCGCCGCCGCGCCGTCGTGAGGCGACCCACAGACCTTGCAGCGCTGGGTCGCGGGGATCACGCGGAACATGCGCCGCGCCCATCGGAGGCCGGGGTCGGTTCCCATCAGCAGGCCCTGCCACTGCGGGTTCGTCTCGAGCTCTCCCGGGTTGGTCGGCGTCCGACGCGGCACATCACTCACATGCACAGCGTATCGGTTCTGGAGCGGGCTCTTGACGTATCGGCTAGCGTCCGCCCTACCGATGAGCACGCCGACCCTCGATTCCGCACGCCCGCACCAGCCGCGCACCATCGTCCAGAAGATGTGGGACGACCACCTCGTGGCGCCCGGGACCGATGGCGCGCCGGACGTGCTGGGGATCGACCTTCACCTCGTCCACGAGGTCACCAGCCCGCAGGCGTTCGACGGGCTGCGCGAGCGTGGCATCCGCGTGCGACGGCCGGATCAGACGGTCGCGACGGTCGACCACTCGATCCCGACAACGGACCGCTCACTGCCCATCGCCGACGAGATCGCCGCCCGCCAGGTGAGCCGCCTCGAGCAGAACTGCGCGGAGTTCGGGATCCCGCTCCACGGCATCGGCTCGCCGCACCAGGGCATCGTCCATGTCATTGGGCCCGAGCTGGGGCTCACCCAGCCGGGCATGACGATCGTGTGCGGCGATTCGCACACGGCCACGCACGGCGCGTTCGGCGCACTCGCCTTCGGGATCGGCACGACCGAGGTGGAGCACGTGCTGGCGACCCAGTCGCTCCTCCAGCGCCGGCCGAAGACGTTCGAGGTCCGGGTCGACGGCACGCTCCACCCGGGCGTCACGGCCAAGGACATCATCCTCTCGCTGCTCTCGCGGATCGGCGTCGGCGGGGGAACCGGCCACGTGTTCGAGTACCGCGGCGCGGCGATCCGCGCGATCGGCATGGAGGGGCGCATGACGATCTGCAACATGAGCATCGAGGGTGGCGCGCGGGCCGGGGTGGTTGCGCCGGACGACGTCACCTTCGAATACCTCGCCGGCCGGCCGCACGCCCCGCAGGGGGCCGACTGGGAGGCCGCCGTGGCCGGCTGGCGCCAGCTGCCGAGCGACGAGGAGGCGGCCTTCGACCGGAGCATCTCGTTCGACGCCGGCGACCTGACGCCGATGGTGACCTACGGCACGAATCCGGGGATGGGCTTCCCGATCACCTCCCGCATCCCGGACCCCGAGCGCATGGCCGATGCGAACCAGCGCGACTCCCTGCGCGCGGCGCTCGACTACATGGCGCTCACGCCCGGGGAGCCGATCCTCGGCAGGGAGATCGACGTCGTCTTCGTCGGCTCGTGCACGAACTCCCGCATCAGCGACCTGCGGGAGGCGGCCCGCATGATCCGCGGCCGCCACGTCGCCGACACCGTCCGGATGCTGGTCGTGCCGGGCTCGACCGACGTGAAGCGCCAGGCCGAGGAGGAGGGCCTGGCATCGGTGTTCCGTGAGGCGGGGGCCGAGTGGCGCGAGGCCGGCTGCTCGATGTGCATCGCGATGAACGGCGACCAGCTGGCGCCCGGCCAGTACAGCGTCAGCACGTCCAACCGGAACTTCGAGGGGCGGCAGGGCAAGGGTGGCCGGACGTTCCTCGCCTCGCCGCTCACCGCGGTCGCATCGGCGGTCACCGGCCGCCTGTCGGACCCCAGGGCGCTGCTGTGACCGGCATCCGCGAGCCCTTTTCGTCGGTCACGAGCGCCGTCGTCCCCTTTCCCCGCAACGACATCGACACCGACCAGATCATCCCGGCTCGCTTCCTGAAAACGGTCAACCGGGCGGGGCTGGGCGAGCAGCTGTTCTGTGACTGGCGTTACCTGCCGGACGGAAGCCCCGACCCGGATTTCATCCTGAACCGGGCGGAGATGGCCGGGCGCGCCATCCTGCTGGCCGGCGACAACTTCGGCTGCGGTTCCTCCCGCGAGCACGCCCCGTGGGCGCTGATGGCCTGGGGCATCCGGGCGGTCATCAGCACGAGCTTCGCCGACATCTTTCGCGGCAACGCCCTGAAGAATGGCCTCCTGCCGATCGTGGTCGCGCCCGACGTCGCCGCTCGCCTGTTCGGCATCGTGGCGCGGGAGCCCGCTGCGCCGTTCACGGTCGACCTCGAGGCGCAGCAGCTGCGGCTGCCGGACGGCGCGGTCATCGGCTTCGAGGTGGACTCGTTCGCGCGACGCATGATCCTGGACGGGACCGACGAGCTGGGCTACCTGCTGTCACTGGAGCCGCAGATCGCCGCCTACGAGGCGTCGCATCCGGCGCGCGTCAGCACCCTTCCTGACCGTCCGGGTGCCTAGGCGCGCTTCACCGGCACGGCTTGGCCGCATCATCCGACCTCCCACTTCCGATGTACGCGCCGGCACCGCGTGGCCGTCGTGACCGTGCCGGTCTTCGAGCTCCACGACGTCGGCGTGCGCCGTGACGGTCGCACGATCCTGGCGGACATCGACTGGACCGTTGGCGCGGGGGAGCGCTGGGTGGTGCTGGGACCGAACGGAGCCGGGAAGACGACGCTGGTCCGCATCCTGAGCACCTATCTCGTGCCGTCCACGGGCAGCGTCGATGTCCTCGGACGTCGCGTCGGGCGCGCGAATCTTGCCGAGCTTCGCGCCCGAATCGGCTACCTGAGCCCCGCGCTGGCGCACCAGATCCCCGAGCAGCTGACGCCGCGCCAGGTCGTGGATGCAGCACAGGTCGGCGCCCTGTTCCCGTGGTTCGTCGAGCCGGGACTGATGAGCCGCCGCAGGACCGATGCGGCGCTCGCCGGGGCCGGCATGGCCGACGATGTGGAGCGGCCGTTCGGCACCTTTTCGTCCGGCGAGCAGCTGCGAATCCAGCTGGCCCGCGCGCTGGTGACGCAGCCGGAGGCGCTGCTGCTGGACGAGCCCATGGCGTCGCTCGACGTAGGCGGCCGCGAGTCGCTCATCGCCACCATGACCCGGGTGGCGGCCGGACACTTGGCCACGGTGGTCATGGTCCTCCATCGGCTCGAGGACATTCCACCCGGATTCACCCATGCGCTCCTCGTGCGAGACGGTCGCATCCTGAGGGCTGGCCCGATCGACGGCGTGCTCACCGACGCGGCGCTCTCGGAGTGCTTCGGAATGGAGCTTCGGGTGGATCGCATCGGCGACCGCTGGTCCATCCGCGCGACCTAGGCGTTCTCGAGCAGCCAGTCGATCGCCTCGAGGTAGCCGCGCCACCCGTGGCCGATGACCTGGTGCCCCGTTGCCGGGGCGGTGACGGAGACCCGGCGCCACGGCTCGCGGGCCCTGATGTCGCTGATGTGGACCTCCACGGCCGGGCGGTCGGCGGTCAGCAGCGCGTCGTGCAGCGCGTAGCTCGTGTGCGAGAGCGCGCCGAAGTTGCAGATCACCGCGTCGAAGTCGAGCTGCTCGAGCCGGTCGATCAGCGCGCCCTCGTGGTTCGACTGGAAGGCGTCGAGCAGCGCCCCTCGCTCCAGTGCATGGGCACGGCATGACTCGACGATCTCGGCCAGGGTCTCGGAGCCGTACACCTCGGGCTGGCGTCGCCCGAGGCTGCCGAGATTCGGGCCGTGCAGGAGCAGGATCCGCATCGATCAATGATCGCCGCTGCCGGCATCGAAGGAGCCGAGGACGCGCAGCGTGCGCGTGTGCGGTGCCAGGCCCGCGAGCGCCGTGCGCAACGGATCGGCATCCGCGTCCCCGGACACCTGGAGCAGGAAGCGGTATCGCCACGGCCCGGCGCCGGACGGGCGCGACTCGATGCGGTTGAGGTTGACGCCCGCGTCGGCGAGGACGGTGAGCGCGCGGACGAGGTCGCCGGGCCGGTGGCCGGTCTCGAAGGTCAGCAGCGTCTCGGGGCTGCCGGAGCTCGGCGCCAGCGGCCCCGCGGCCCTCGGCAGCCGGGACGTCGCGGCGCTCACGAGGACCGCGAAGCGAGTCATGTTGTGATCGGAGTCCTGGATGTCGGCGGCGATCACCTCGAGGCCGTATCGGTCCGCCGCGCGCCGTGATGCGATGGCGGCGGCGGTGCGGTCGCCGGACGCGGCAAGCTCCCGTGCCGCTCCGGCGGTGTCGGCAGCCGGGACGACCTGCCAGCCCCGTCCAGTGAGGAACCGGTCGCACTGGGCCAGGGCCTGCCAATGGCTGCTCACGTGGCGGACCTCGTCGAGCCGCGTGCCCGGGACGACGCACAGCTGGTGGCGAATCGGCAGCAGGACTTCGCCGATGACCCGAAGGGCGCCAACCGCCAGCGCATCGAGCGCGTCACCGACCGTTCCTGCGAGCGAGTTCTCGAGCGGCAGCACGCCGGCGTCCGCGGTGGCGCCCTCCACGGCGGCACACACCGCCGAGAAGGTGGGCACCGGCAACGGGGTCACGGTCGCGCCGAACCAGCCGATGACCGCCTCCTCGCCGAAGGCGCCGGGCTCGCCCTGGTAGGCCACGGTGGTCATGCGGCGATCACGCCCAGCGCGTGGGTGATCTCGTCGTCTGTGACGTCGTCGACCTCCTCGACCCTGCCGATCCCCATCGGCAGGATCCAGCGCTGACGGCCTGCGCGTCGCTTCTTGTCCGTGCGCGTCGCGCCGATCACGGCGGTCGCGTCGAAGTGGCGCCGCAGCTCGAAGCCGAGGTCCGCCAGCAGGGTGTCGAGCCGTTCGGCCAGGCCGGCGTCGGCCCCGCGACCGCCGGCGATGGCCGCCACGGCCCGCATGCCCAACGCCACCGCCGCGCCGTGCCGGAGCGTGTACCGGCTTTCGATCTCGAGCGCGTGCCCGATCGTGTGGCCAAGGTTGAGCGTGCGCCGCTCGCCCGCCTCGAACGGGTCACGCTCCACGACCTGGAGCTTCAGCCGCACGCTGCGCTCGATGATCGCGTGGCGGGCCGCCTCGTCGTCGCGCAGGGCGCTGGCACCTCGGTCCTCCAGCAGCCTCCACAGCGCCGGGTCGCCGATGAGCGCCGCCTTCACCGATTCGGCGATGCCATCGCGACGGAGTGTCCGCGGAAGCGTGCGGAGCGCAGCGACGTCGGACGCGACCGCAACCGGTGGCCAGAAGGCGCCCACCGCGTTCTTCGCGCCCGCCAGGTCGACGGCCACCTTGCCGCCGTGCGCGCTGTCGGCCTGCGCCAGCCAGGTCGTCGGCACGTGGACCAGGGGCAGCCCGCGGGCATAGAGCGCGGCTGCGGTGCCCGCGAGGTCGCCGATCGTGCCGCCGCCCACGGCGATCAGCGCCTCGTCGCGCTCGACCCGCTCCGCGGCGAGCCACTCCAGGACGCGCTCCAGCCGGCGCATTCGCTTGGCGCGCTCGCCGCCGCGTACGGGGAGGGTAGCCCGAGCCGCGACGCTGAGCCCCGCGCGGCGGTCGACGACGGCCACGCCCGCCGGAAGAATGGTCGCCAGGTCCAGGTCGACGCCGAGCACGACGCGTGCGCGCTGCGGCCCCATGGGGTGGTGGCGTGCAACCTCGAGATCGAACAATCGGCGGCCACGCGGCTGGCCGCGCCGAGCGAGCAGCTCGTCCGACACGGCCTCCGGCGCGCGCGATGCGTCCAGTCGCAGGTCCGCGCCGCCGTAGAGTGCCGATCGGGCGGTGAGCACGGCGCCGAGCCGCCCCGCGTCGTACGGCAGGAACGTCGGCCGCGCGACGGGGTCCGCGCGAAGGCGCGCGACGAGCACGTCCGGCGATGCATCCAGCCAGGCGACGACGCCGTGATGCCACAGCTGCCAGCGGTTCAGCGGTTCGAGCACGGCACCGCCGCCTGCCGCGACGACCGAGCGTCGGTCACTGCAGGCTTCCGCCACGAGGAGGGCCTCGGCGGCGCGGAACGCCGGCTCCCCGAACTCGTCCAAGAAGGCCGGCACCGGCATCCCGTGGCGCTGCTCGAAGAGGGTGTCGGTGTCGAGGAACCGGCGGCCCAGCCGCTCCGCCACCAGCTTCCCGACGCTCGTCTTGCCGCTGCCGGGCATGCCGACCAGGACCACCCCGGCGCCGGCCTCAGGCATCGGTCTCCGGTCCGAGCTCGGCGCTCAGCGCGTCGCGCATCACGGCCATTGGCGCCCCGCGCCGGGTCCACAGCGCGAAGCTGGCCGCCGCCTGGCGGAGCAGCATCCCGGCACCGCCGCGGGCGCTCGCGCCGGCCGCCCGCGCCTCGCGCACCAGCCGTGTGGGACTCGGGCGGTAGACCAAGTCCAGGACCGCCAGGTCGGCCCGAAGCAGCCTCACGTCCAGCGGGAGGTCGTCGGAGGCGGTGCCCACCGGCGTCGCGTTCACCAGCAGGTCGGCGCCCCCGAGAAGCGAGGGCAGCTCGGGCCAGCGGGAGCGACCGACCACCTCGACAGGGACGGCCCGGTCCTCCAGCGCTGCCAGCGCCGCGCGCGAGGCGCCTCCGCTGCCCAGCACGACCGCGGCGCGGCGCTCACCGAACGCGTCGAGCTCCGCGGCCAGCGCCGCCAGGTCCGTGTTGTGCGCCTTCAGCCGGCCCCCGTCGTTCACGATCGTGTTGGCCGCGCCGAGACGCTGGACCGCCGGGGCGGTCGCATCGACGAGATCGCACACGGCGACCTTGTGCGGCTGCGTGACGTTGGCGCCGATGCACCCGCTGCCTCGCAGCCGGTTCACCGCATCGGCCAGGCCGTCCGGACCCACGTCGGCGAGCTCGTAGCGCCCGTCCATGCCGAGGGCCGCGAAGGCCGCGTTGTGCATCGCCGGTGACGCGGAGTAGCCGATGCCGTGGCCGAGCAGCACGACGAGCGCGGTCACGTGCTCCGGCGCTCGGTGCGCCGGCGACGCCGGGCGACCGCGGCTCGCAGGTCGGCCATGGAGTCGCCGCCGAACGAGTAGAGCAGCTCGTCCGCCAGCGCGAGCGCGACCATCGCCTCGCCGACGATCGCCGCTCGGGCGAGGACGGTCACGTCGGTGCGCTCGATGTGCGCCCGCCCGGATTCGCCGGTCGCCATGTCGACGCTGGGGAGTGCCTTGCGCAGCGTCGAGACCGGCTTCTGCGCGGCACGCACGACGATGGGCTCACCGTTGCTGATGCCGCCTTCGATGCCGCCGGCACGGTTCGTCTCGCGCCGCCAGCCGGCGTCGTCCGCGTCGACGACATCGTGGACCGTGCTGCCGCGCCGCTCGACGACCCCGAACCCCAGCCCGATCTCCACGCCCTTCACGCCCGGGATGGCCATCACCGCGCCCGCCAGCAGCCCATCGAGCCGGGTGTCCCACTCCGACGAGCTGCCGACGCCGACGGGCACGCGCTCGGCGACGACGACGAACGAGCCGCCGATCGAGTCGCCCGCCTCCTTCGCCCGGTCCACCTCCGCCATCATTCTGAGCTCGGCCTCGGGATCCGGGCAGCGCAGCGGCGAGGGGTCCCGGAGGTCCCGGTCCGGCCAGTCGACCGGGATCAGGCCAAGTGGATCCTCGGCGTCGGGAAAGGCGCGGACCGGGCCGAGCTGGTCCACGAACGACCAGATGCGCACGCCGGCGGCGGCCAGCAGCTGGCGGCACAGCGCCCCGGCCACCACCCGCGGGGTGGTCGAACGGGCGGATGCCCGCTCCAGGACGTCGCGCACGTCGTCGGTGCCGTACTTGAGCGCCCCGGCAAGATCGATGTGTCCCGGCCGAGCACGGGTGATGGGCCTGGGTCGACGGTCGGCGGGGATCGCCTCGACCGACATCCGCTCGGTCCAGTTCTCCCAGTCCCGATTGTCGACGGAGAAGCCGATCGGCGAGCCGAGCGTTCGGCCGTAGCGGATGCCGGCCGTCCACCGCACGCGATCTCGCTCGATGAGCATCCGACGTCCGCTCCCGTAGCCGTGCTGCCGGCGCCGCAGGTCGAGGTCCACGCCTCGCGTCGAGACGCGCATGCCGGCCGGCATGCCTTCGAGGACGCCGCTCAGGCCGGGTCCGTGCGACTCGCCCGCGGTCAGCAGACGCAGGCGTCTCACGCGATGAGCCCCGCCAGATCGGACCAGAAAGTCGGGTAGCTGACCGCCACGCAATCGGGGTCGTCGAGCTCCACCGCCGATGCGACGCCCGCGATGGCCGCGACCGCGAAGGCGATCGCGATCCGATGGTCGCCGTGCGTGACGACGGTTGCATCGCGCGGTGCGCGGGGGCTTACGCGCCAGCCGTCCGGCAGCTCCTCGACGGATGCGCCGGTCGCATCGAGCCCCGCCACCGTTGCGGCGATGCGGTCCGACTCCTTCACGCGCAGCTCGGCCGCGCCACGCAGCTCGGAGGTGCCCGCAGCGGCGGCCATCGCGACCCCGATCAGGGGCAGCTCGTCGATGAGCTCCGCGACTTCGTCGCCGTCGATGGTGACGGCGCGCAAGGGGCTCCCGCCACGCACTCGGAGCTCTCCGATCGGCTCCGGGCCCGCGTCATCGGTCACCCGGACCGAGATGTCGGCGCCCATGCGGCGGAGGAGGTCGACGAGCGCGGTGCGCGTCGGGTTCAGTCCGACGCCCGTCAGGACCACCTCAGCATCGGGGTGCACGGCGGCGGCGACCAGCCAGGGCGCCGCGGAGGAGAGGTCGCCGGGGACGGTCATCGTCAAGGGCCGGGGGCGAGCCGGCCCCGCGACCGTCGTGACCGGCCCGTCGCGGCGGATCGACACACCGGCCGCCGCGAGCATGCGCTCGGTGTGGTCGCGTGTCGGTCCGGGGCTCTCGACGCGAGTTTCGCCATCGGCGCCGAGGGCGGCGAGCGACGCCGCGCCCAGCAGCTGGGCGCTCGCGACGGGGAGCCGGTGCGTGGTCGCGATCAGGCAACGGGACCCCGTGACCGTCATCGGCGCATGGCCATTCGTCGTCGTGACCTCGGCACCCGCCGCGCGAAGCAGGGCCGCGACGCGTTCCATCGGCCTCGACCGCAGGGAGGAATCGCCGTCCAGGGTGACGTGGAGTCCCAGCCCCGCGACCGCGCCGGCCAGCAGCCGCATCGTGGTGCCCGAGTTGCCGCAGTCGAGCGTCGCGTCGCGCGACGGGAGACCGGAAACCGAGAAGCGCGTGGTGTGGCCATCGACCGCCTCGTCGATGTGGACGCCGAGCGCCCGGAGGCACGACGCGGTGCTCAGCACGTCTCTGCCCGGTGAGCGCATCTCCACGACGGCCGGGCCGCCGGACAGCGCGTTCACGATCAGCGCGCGATGGCCGATCGACTTGTCGGACGGCACCTCCAGCCGGCCGCGCAGACGCATGGCCGGAGACACCGCCAGCGGCGAGGCGGTGGACGTCACCGATCGCTGCCGGCGGCCACGCCCTCGTCCAACACGACCGACTGCGCATGGCGCCGCTGCACCGAGCGCGAGGAGCGCAGGACGGCGTTGAAGACCATCGTGAGCTCGACCGGGGTCATCGGTCCGGGCGTGCCATTGGCGGCGCGCTCCAGCAGGTCGCGCTCGCGCCGAACGTCGTGGCCATGGACGTGCGGGTCTCTGCGGCGCTGCACCTCGAGCGCCAGGGCGGCGCGCTCCTGGAGCAGGTCGGCGAGCCGCGAGTCGGTGTCGTCGATCCGCTCGCGGAGGTCGTCCAGGCCGGAGGCCACCACCGGCCGCTCCTCGGGGGCGGGCGCACGCTCATCGGCCGAGCTGCGCACGAACTGGAGGCGGCGGAGCTCGTCCATCAGCGCCCCGAACTCGTCGAAGGCGAGGCTCTGGTCGCCGTCCGAGCGGGCGTTCGCGGGATCGGGATGGACCTCGATCAGCAGCCCATCGGCGCCGACGGCCGCGCCTGCCAGCGCCATCGGTCCGACCAGGCTGCGGTGCCCGGTGCCGTGTGACGGATCCACCACGATCGGCAGGTGCGTGCGGGACCGCAGGACCGGCACGGCGGAGAGATCCAGCGTGTTGCGGGTGGCCGTCTCGAACGTG
>JASLBU010000151.1 GCA_030146365.1 Candidatus Limnocylindria bacterium | reverse complement strand
ACGATCGCATACAACGTCGGCTGGCCGGTCGAGCTCGCTGTCGGCGTCGGCGCCATCGCGAGCATGATCACGCTCATCCTCGCCTACGTCATGATCCCGACGCCGGTCCGCCTCAGCTCAGACGATTCTAAACCGGGCGGATGCGGTCCAGTAGTTCAGGCACGGTCGTCGATAATGTCTTATGTAGACCTATAAGTTCACCGTCCACGACGTCAACGAGTGGCCGGGATTTCCGTCTGGGCCGGCCGATACGTTCCCGGCGTCATGCATGTCGGCTTCGACACCACCCAGCCTCCAAGGAGGCCCGGATGAACAACCTTCCTAGGAACTACACCTAGTGCACCCTCACCGAGGTCGTGCCGGAGGTTTCGGGCGGTTGCAGTGACCGTCTCTCGCAGAACAAAACAACAAGAGCAGCTCGAGGGCACCTAGCATCAGGGAGCAAAGGACGCGTTGCCGATTCCGCAGCCGTCAGCGTCTGATGCGCACGTACTTCGCCGTCGCCGACCGCGCCGACAGCCGGCTGCTGCCGAGGAACCGCGCCGTGACCTTCAGACTTCTCGCCCGACCGAACCGGCGGCGGCTCGTGAACGTGACTCGCACGGAGTACGTGCAGTTCGCGCGAATCGAGACACGGCGTGTCGAGAGCGTCCTCGAACCGGCCTTCGTCTGCACCGACACCTGAGCACGCGGGTTAGTCGCGCACAGCTGGCTCACCGAACCACCCGACGGGAGGTTCACCCGGCCGGTGATGGAGATCTGCACCGGCCCGCGGAAATCCGACCGCGGTCGCACGGTGGACGACACGCTGCGCGGCGCCCGACGGGTCACCGTGCCACCCGTAGTGCCCGTCGTCGTACCCCCCGTCGTCGTCGTACCCCCCGTCGTCGTATCCCCCGTCGTCGTCGTACCACCGGACGTGGGCGGGACGAATCGCGCGAAGGACACAACCGAACCGGGGTTGTCGCTCGCCACGTAGAGCGACCTTGCGTCCGGCGCAACGGTCACGTCGGATGGGCGCAGAATGCCCGGCGCCTGTCCTCGAGTAGCTCCCGGGACCCCGTCACACGACGCGTTACCAGTGTCCGCGAGGCACCCGTCGAACGTCAGGCCCCCGTCTGGGCGGCGGCTGAACGAACCGATCTGCGAGCCGCCGAAGTCGGCGGAGTAGAGGTTGGCTCCGTCGGGCGCGAGGGCGATGGCGTGGGCGCTTGTGGCGGGCGCCCGGCCACTCGTACTGCCGGCCACGCCATCGCAGATCGTCACGCCCGGAGCAGCAAGGCACCCGTCGGCCACCACCCTGCCCGGCGTGGGTCCGGTCCCATCGCGCTTCAGAACAGCGATTGAGCCCTGACTTGCAACGTAGACGTTCCTGCCATCAGGGCTCACTACGGGCTGCTGAGGATTCCCGATGCCAGGCGCGCGGCCCTGCGTACTACCGGGCACCCCGTCGCACGTGGCCGAGCCTGTGTTTGCAAGGCAACCGTCACTGACCAGGCGGCCCGCCGTTGCGCCACCGGTGTCCCGAGTCAGCACGGCGATCGCGCCGAAGGCATCGGTGACGTACACGTTCGCCTGATCCGGGCTGATCGCAACCCCGTCGGGGGCGGACAGGCCGGGGGCTCGGCCCTTTGTGCTGCCGGGAACCGCGTCGCACGTGGCGACACCCGTGTTGGCGAGGCAGCCGTTGGCCGTCAGCCGGCCGACTGCCGGGCCGCCCGTGTCGCGCTTGAACGCCACCACCGTGTGCGAGCTGATCGCGGCCACGTAGACGTGAGCGCCGTCACCGCTGATCGCTACTGCCAACGGTCCGTCGAGTCCGGGCACCTGCCCATGGGTCGTGCCGGGGACGGCATCGCAGGTCGTAAGCCCAGCGTTCGCGAGACACCCCTCGCTCGTCAGCCGACCGAGCGTGGCCCCCGCCGTATCGCGCCGGAACACGCCCACGGTGTCCGACGCGAAGCCGGTGACGTAGACGTGCGCGCCGTCTGGGCTAACCGCCAGACTACCGCCGCCGCCGCCACCCTCCTTGATGCCGGGCGCTGCCACCGGGCAGGGATTCGCATTGGCGAGCGTCGCGTCGCCGATGCACGTGACGTAGGCAAGGCTCCCGTCGTTCTGGACGGCGAACTGGACGAGCGTGCTCTTGCTCATCACGGCGTAGGCACTGCGGCCGTCGGGGCTCAGCGTGACGTCGCTGCTCAGCCCGCCGGCGCCATCCAGCCCCGGCTGCGATGTACAGCCGGTGACCGCGCTCGTCGAGAAGCAGTTCAGCGGCGTCAGCGTCCCCAGCGTCTGCGCCGAGGCTCCGGGAGCGAAGAGAGACAGCAACGCGGCTGCGACTCCTAGCGCTGCGCTCAGGTGAGCTGCGCGGGACAAAGGCGATGAAGCGGTGCGGCGCGGCATAGGCCCCTTTTCGGTCGCCCGACCCTACACTACCCCACGAAATCGGACAGACCGCAATTGAACCTGCGACTGCTCGGACCCCTGGGGAAGGGCATAGGCAGACCGGGGCACCTAAGCCGATCGTGTGGGGGCGACCGCATCGTCGCAGACGAGCCTGCTGCCTGGATCTGACGCCCCGAGCACACGTCATATGAATGCTCGACGAATGTAATCAAGTGACTTTTGAGGGTAGTCGCTCGGGCTTCCAGTCGTCGACGAACGTGCGGTTCGGCCTGGCGCGTGCCGATCTCTTGGCGGATGCGGTCCAGTAGGTCAGGCACGCTTGCCTCTTCTCAATCTTAGGGGCACGCATCGTCGCAGAGGGACCCTGCCGTGGCGATCTACAACTCTGCGCGGCTCACGATGAATGCTCGATAACACCCATCGGCTTAGCGCCAAACACGCGCAAGGGCCATATGGCCCATCTATGTATGACATCTGCCGGGCCCCGGCAGCTTTGATAGAGCATCTTTATTCGATCAAGTCCGGCGGGTGGTTCTTGACCAGCGCCGCCACCCTGATTGCGTCCTCGGCGACCGCGCTGCGGATCGCAGTCCACCAGCACCTCCGGCGCACCGCAGAACGCGTTGACGGTCAGCAGCCCAAGGTTCGGCAGGCAGCCGATCAGCACAAGGTCATACGCGCCGACGTGGCTCTCCAGCGCCTGACGCAAATACTGCTCGCGCATCAATGAAAAGCTCTCGGCGCGTTGCGGTCAGTACAGCGCGACGGCGAACTTTATGCCCGGGCTGCATCTCTGGGTCCTCATGACGAGCACCGAGGCGGGGATGGCGATCGGCGAACCGGGACGCCCGACC
>JASLBU010000117.1 GCA_030146365.1 Candidatus Limnocylindria bacterium | reverse complement strand
GGAGATCGACGAGGCGAAGCCGGAGAGCAGCACGACGATCGAGATCGGAGACTTCGTCGAGGCAGCCGAGATCGATCCGGTCTACTTCGAGAAGAGCTACTTCCTGGAGCCGACCGAGGTCGGCGCGAAGCCATTCAGCCTCCTGTTGCGGGCCCTGCACGAGACGGATCGGGTGGCCCTGGCGCGGGTCACGATCCGGACTCGCGAACGGCTGGCGACGCTCCGGGCCTACGAGGACACCCTCATGATCGAGACCATGTTCTGGCCCGACGAGATCCGGTCGACCGACGCCCTCGACCTGCCGGAAGGCGCCGAGGCGACGGTGCGGGCCCGTGAGCTCGAGATGGCGCGCAGCCTGGTGGAGAGCCTCGCCGATCGGTTCAAGCCGGAGAGCTACACGGACGAATACCGCAAGGCCCTGGAGCAGCTGATCCAGCGCAAGATGAAGGGCGAGACCCGGAATGCCAAGCGCCGAAAGCCGGCACCGAAGGTGATCGACCTGATGGAGGCGCTGCAGGCGAGCGTCGAGCAGGCCAAGGGGAACGCGAAGGGCGCCAACGCGAAGCCCGCAGACGCCAGATCGGCGAAACGGCGGACGAGCAAGCGCTCGGCCGCCTGAGTCAGAGGCGCTCTGGCCGGTCGCTGACCTCGTCGCCGCCCGTCTGCACCTCGTCGTCCGGCGCCGAGGTGGCGGCCTCCTGCTGCACGACGGGCCGCTGTTCCATGCGATACGCGGGGTCGTCCCCCGCCAGGCCCGAACGAGATGCATAACCGCCCGCGGCCTGCGCCAGGTCGGTCGCGTCCCCCGCCACGACGGGGTTGCCCTCCTGGGACAGCTCCTCCGCGGTCAACCGAGCAGGCGATGCCGTCACTTCGCCCTGCCGGTCCTCCATCTCGCGGCGCTCGGCGGGCACGAACGGCCGCTCGCTTGCGTCCGGAGTGAGGTGGCCAGTGGCGCCGGTCAGGCCGCCGCCACTGGCATCCGTTCGGTCGCTCACTGCTGCGACGGAGCCTCCACCTCGCCGCGCCATGCACCCGACTCCGTGCCGCGGCTCTCGATGAACTCCTTGAACCGCTCGAGGTCGCCCTTGACCTGGCGATCCAGGAAGCCGAGCGCCGTGCCGACGTTCTCCACCGGGCCCTCAGGGTCCACATCCATCTGGAGCGTCACACGTGTCGTCTCATCGTCGATGCGGTGGAACGTCACGACGCCGGCATTTTCCGCCCCGCTCGTCGCGTTCCAGGCGATGCGCTCGTCAGCGTGCTGCTCGCTGATCTCGGCATCCCACTCCTTCTCCTTGCCCGCCACCTCGGCGACCCAATGCAGGTGGGTGTCATCGGTCTGGGTGACGGACTTCACTCCCTCCATGAAGCGCGGGAACTCCTCGAACTGGGTCCACTGGTTGTAGGCGGTGCTCACGGGCACCTTGACGTCAATGCTCTCGACCACGGAAGCCATGGTGGTTGTGCTCCTGTTTCGGTTGATGGGTCTGCTGACGGGTTCCATGCAATCGGCGCGCCAGCGCGCTGCCGCCCGGCACGGGCGGCGCAGCCCGCTCGGCGGCCGTGCGTCCCCGGCGCATGGCTCCGGTACCGCGGCGATCAGTCCCCCATCAGGCCGTCGCGGATGACTCGAGCGTTGTACGTCAGCATGCCGTCGAGCGTGTCGGCCCCGGAGCCGGCAGGTCCAAGGGAGTCGGTATAGATCGGCTCGTCGACGAGCTGGGCCTCCGTCTCGTCGGCCACGGCGCGCGCGAGTGCCGGGTTGACTGAGGACTCGCTGAAGATCGCCCGTACCCCCTGCGAGCGAATCTCCTCCACGAGCCGCTCGACATCGCGGGCACTCGGCTCGGAGGAAACGTCGAGGCTCGGGAAGATCGACCCGACGAATACCAGCCCGTACTCGTCGATGAAATAGCCCAGCGCATCGTGGTCGGTGACCAGCCTGCGCTGGGCCTCCGGGATCTCGCCGATGAGCGACCGGATTTCGACGTCAGCCTCCCGGATGCGGTCGATCAGATCGGCTGCACGATCCTCGAACCGCGCGGAGTTCTGGGGGTCGGCCGCGGACAGGGCAGCGCTGGCGTTTTCCACCATCCGCACTGCATTCGGCGCGGCGAGCCAGTAGTGCGGGTCGGTGGCCCCTTCGTGCGGCTCGCCGGCGTGCTCTTGGTCCTCCCCGTTGCCGTCCTGGTGCTCGTTCCCGCCGCGGGCGGGTTCCCGCAGCTTGATGCCCTCGCTCAGGTCGCGGACGCGACCGGCGACCCCGATGGTCTCGAGCGGGTCCGTGAGCCAATCCTCCAGTCCGGCGCCACTGATGAGGATCAAGTCGGCCTCTTCCAGGCGCCCCCCTGCCTCTGCCGACAGCTCGAAGTCGTGCGCCTCGATTCCCGGCTCCAGCAGGGTGATGAGCTCGACCGCGTCGCCGCCGATCTCCGCCGCCACGGAGCCCACCTGGGTCGTGGTGGCCACGACCGACAGGCGGCCACCGGCCGGCCCGCTGGGGCTGCCGGAGCAGGCGGCGAGAACACCGGAGAGTGCGACGGCGGCCGTGACGGCGAGACGGGTCATATGAGATACAGTATCACCTAGAGGACACGGCGGTCAACGCGCGCCACCGTATAATCGCGGTGCCCGCCAGCCAGCACACCGAGCGCGTGGAGGTGCCGCCATCCTTCGACGTCGGACAGGCCCGTCCCCGTCGGCCCACATTGCGGCCAGTTGCGCTGCCCGGTTCCTCCGATCGACGGCGGTCGCCGTGGTCCTCGTGGGGTGCATCGAGAGCGGCCGCCCCCCGTCGTGCGAGGCACCTGTGGAGGTCCGGCTCGCGCTGTCGGCGGATTCGTTGCAGCCGGCGGATCCATCGGTCTGCCGCGACCAGGCGGTCACCCTTGCGATCGAGAGCGAGGTCGATGCCGTGTTCCACGTTCATGGGTATGACGACGTGGTGCCGGCGACCGAAGTCCGGGCGGGCGAGCCCGTCGAGCTGGAATTCACGGCCGCGCGGAGCGGTCAGTTCCCCATCGAGGTCCACGCCGAGGGCGACGCGCGCGGGGTGGAGATCGGGATCTTCACGGTGCATGAGCCGTAGGGCTGAGGCGGCGGCCGTGGCGGTAGCGGCCTCTGCGGTCCTGGCCGTCGCCGTTGCGCCGGGCCCGGCGGCCGCCCACGCCATCGGCGGGACCTATACGCTGCCCGTCCCGCTGGCGCTCTACCTGGCGGGGGCAGCCGCCGCTGTCGCGGCCTCGTTCGTCGTCACCTCCGTCGTCGCCCGCGCGACGAACGGCCCACCTCGGTATCCGACCGCCAGGGTGCCGCAGCCACTGGAGGCGGTTGCACGGCTGCTCTTGCGCACGCTGGGACTTGTGTGGTGGTACGGGGCAATCGCCGTCGGCGTGTTGGTCGGCGACGTGAGCCCGCTGCCCGGCGTCATGCTGTGGATCGGCCTCTGGGTGGGCCTGCCGATCGTGGCCGTCCTTCTCGGCAATCCTTGGCCGTCCCTGAGCCCGTTCCGTTCCACCTACGGCGCCCTCGGCCGGATGGCGCGGCCCGGCGGTGGCCCGGGGACCGTCGGCCCGCTGGCCTATCCGCGTGGCCTTTCCCGCTGGCCGGCCGTCCTGTTGCTGGCTGCCGGCCTCTGGGCGGAGCTCGTCCTGCCGGGCAGCAGCAGCGCCGCGTCGGTCGCGTGGATGATGGCGGGCTATACCGTGCTGACCCTCGCCGGGATGGCCATCTTCGGGCAGGTTGGATGGCTGCGAAACGCCGAGCTCTTCGAAGTCCTGCTCGGCTGGTTCGGCCGCATCGGGCCGATCGGCCGGCAGTCGGCCGACCATGAGCTCTGCCGGACGTGCGGCGAAGCCTGCGATGCCGATCGGTGCATCGACTGCCCGGAGTGCGCGGTGGCGGCCGACGACCCGGAGCGGCGCAGTCACCTCCGGCCGTGGGTCGTCGGGATGACCGAGGTGCGACGGGCCGACTGGTCCGATGCCGCGTTCATCGTCGTGGCGCTGGCCGGTGTGAGCTTCGATGGGATGCGCGAGACGGCATTCGGCGCGGCCCTGGTTGGCGCGATCCAGCCCGCGACGATCGGGACGCTGGGTGCGACCGGCCTCGCCTTCCTCGTCGCCGACACACTCGCCTTCGGAGCCGTGGTGGCGGCCTTCGCGGCCGCCTTCCTGCTGGTGACCGCGGTGACGCATCGGCTCGCAGATCCGGCGCTTCGCTCCCGGCCGGACATGGCCGCGGGCCGGCAGGCGGCGACGCTGCTCCCGATCGCCGGCGGATACCTCGTGGCGCACTACCTGACCCTGGTGATCCAGGGAGCGGTCTGGGTCCCCACCCTGGTGGCCGATCCACTCATGGGGCTGGCACCGCAGCTCGACTGGATCCCGACGTCCGTCGTCTGGTACGTCAGCGTCGCAGCCATCGTGGGTGGGCACATCGCCGGCATCGTGCTGGCTCACCGCCTCGCCCTGCGCGACGCGCCGCGCCGCGCGACACGCTCGGGGCTGCCGATCGTTGCGCTCATGATCGGCTACACCGTGCTGAGCCTCTGGATCATCGCCCAGCCCATCGTGGTAGAGCCGGGCACGCCGCCGGCCGCAGCCGTCGTGCCGGTCAGTTCCTGACGTCCCGGCGCCCGTCGGCTACGCTCGGTCGGTGACCGACGTGAGCCTGGCCGTGGCGTTTGCGGCCGGCATCCTCTCCTTCATCTCGCCGTGCGTCCTGGCCCTGGTTCCGGTCTACCTAGCCTTCCTGGGCAACGCCGCCGTGGGGTCGGGTGTGTCGGGCGGGGCCGTGCCGTCCCGGACCGCGATCCTGCCGCAGGCGGCCCTGTTCATCGGCGGCTTCAGCATCGTCTTCATCGTGCTGGGGACTTCGATCGGGCTGGTGGGAGCGCCCCTCTTTCGCATCCCTGAGGCTCGGCAGGTCGCCGGCGTCGCGGTCGTCGTGATCGGCGTGCTGACCACTGGCGTCTTCGGACCGGCCTTCGACCGATTCAGCATCCAAGTCGACGGCTCCAGCCTGCCGACGCGCGGCGGCGCGCGAGCGGCGACGCTCGGTGCCCTGGTGGCCATCGGCTGGACGCCATGCATCGGGCCGGTGCTCGGCGCCATCTTCACCATGGGCGCCTCGAGCGGCTCCGCCCCTGTGGTCGCGCTCCTGCTGGGGGCCTACTCGACGGGGTTGGCCGTGCCGTTCCTGCTTGCGGCCGTTGCGTTCCCTCGCATGCGGCCCCTCATCGACCTGCTGCGCCGGCACCACGGCGCGGTGCGTGTCGTCACGGGACTGCTCATCGTGGTCATCGGCGTGCTGATCTTCCTCAACGCCTTCGCTCGCCTCGCCACTCTGTTCACGTTCGCGCTGTAAGAGGGTGCGGCGCTCCCGCGCGCAACTGCGCACGGCCGAGTGGCTCTGTCCGCGGTCGCTCGCGAGCCGACCGCGGGTGACGGCTACCTGATCAGCAGCAGCCGATAGTGCACGGACACTCGTCCGGCGGGCAATCGCAATTCATCCGCATCAGCAAACCTCCTTTCTCGAACACAGTGAGATGGCGCCATCGCCACTCGCGAGCGAGCCCTCGATGGCGGCGAGCTCCGCGTCGACGTGCTGAAGCTCGGCGATCGCGGCCGCCACGGCACGCCGCCGCTCCGGAATACGGGCCGCCAGGTCCACGACGGTGTCGTCGCATCGGCCAGCCGCGCACATCGCGCCGAGCCGACCGGCCTCCGGCAGCTCCAGGCCGAGGTTGCGAAGCGCGACCACGACACGGGTCCGGCACACATCGGTCTCGTCGTACGAGCGATACCCGTTGGTCTGTCGCGGCGGTGCCGGCAGGATGCCTTCCGCCTCGTAGAACCGGATGGTCTTCGCCGATGTGCCCGCCCTTTCGGCAAGCTCGGATACCTTCATGACGACGACTCTAGACCTTCCAGTCGCTGGAATGTCAAGCACCGTCAAGAAGAAGCGGCATCGTTCGTGCGGGTCGAGGAGGCAACCGGATTGGGGGGCATCGGCATTGGCAGTTGCACAGGGGAAGACACGTTCGGCGCGCGGCCGGAGCGCCCGCCGCCGCCCGTGGCCTGGCGAGTTCGGTTCATGAGCGAGCTTGCTGACCCGATCGAATGGCTGGATGCCGCTTCACGGAGCCGAGCCAACGGTCGATGGACGGTGGACCTCCACGCACTGCCGCCGCATAAGTGGTCCGGCCCGACCGGCGACCCATGGCGGGTCGTCCACACCGCGGATGGCGTGGAGATCAGGCCCGATCTCGTGACGCCGTTCCTGCCTCACAGCATGCAGCCGCGCATCACGGCCATCGCCGTCGACGAGGCCATCACCGTCGAGCTCAGCAGCTCCGAGGGCCGCTGGCTCGGACGCTTCTCTCCGGACGAGCTGGATATCGCGAGCCTGGGACGCGCGATGCTGGCTCTCACCGAGCTCCCGCACGACAACCTGCGACGCCTGTTCGGTAGGTGACATTGAGCGCTATGCTTTAGCTATGGCGTCCACCCTCGAGCAGACTGTTGCGGCCCCTTCGGCCATGAGCGGGAACACGCTGCTGCGCTCGCTGCCGGCCGAGGAGCTGGCGCGGCTGGCCCCGCTGCTCGAGCCCGTCGCCCTGCCCCGTGGTGAGGATCTCGAATTCGCCGATACGGAGATCGAGTTCGTCTACTTCCCGACCAGCGGCATCGCCTCGATCCTGGCGATGGGCCCGAACGGTGAGTCCGTCGATACCACGATGATCGGCCGGGAGGGGATGACGGGCCTCGCCGTCTTCCTCGGCACCGGCCAGATGCCGGTTCGGACCATGGTGCAGATCCCGATGACCGGCTTTCGGCTCTCGGCGAACGACCTCCGGACCGAGCTCGAGCGCCGGGGCCAACTGGTCCGCCTGCTGCTGCGCTACACCCAGGTCGTGATGGTCAGCATGGCCCAGCTGATCCTGTGCAACCGCGCTCATCGCCTCGATCAACGGGCGGCGCGTTGGCTGCTGCAGGTCGACGAGCGCGTCGAGGAGGCGCCCTTCGAAGTGACCCAGGAGTTCCTCGCCGAGATGATCGGCGTGCAGCGGCCATCAGTGTCGCTCACCCTCAAGCAATTCAAGGACGAGCGGCTCATCACCTACTCCCGGGGCCGCGTCACGGTGGCCGATCGGGACGGGCTGCTGGAGCGAGCATGCTCCTGCATCGGAATCATCCACGCGGAGGAGGCTCGTCTCAGCCGAACGGGCGAGCGATACGACGCCAGCAGCGGTTCCGCCTCGGCGAGCGACGTTCCCGGCTCCTGACCTTTCCGCCAGGCGGCGCGTCTGGGTTGCCCGCTGCTGTCGAAGACGTGCCGAGATCTACGCTACTGATCGGTTAGAACGGAAACAACGTCGACCGATCATCCGAGCGGTCGACGACACCGGACACGGATGCATCGACTACCGATCAGCGACCCAGAAGGCCACGCCGCCCGGACCGCGGTCGAGGTGACCCGCCATGACGACCACCTCGCCGTTGGTGGCGATGTCAGTCACGTACGCGCTGTCCGGCAGTCCCGCATCGGTCCACGTATCGCCGTTTTCGGAGATCAACACGTCGATGCCGAGAGGCGGCTGGGCACAGCAGTGGTTGAAACCCAATGTCAAGGCGATGACGCCGCCCTCGCCGTGCACCTCGGCATGAGTGATGGGCTCGCCCCCCTCTCCGGTCTGCGGGCCGTCCCGATTCGGAAGACTCTCGTCGAGCGCCAGGGTCCAATCGAGGCCGTTCGCCGAGCGGGCGATGGCGAACGTGCCCGGCTCACTGGTTGGCACCCACCCGAACCAATCGCCGCGCCAAGACGTGATCTGATAGGGCACGTTCGCGGGCGACCCCTTGACCCAGGTGAGACCGTCGCCCGAGGCGTACGTGACCGGAACATCTCCCGCGGATGCGTGAATCACGAAGCCTTCGTCCCCGGCGGCCGGTCGGCCGAACTCGCCACCCGCGGGCAACTCGAGGACCGGCTGCCACGAGCCGCCGTCAGCCGAATACCAGGCGACGTTGCCGCTGGTCACGACGATGCCGATCGGCCCGGATGTGGCCCGAAAGCCGCCGGCCGACCATTCACTCGGGACGGAGACCTGACTCCAGGTCTGTCCGTCATCCGAGCGCCAGGCCGAATACTCGGCGGGCTCGTCGGGCCCTTCGACTCTGCCGAAGACCAGGAGGCCGCCGCCCGGTATGGCGACGGCGCTCAGGATCGTTGCAGCCATACCTACGTCCGGGGCCTCATCCTGCCAGGAGCGCCCGTCTGTTGACGTCCAGACGCGTACCTCTGGATCTTCGCTGACGTTGCCGCTCGCGTACGACGCGCCCGTCGCTACGAAACCGCCGGACCAAGCGGCGACATCGTCGACGAGCACGATCGTCTCGCCCCCTTCGTCGAATCGAGCCGCTTCGGTCCACGCCAGCCCGCCCGAGGCCTCGTGCGATGGAGGAGCGGAAGGTAGTGGCGCCGAGGGCGCCGTCGAGGGCGCCGTCGAGGGCAAAGTCGATGCGGAAACCGACGGCACGATGCTCGAGGACGGCGCGGCGACGCTCGCGGGAGACGTAGCGCCCGAACGGCACGCAGCTAAGGAGAGGATGACGAGAAGCGAGATGCCGGCAGCGGCTGGGCGAGGCATGGCTGGAGCAAAGTCTCGTGCGGGTGGCAAGGGTCTAAGGCTGGGACGCGCGACGCCCCCGCGATGTTGCCAACCGTCGATGGTTCGATGCAAGGCGCACGGGGGAATTCAAGGACCACATCTACGCCACAGGGATACGGACGGGAACGGCAGTGCCTACGGGCTCGAGAGCCGCCTGCGCGGTGACGCCGACGCCGTGCTCAGCCATCCCGGCTACTGGGCCCCGGACGGCCTGGACCAGAACGAGCTGCGCCGGCTTCGGGTGGCCGCCACGACGCCCGTTTTCGTGGACCACTCGGCGCCGCGCCCGGACCCGATCCCGTTCGCGCCAGGCTATCGCCGGAACGTCATTCACCGCCGCCGATGGGATCTACGTCCGCCAGGGCAGGTATTCCGCGATGGCCACAAGCTGGTTAAGGCGCACCGCCAACTGTTCCACCGGCCGCCAATGCCGTTGAAGGCGGCGTAATGATTCCGGGAGCGCAAAGGAAAGACCGCCAAGGCAGGCCTTGGCGGTCTCTCTGCGGGACGTACCCCGCTAGTTACTGGAGGGTGATCGTATCGATGACGCCGCCCGCGCCAAGCACGGTAACCACGATCGTGTTGCCGTCGACCGAAATATCGATGTCCGACACATTCACGTTGAGGTTGTTGAGGATGTTCTCAAGCCTCACTTCGAAGTCACTGAGAATGTCGGCGTTCTGAAAGGCATTCTGAAGCAGGTCGTTGAACGAGTCGTTGATGTCAACAACGTCGTTGAGCGAGTTGTTCAGAACGTTCTGGACAACCACGCCAATCAGGCCGTTCGCCACGCCGAGAGGCCCGTGGGCGGCGGCAGCCGGTGCTACGGCGGCAACGCTGAGCGCGCCGCCCAGAATGAGTGGAAGTAGGCGCTTCA
>JASLBU010000287.1 GCA_030146365.1 Candidatus Limnocylindria bacterium | reverse complement strand
GTCAACGCGCTTCCCGCGATCCCCGGCCGCGCCACGACGGCTGCCGCAGCGCCGAGGAGGATCGCCGCGTCGTAGCCGGTCTCGGGCAGCCGCACGACGGTGAGGAGCACGCCGGCAGGCCACACGGCGTACCCGGCCAGCGCGATCCCGGCAGCACGGGGCCCGTAGGCCGCGCGGACGAATCCGAAGAGCGCCAGGCCGGCCACGGCCGCGAAGGCCGTGTTCACCATCTCGTCGGCGAACGTGCTCACGCCGAACACGGCGTAGACGGCCGCGAGCGCGACCGGGTAGCCCATGGGGCGGTCCGCGAAGCAGCAGGCGCCCCGGAGGACGCCCTCCGCCAGGGAGCGGTACTGCGCCATCTCGCCATCGGTCACGCCGTCGATCAGGACCGCCACCGCGACGCGCAGTGCGACGAGGATGAGGAGGCCGAACGCCAGTGCGATGCGTTCGCCACGCCGCCCCCGGCCGGCCACCCACCCGACCGCCACGACGGCGGCGACGGCGCCGGCGGCCGCGAGGCCGTTCAGGACCACCGCGAGCGGCACGCCCGGCTGGCCCAGTCGCCGGACGGCGAGCGCCAGGTCGATCCCGAGGTTGACGAGCGCCGCGACCGCGATCCCGGCGAGGGCGAGGATGCCGAGCGCGGCGAACGCCGTGCGAAGCGCCCTGCCGGCCCGCACCGCGCTCACGGACCGCTCAGCCGCCGTAGCCGGTCATCACCATGCGCGACCCCAGGAGGCGGCGGATCCAACGGTCGGCACGCGGCGAGATGCCATCGCGCCAGCGGTCCGCGGCCTCCGCGTCGAAGCCCTCCTGCCCTCGTCTTGCGCCCTTCGAGACGACGCGCTGCTCGAGCACCTGCTCCTCGAACGGGACGCCGAGGAACCGGAACACCGCCTCGAGCGTATGGCGCGGGTCGCGAACGAGGTCCTCGAAGCGGATCATCGTGTAGCGCCCGGGATACCGGCGGAGGAGCGCGCGGTGCCGGCGCAGCGCTCCCAGCCATGCCCATGCGACCTGGTGGAGGACGAAGGCGCTGAACAGCGGCGGGACGCGGACCAGCTGCCGGTACGGGACCGTCACGGCACGCTCGCGCCGCCGACGGAGCTCGGAGACGTAGATGGCGCGGGGGTCACGCACGATGTGGACCACGCGAGCATCCGGATACCACGCGAGCAGCGTCTCGACATGGCGGAGGTGGGCCGGGGTCTTCTCGCCCATGACCGGCTTGCCGGTGTGGTCGGCGTACGCCCGCATGATGGCCGTGAATACGCCGCGTTCGGTGCGGTCGGATGCCAGCAGGCGCGCCTCGAAGGCGGAGGGGTCGACCGTGCGCTGCAGCCAGCGCCAGTACGGGCTCAGCTCGCGCAGCCGGGAGCGCCGCTGGAACTCGCCCGACCAGATCAGCTCGACGAGGCGATGGACGTTGGCGTCGTCGCGCAGGTCCCCGACGCGGCGGAAGTAGTGCCGCGCGCCCTCGCGCTCGAGGAGGTGGCCCAGGTAGTGGTTCTCCGTCGCGATGCCGAGCCAGGACGACCGGTCCAGTACCCTCCGCATCAACGTGGTGCCGCTGCGACTGACCCCCACGATGAAGACCGCCTCGGGCGACCCGGTCGGGGCGTGAGCGGGCGCCACTGCCGCTCCCTCGGCCTCCTTCACCTCCACGGTCGGAGAGTCTAGCCATCCCCATGACCGTGCCCTTCCTGGCTCGGAACGATGTCCGGCTGCTCCTCACCAGCGCGACCATCCTCTTCGTCGAGCTGCTGCTCATCCGCTGGATCCCGGCCAACGTCCGCTACATCGGCTTCTTCAGCAACTTCCTGCTGATCGCCTCGTTCCTTGGCATCGGGCTCGGCATCCTGCTGGGCCGGCGTGGTGCGCGCTTCTCGCTCGTCGCGGTCCCGGTGCTGCTCCTCCTGGTCGTCGGGCTGATCATCCGTGCGCAGCTGAACGTCGTCATCCAGTCCGAGGACGAGCTGTTCTTCGGCCTCGCCGAGGCGGAAGCGGACGCGAACCTCATCGTCCTGCCGCTCGTCGTGGCCCTGGTGACGAGCGTCATGGCGGCCCTCTCCATGCCGCTCGCGCCGCTGCTCAAGAGCATGCCCCCGCTGCGCGCCTACGCCATCGACATCGGCGGGTCGATGATCGGCATCGCCGGCTTCACGGCGCTCTCCGCGGCGGGGACGCCGCCCATCGCCTGGTTCGTCGTCGCGGCGGTGCTGGCCGGGCTGATGCTGCTCGGCACGCGGGTGAACGCGTGGTCGCTGGTCGGCGTGGCAGCCATGGTGGCGGTCGTCTTCGCGGTCGCGGTGCAGACGAACGCCGCTGAGATCTGGTCGCCGTACTACCGCATCAACCACTACCTCGCCGGCGACGGCAAGCGCCACGTCAACGTCAACGGCATCCCGCACCAGGCGATGCACGCGGTCGAGGCGCCGAAGGAGGAGTTCTACGAGCAGATCTACCGCTGGTTCCCGGACCAGCGGTTCGAGCAGGTGCTGGTGGTGGGTGCCGGGAGCGGGTCCGATGTCGCGCTGGCGCTCGAGCGCGGCGGCGCGGAACGCGTCGACGCCGTGGAGATCGACCCGGCCATCCAGCAGCTCGGCATCCGGTACCACCCGGATGCCCCCTACGACGATCCACGGGTCCACCGCTTCATCAACGACGGGCGGGCGTTCCTCGACACGACCGACGCCCGCTACGACCTGGTCGTCTTCGCGCTGCCCGATTCCCTGACGCTCGTCTCCACGACCGCCAACCTGCGGCTGGAGTCATTCCTCTTCACGGAGGAATCGTTCCGCGAGATCCGGGATCACCTCACCGACGACGGCGTCTTCGTGCTCTACAACTACTACCGCGAGGACTGGCTGGTGGCCAAGATCGCGGCGATGCTCGACGACGCCTTCGGGGCGCCGCCGCTGGTGCAGACGTACGACCAGCGCAAGGCGGCCCTCGCGGCCGGCCCGCTCGTCGAGCAGCTCGGGGGCGCGCCGCCGCCCGGCGAGGGGGTCGACCCCGTGCCCGTCGTCGGGGCGCCCGAGCCGCGGCCGGCGTCCGACGACTGGCCGTTCCTCTACCTCCGGACGCCGTTCGTGGCCGACTACTACCTCATCGCCCTCGGCCTGATCCTCATCGGCGCGGTCGCCGCTGTCGCCCTGGCGGCGCGAGGGACCGGCACGCCGGTGCGGCGGTTCAGCCCCCACTTCTTCGTCCTCGGCATCGCCTTCCTGCTCCTCGAGACGCGCTCGCTGGTGTCGTTCTCGCTCCTCTTCGGCACGACCTGGCTGGTCAACGCGCTCGCGTTCTTCGGGATCCTGGCCAGCGTGCTGCTGGCCATCCTCATCAATGCCCGCTGGCCGATCCGCCGACCGTGGCCGTTCTACGCCGGCCTCTTCGTCGCGCTCGCGCTCGCGTTCCTGCTGCCTCCCGAGTCGCTGCTCTTCGAGCCGGCCTGGCTGCGCTACGTCGTGGCCGGCGCGCTCGCCTTCGCGCCCGTCTTCTTCGCCAACCTCGTCTTCTCCTACTCGTTCCGCGACACGCGGACGGCCGACATGGCGTTCGCCTCGAACCTGCTCGGCGCGATGGTCGGTGGCGCGCTCGAGTACCTCGCGCTGATCACCGGCTACCGCTCGCTGCTCATCGTCGTGGCCGTGCTCTACGGCGTCGCCTGGCTGTCCGCGACGCGCTGGCGCGTCCTGGCCGACCGCGATCTCGCCGAGGACCGCCGCGAGGACGTCCGCGAGCCGCACGCCCCGTCGCCACAGCCGCTCCCGCCCGAGCCCGCGTAGCGGAAAGCCGGTCCGGCGCCGAGCGGGCCACCTCGAGCAGCGCGTCGAGGTCGAGGCTGCGGGCGCACAGCTCGCCGAGCCGGCGCACGGTGGCGACCGCCTCGGGGGCGCGCTCGGCCGCCGGCACGAGGCCGAGGTGGCGGCTCGGCGTCATGACGCCCGCGTCGCGGCGCAGGACGCCGAGGACGGGGGTGCGTCCCTCCAGCGCCTCGCGCAGCAGCTGCTCGTGCCGGTCGCTGCCGACGCGGTTCAGGACGACACCCGCGAGGCGCGTCTCGCCGTACGTCGCGAAGCCGTGCACCAGCGCAGCGACCGAGTGCGACATGGAGGACGCGTCGACGACGAGCACCACGGGCGCCTCGAGCAGCGCGGCGACGTGTGCGGTGCTGCCCTCGGTCGTGCTGCCGCGGCCGTCGTACAGGCCCATGACGCCCCCGACGACGGCGACGTCGGCCCCGCGTGCGCCCGCTGCTGCTGCACGGCGCGCGCGGGGC
>JASLBU010000156.1 GCA_030146365.1 Candidatus Limnocylindria bacterium | reverse complement strand
GACCGGGTCATCCTCGATCAGCCGCATCGAGCGCGGGAGCGGGACCCGCAGCCGGTTCACCCGGTGGCCGAGCATGGCCAGCATGGCCGGCAGCACGGTGAGCCCGAACACCAGGGTCGAGAGCACGGTGACCACGCCGCCGATGCCCATGCTGCGCAGCGCCGGGGATTCGAACACCGTGAGGCTCGCCAGCCCGATCGCCACCGCGATGCCGCTGATGGCGACGGCCTTCCCGACGGTCGCCATGGTGTGCTCGATGGCCTCGTCGACCGGCCGGTGCCGCAGCTCTTCCCGGAAGCGGCTCACCGTGAACAGCGAGTAGTCGATCGACAGCGCCAGGCCGATCATCGTCGTCACGTTCGTCACGAAAATGCTCATCTCGGTGACGTTCGCGAGCAGGCCGATGACGGCCAGGGCGCTGGGCAGCGCAAGCCCGGCAATGATGAGCGGCAGCCCCGCGCCCACGACGGTGCCGAAGACGGCCAGCAGGATCAGCATCGCGATTGGAAGGCTGATGAGCTCCGCGCGGACCAGGTCCTGCTCCACCGCCTCGTTGAACTCGTGCTGCACGACCGGCACGCCGGTGACCACGGTCTCCACACCCGACGGCGCCTCGACGAGCCCGGCAAGGTGCTCCACGTCGTCGACGGCGTCCTCCATCTCCTCGGTGAGGCGGACGACCGCGAAGGTGCGGCTGCCGTCCTCGCTGATGAAGCTCGCATCGTTCACGTCGGCGTAGGTGATGACCTCGTCGACCTTCGGCTCGTCGCCCAGCGGCGCCACGGCATCCGCGACCGTCGCCTGGAACGCCCCGGAGGCGGCATCACCATCCGGGTCGGTGAAGATGACGATCATGGTGGATGCCTGCTCGCCGAAGCGGTCGGCGAGGAGCGCCTCCCCGCGCGCGGCCTCCGAGCCGGCCACCTGCCAACCGCCCTGGCTGAGGCGGCCACCGCCGGCCGCCGCCCACACGTTGAGGCCGATGACGATCGCCAGCCCGACGAGCGGGAGCCAGCGTCGCCAGCGGTAGGTCGCTCGGCCAAGGGCGGCGAAGAGGCCGTTGTGGGCGATGCGGTCGTCGATCGGGCGCGTTGAATGGTCGTTCATCATGGCGACGTGATGGTAGCGATTGCACTTCCGTGGCGTCAAGTGCAAAATGAACTCGTATTCACTGAAGGATCACGGAATGCCTCGCACGACCGCTGCCCACGCGACCGAGATGCGCCAGCGCATCCTCGACGGTGCGCATCGGGCCATGCTGTCCGGCGGCTACCGCGGCACCACCATGCCGGCCATCGCGGCCGAGGCCGGCGTGAGCGTCGGACTCCTCTACCGCTACTTCGAGAGCAAGGAGGAGCTCTATCTCGCGATGTGCGAGTCCGTGACCCGGGCGCAGCTGGATGACCTGGCGGTCCAGCTTGGCGAGATCGCCGATCCCCGCGAGCGGCTGGCCAGCGCGGTCGACCTCTTCGTCCAGGGGCTCGATGTCGAGCACTGGGGCGCGATCGTCACCGCGGGCTGGGCCGAGGCAGACGTCAACCCGGCACTGCGCGACATGCTGCGCCGCCGATGCGATCAGATCCGCGCCTTCGCCACGATGTTCCTCCGGGAGGCCGTCGTCCGCGGCGAGCTGGAGCCGGGCGCAGACCTCGACGAGCTGAGCCTGGCGATCGCGATGCTGCTCGACGGCGTCATCGCGCACCAGGCGGAGATGGGAGATCGGTTCGACCCGGGCCTCGTGGGGAGGTCGGTGACCTCCCTGCTCGGGCGCATGCTCGACAGCTGAGTCGGGTCCCGGGCGAGTCACGCTCGGCCGCTATCATCCGCGCGTGGACCAGCGGCGCGGGCCAAGATGACCTCCAGCACCCCGGCGGGCGTGCTTCGGGGCCTCGGCAACCTCACCCGATCCGGGTCGCCGGTCGAGGCGCTGTCCTGGGCGCTCTACGACTTCGCGAACACCATCTTCAGCTTCGCGATCGTCAGCTACGCGATGAGCCTGTGGGCCATCCAGTTCCTGGGCGAGTCCGATGGGCTCACCTGGTTCGGCTGGGCGGTGAGTGCCTCGGTGCTCGTCAATGCTGCCGTCTCACCGGTCCTCGGAGCCATGTCGGACCGGATGGGGCGACGCAAGCCGTTCCTGCTCGTCTTCACGCTTCTCGCCATCACCGCCACCGCGGCCATCGGCTTCGTCGACATCGGCCTGGGCCTGCTCGCCTTCGCGATCGCCAATTTCGCCTACCAGGCGGCGCTCATCTACTACGACGCGCTCCTCCCCGACGTGGCGCGCGACGGCGCGCGGGGAAGGCTCTCGGGCATCGGAGTGGCGCTCGGGTACATGGGGACGATCGTGGCCGGCCTCCTCTTCCGCTTCACGACCGATGCCGATGGCAACAGCACCGCGGCGAGCTTCGTTCTCGTCGCCTCGCTGTTCGGCCTCTTTTCGATCCCGATCTTCCTGCGGGTGAGGGAGCGGCAGCCAACCGGCCGGCCGTTCAGCGCCGTCGACGCGGTGCGCAGCTGGTCACAGCTGGCGGCGAGCATCCGCCACGCGCGCGAAGTGCCGGGCCTCGGACGCTTCCTGATCGCCCGCTTCTTCTACACCGATCCGGTGAGCACCGCGATCGTGGTGATGAGCGCGTTCGCCACCCAGGCCGTCGGCTTCACCTCGGGTGAGGCGCTGAACATCCTGCTGCTCCTGACGGTCGTTGCGGTCGCCGCGTCCTTCGGATGGGGAGCGCTCAATGACCGCATCGGTCCGCGGCGAACACTCGTCTTCGTGCTGGCCGCCTGGACCGTCGGGCTCGTCATCCTGGCGCTCGTCCTGGAGCCGATCCCGTTCCTGGTTGCCGGCGCGGTCCTCGGCGCAGGGCTCGGTGGCGTGGGCGTCACGGACCGGCTGCTGCTCATGCGTCTCGCTCCCCCGGAACGGATCGGGGAGATGCTCGGCGTCTACGGGCTCGTCGGAAAGCTGAGTGCCATCGTCGGACCGGCGCTCTACACGAACATCGTCGCGGCGCTGCTGCCCAGCCTGGACCGCGGCGCCTACCAGGTCGGAATCGTGAGCCTGCTGGCGCTGCTCGCCATCGGTTTCGTCCTGTTGCGCGGCGTGCCACAGGGCCGCCGCGAGGGCGAGGAGATCCCGCCTGTCCACCCCGCCATCGTCCCCCCAGGAGAAACCGCGAGATGACGATCGTCGTCGCCCACAGGGGCGCCTCAACCCAGGCACCGGAGAACACCATGGAGGCATTCCGGCTCGGCGTGGATGCCGATGCCGATGCGATCGAGCTCGACGTCCACCTCACCGCCGACGGGCAGCTCGCCGTCATCCACGACGAGACGCTCGACCGCACGACCGACCGGACGGGGCGCGTCGCCGAGCTGACGATGGAGGAGATCCGCGAGGCGGACGCCGGCGCCACGTTCGTCCGGCCCGGGGACTCCGGGTACGCCTTCGCGGACCGCGGCCTGCGCGTCCCCACGCTGCCAGAGGTGCTCGAGTGGCTGCCCGAGGGCGTCGGGCTGGTCGTCGAGATCAAGGCCCGCGCTGCGGCCGACGCGGTGGTCGAGGCCGTGCGGGGTACGGAGGTCCGCGAGAGCGGCCGCCTGGCCGTCATCAGCTTCGACGAGGCGGCCATCGAACGGGTCCGTGAGCTCGACCCTGAGGTTCGGACCGGCTACCTGCTCGTTCCCACGCAGCCGGTGGAGCCCGCGCTGGTGTGGGCAACGGAGCACGGCCATGCCAGCGTGCTGCCATGGGAGGGCGACCTTGGCCTGGACCCTCTGCCCATCATGGCGCAGGCGCATGCGTTCGGCCGCGAGATCGGCTGCTACGTGGTGAACGATCCGCAACGGATGCAGCACCTCGCCGCGTGCGGCGTGTGGGGCTTCGTCACCGACGTGCCGGACGTCGCGCGGGCGGCACTCCCCCGTGCCGGCTGACCTCGCGTTCGGGATCACCGCTGCCGCGCGTCCGGATCAGTCGCGGCTCGCGGCTGAGGTAGAGCGACTCGGGTACGTCGAGCTGTGGACCAACGACACCCGGCGCGGTGACGGAGTCGCGACGCTCGCAGCCGCGGCCCCCGACACGAGTCGGCTCGGGCTCGCACTGGGCGTCGTCGCCCTGTCGGAGCACTCCCCCGCCGATATCGTCGCCCGCCTGGAGGCCGCGGCGATCCCACGGGACCGTTTGGTCCTCGGCCTCGGGGCAGGAGCGTCCGCGTCCCTTGGGCTCGTCCGGGATGGCGTGGCGGAGCTGCGGTCGCTGCTGCCGGGCGTGCCGATCGCCGTCGCCGCGGTCGGACCGCGAATGCTTCACCTCGCCGGCCAGGTCGCCGACGCCGTCGTGGCGACGTGGGCCATGCCGTCCCGAGTTGAGTGGATCCGGGCACGCCTGGAGGAAGGAGCCCGCGCCGCCGGCCGGCCGACACCACGGCTGGTGCTCTACGTCCGCTGCGCCCTGGGAGACGGCGCGGAGTCGCGGCTTCGGACCGAGATGGACCGCTACGCGTCGTACGGCCCCCATTACGCACGCGCCTTTGCCGCGCAGCCGGACGGGCTGGTCGGCGTCGCGGCGGCGGACGCGAAGTCGCTGCGCCACGCGCTCCACGAATACCGGGCGGTCGCCGACACCGTCGTCGTCCGGGCGATCCCCGAGGAGGACTCGGCGGACGCCTGGCTGGAGGTCGCGTCCGGGGCGGCGGAGGCATAGCGGCCGTACCGGCCGGCGGAACTCAGGCGTCAGGGCGCTGCACCGAGCCGTCGACGCGTCCGCCGCGACACCGCCTCAGCGGCGGCGGCCACCCAAAACGCCGATCACCGACCGCAGGATCGTGTTGAAGGTGCCTGATCGTGCGAACCGCGCGCCCTCCTGGGCGACCTCGGTCCAGTCCAGCCCCTCCTCCGGTTCCGGGCTCGATCGCCTGCGCCGCTCGTCCGCTGACCCACGACGGTCGAAGTCGTCGATCGGCTCGATCGGCTCCCCGGGCTCCTCGGCAGCACGCTTCAGGCGCGCGGCCAGCAGCTCCTTCGCGGACTCCGGATCGGTCTCGATCGCGTAGGTCGGTGCGATCTGGGAGGCGCTGACGACAACGTCGAACACGTCCGGGGCCACCTGGGCCATCAGCGACATCGGCGGCCGCATCATCACGCGCGCCGTGGGCATCGGCCGGCCCTTCGGGTCCAGCGCGGTGACCAGCGCCTCGCCGGTGCCGAGCGCGGTGAGCTCCTCCTCGACGTCGTAGTTGGTCGTCGTGGGAAAGGTGTCGGCGGTGGCCCGCACCGTCTTCAGATCGTCCGGCGTGAAGGCGCGGAGCGCGTGCTGGACCCGGTTGCCCAGCTGTCCCAGGATCTCGGCCGGAACGTCGGTGGGCGCATGGGTGACGAAGAAGACCCCGACTCCCTTGGAGCGGATGAGCCGCGCGACCAATTCGATCTGCTGCATGAACGTCTTGTTCGCGTCCCGGAACAGCAGGTGCGCCTCGTCGAAGAAGAAGACCAGCTTCGGCTTCTCCGGGTCACCGACCTCGGGAAGCGACGCGTACAGGGAGGCCAGCAGCCACATCATGAAGGTGCTGAAGAGGGCCGGCCGATCCTGCATGTCGGCGAGCTCCAGGACGCTGATCACGCCCTTGCCATCGCCGGTGGTACGCAGGAAGTCCGCGACGTCGAACTCCGGCGAGCCGAAGAAGGCATCCGCCTCCTGCTGCTCCAGCTCCACGATCTTGCGGACGATGACGCCCACGGTCGCGGTCGCCACGCCGCCGTACTCCGCCATCTCCGACTTGCCCTCGTCCGAGTTCAGGTGGTTGAGCAGGGCCCGGAGATCCTCGAGGTTGAGCAGCGGCAGTCGCTTGTCGTCGGCGTACTTGAACGCCAGCGCCAGCACCGACTGCTGCGTGTCGTTGAGGTCCAGGACCTTGCTCATCAGGATCGGCCCGAAGCTGGACACCGACGCACGCAGCCGGACGCCCCGCGCGTCACGGTCGAGGGTGAAGAACTCGACGGGGAACGACCGGGCGGCATAGTCGCCGAAGCCGATGGCCCGGGCGCGTGCCGTGATCTTGTCGCTGACCTCCGCCGGCGCGGCAAGGCCGGAGACGTCGCCCTTGATGTCGCTGATGAAGACCGGGACGCCCGCGTCGGAGAGCTGTTCGGCGAGGACCTGGAGCGTCTTCGTCTTCCCGGTGCCGGTTGCGCCGGCCACGAGCCCGTGGCGGTTCATCATCGCCAGGGGGACGCGGACCTGCGCGTCCGGCAGGGCGTTGTCGCCCTCCATCGCGGCCCCGAAGGTGACACCCGGGCCGTCGAAGCCGTAGCCGGCGGCGATGGCCGCTGCAAGGTCGGTCGACATGACCGGGAGTGTAGTGCGTCCCGCGAGACGCCCCGCTGATCTAGCCGCGGTTCGGGTCGATCCGCGGCAGTCGCGTCTTGCCGTCGATCAGGAAGTGGCGGAACCACTCGGAGATGAGCCGCAGGTTGTCCACGCGCCGGAACGGCGTTCCGGACCGCGTGAGCTCGTGCGACTCGTCCGGCACGCGCATCAACCGAACCGTTCTGCGCAGTGACCGCAGGACGGCGAACAGCTCCTCCGCCTGGGTGATCGTGCAGCGCAGGTCCTTCTCGGAATGCTGGATCAGAAGCGGCGTCGTCACGTTCGTGGCGTAGGTCAGCGGCGAATGGCGCCGGTACAGGTCCCAGTCCTCCCACGGGTGGACGCCGTACTCGTACAGGCCGAAGGTGGGGCCGCCGATGTCGCCGGACAGCATCTGGCTGACCATGTCGTTGACGCTGCGGCAGGTGACCGCGGCCTTGAAACGGTCGGTGTGGCCCACGATCCAGGACGTCAGGTACCCGCCGTAGGAGCCGCCCGTCACGCCCATGCGCGCGCCGTCGGCGAGCCCGTCAGCGATCAGCGAGTCCAGGCCGGCCATCACGTCCGCCATCGGTCCGTCGCCCCAGTCGGCCACGTTGGCGGTCAGGAACGCCTGCCCGTACCCCTGCGAGCCCCGCGGGTTGCAGGCATACACGCTGATCCCGCTGGCGGCCAGCACCTGCCACTCCCACATCAGGGACCACCCGTACAGGGTGGCGGGGCCACCATGGATCTCGACCACGACCGGCGCCGGGTTCCGCCTGGTGCTGCCCGGCGCGCCGATGAACCAGCCCTGCACGCGGCGCCCGTCGACCTCGTGCCAGCGCTCGACCGGAGGAACGATCCGGATGTCGCCCCAGGCATCGCCCATCAGGTCGCTCACGCGGCGAAGCTCGACTCGATCGGAGCCAGACAGCCGGCCGGCCGGGATCTCGCCGACGACCACGTCCGGCACGTCCGTCCCGCTGGTTCTCACCGCGGCCAGCCTGCTCCCACCGCGCCCGGTGGAAGCGATGCTCGTGCGCCCCAGGTAGTGCCGATCGCGCGTCAGCCGCTCGACGCGCCCGCCGTCCAGCTCGACTCGCCACGCCTCGAGTGAGCCCTCCGCCGGCGCAGTGAAGACGAGCCAGCGCCCATCCGCCATGAAATGCAGGCGGGGGGCGGCCCCGCCGACGAGATCGCTGTTCATGCCGGCCGACGCCTCGAGGTCCGAGCCCTCGAGGAGATCCTCGTCCCGTCCGTCGCGGACACGGAAGCGCCACACCGACGCCTGACCGAGCACCCCCTTCTTCCAGTCGCGCGTGCCGATGGCCGCGACCGCCTGACCGTCCGGTGACCACGTCGGCGCGCTCCACGACTGCCGGCCGCGCCCGGTGGACAGCTGCCGCACCGCCTTCGTGCTCAGCGTCACCAGGTAGATGTCGGTTCGCCAGCCGAGGTCCGGGTTCGGATGCCGGTCCGAGACGAAGGCAATCGTCCGCCCGTCGGGCGACCACTGCGGGTCCTGGTCGTGGTTGTCCCCGCGTGTGAGCAGCTCGGGAGCACCGGTCGCGGCGTCCACGAGCCAGAGTCGCGAGAACCGGTCGTGGGTGAAGCCCACACCATTGAACTGGTAGAGCAGCGTATCGATGAGGCGGGTGTCCGGTACCGGCGGCTGATCCGGCTTGCGCTCGGGCTTCTTCTCCGGCTCCGCCGACGTCGAGCCGCTCACCACGCAGAGGCGCCGCCCGTCCGGCGCCCAGGACAGGCCCTCGATGTCGCGGGGCAGGTCGGTAAGCTGTCGGGCCTCGCCGCCATCGGCGAACGGCAGCAGCCAGA
>JASLBU010000175.1 GCA_030146365.1 Candidatus Limnocylindria bacterium | reverse complement strand
CATGATCTAAGCGACGAAGGCCGCGCAAAGCTCGCATGTTTGGGTTCTCAACGTCAGGACACCGCGTTCCCGCGGTCCGGGCAGTGACACGACCGGGCGTGTCGCTTCGGTGCACGACCGCGCCGGCGGACCCCCGACCTGTGAGACCGGGGCCATGCATCGGTGTGGCAACCAGTCGGACAACCGGCGGTTGTCGCGGGCCAGCCGGTGGATACCGCATCGGTCCGGGTCGCTGGGTATTGCGTCAGACGCCGGCCCAGCGACTAACCGGCCCGAGCTGCCTCGGTGCCGACCGTATCCGGCCCCTCGCCGGTGGCCGCAATCGCGCGCGCCTTCTCAAGCTCTTCAAGGTAGCGCTGCTGGCCGACAAAAAAGCCAACCCGCGCCGTGACGTGCCGAATGCTGTCGCGAACGGTGAGGTTGAGGGCGTCAACTTCGAGGATGGCCTGCTGGAGGTCCGTCAATCGCTCTGCCATAGCAACGGAATTATAGCTCGTCCGAATGCGCTCGTCAGTAGCCGCTACAACCGCCAAACGTGCCGGTCCCGAGCACCGGTCAGGTGAACCGCGCCGGATTTCCTGGACACCGGGCTGATGGTAATCAGGCTGCCGCATCGGCAGCGAACGCGGCGCGGACGGCCGCCGGCGTCTGGTGGTCGTGGCGCTCGACGAGCCACTCGGCGTTGTAGCGGTCCCTGAAGGCGAGGAGCGCCAGTCGCAGGGCTTCGACCGTCTCGAACCGCTCGATCCAGAGGAGCTGCTCCTTGAGGGTGCGGATGAAGCGCTCGGCGCACCCGTTGCCCGCCGGCTCGCGGACGAACGCGGGGCTGCTGGCGATCCCGAGGAAGCGGAGCTCGGCCTGGAACGTGTCGCTCATGTACTGGCTGCCGTGGTCGTGGCGGAGCGCCAGGCCGGTCGCCACGTCGGCGCGGTAGGCGTCGAAGTGCGCGCGGACGCCCTGCCGGAGCGGCTCGAGGGCCTCGAAGCGGGTGCCGCGGCGGGCGGCGTGGATGCCGACGCACTCGGCCGTGAAGTGGTCGATCGCGAGGAACACGGTGGCCGGGCCCTCGTCGGTCCAGCCGGCGGTGGCGTCGGTGCCCCACATGGCGTCCGGCCGGTCCGGGATGATCGTCCCGTCGTGCGCCGCCGGGCCGTGGGGGTGGCCCGTCCGCGTCGGGGCCAGCAGGCCGGCCTCGCGCATCAAGCGGAGGACGCGGGGCTTGCTGGTCCGGACCCCGGCCACGCGGAGCCGCGCCCAGACCTTGCGATAGCCCTCGCCGACGAACGGCGACCGCGCCAGGGCCTCACGGATCCGCTCGGTCAGATCGGCGTCTGTCCAGGCCGTCCTCGGGCCGCGCTTGCGGGGCACGACCGGCGCCAGCCGACGGGCCCGCGCGGCGTAGACCGTCGAGCGGGGGGCCTCCAGGACGCGGCACACGCGAGCGAGGCCGTAGCGGCGACCCGTGGAGGGCGAGGCCGTCCGGCCCATCACCTCGACCTCCTCCGGCCGAAAGGGCCCTCCGCCTCCGCCCGACGCGCCCGCTCCCGCAGCAACTCGTTCTCCATCGTCAGCTCGCCGACCTTCGCGCGCAGCCGCCCCAGCTCGTCGTCGCGCTCGTCCGCCGGCCGGCTCTTCACGCCGCCTGCCCGCCGGCCAGGAACTGCTCGCGCCACTGCGCGATCGTCCCGGCCGTCACCCCGAGCTCGCGGCTCAGGGCATCGAGATCGTCGCCGCGCAGCACCCGGAGCACGACCTCCGTCTTCCGCCGGGACGACCACCGCCCCCGCTCACCGACTGCCTCTCGAACCTCGCTCATGGACCTTCCCTCCCACGGGCATCATGTCCCGACTTGTTTACTTGCGGGCAGGAGCTCGGGGTCTGCAGCCTCGTCTCCGAGGGTGTCGGGCGGGCGCTCGTCATGCCCCTGCCGCCGATGGGCTGGCTCTTGACTGGCTTGCGCCCCCTCCGACACCCGCCCGAGGAGTGACTCAAGAGAGGCCTGCCCCGCCCGAAGTCGGGCTGTCCTCCTTCGGGACCATCCCCGTGGAGGAGCGCATGGCACCCCAGCAACAGTCCGCAACCGCACCGGCTCAGCTCACGATCGGCGTCGACCCGCACAAGGGCAGCCACACCGCGGCGGCCCTGGATGCTCAGGGTCGCGTCATCGACCAGGTGCGAGTCGCCAATACACGCGCCGGCTACCGCGCGCTGCGCGCGTGGGCCCGCCGCTGGCCCGAACGGCGGTGGGCCATCGAGAACGCCGGCGGCCTGGGGCGCTCATTGACGCAGTGGCTGCTGGGCGACGACGAGCGAGTGATCGACGTCCCGCCGAAGCTCTCCGCCCGCGTCCGGCTCTTGTCGACCGGCCACGGGCGCAAGACCGACGAGGCCGACGCGGTCAGCACGGCACTCGCCGCACGCGGTACGGCCGAGCAGCACGACGCCGTCCTCGAGGACCATGCCGCCACGCTGCGCCTGCTCTCGGACCGGCGCGATGACGTGGTCGCCCGGCGAACCGCGGCCATCAATCGGCTGCATGCGCTGCTGTCCGAGCTGCTCCCGGGCGCCGTACCCGCGCCCCTGTCGGTCGACCAGGCGGCCACGCTCCTGCGCCGCAGTCGGCCGTCGGCGGGCCCTCAGCGCACCCGGCGCCTCCTGGCCGGCGACCTCGTCCGAGAAGCCCGCCGGCTTGACGCGGACGTCGCGGCCCTCGATGCTCGGATCGCCGAGGCCATCGCGGCCTCGAAGACGACGCTGACCACGCTGTTCGGCATCGGCCCGGTCGTGGCGGCCAAGATCCTGGGCCGCGTCGGCGATGTCCGCCGCTTCGCCACCGCCGCCCGCTTCGCCTCGTACTGCGGCGTCGCCCCCATCGAGGTCTCGAGCGGCGACGTCGTGCGGCACCGGCCCTCGCGCGCCGGCGACCGCCAACTGAACTACGCCCTCTACATCATGGCGCGCTCCCAGGCCCGTCAGCATCCGGAGGGACGCGCCTACTACCTGCGCAAGCGGGCCGAGGGGCACTCCAAGAAGGAAGCGCTCCGCTGCCTCAAACGGCGCCTCGCCGACGTGGTGTACCGCCAGCTGCTCCGCGACGCACCACCGGCCCCCTCCACCGCTCCAAGCGCAGCGCCGGAGCCCCGCGCGTAGCGCGGCTTCGCCTCCCGCACCCCGGCATCCCCGGTCCGGTCGCGGCTCCTTGACACAGAGAGGCGCCAGTCAGGTGTCCAACGAAACCCGGGTGCGGAGGACGGCTGCTACCTCGAGGAGTAGGAATCGGGGCGCCACCAATTCCTCACCGGCCTCCAGTTGCAGGTTCAGCCACTCGACGGATTGACCATAGTTGACATCGTCAGGCAAGAAACTGCTAATCCAGACACTCGCATCAACGACGCTCACCATCGCTCCCGCCGCACGTCGTCAATAACCTCCTGCGCCGATACGCCTTTGGGCCAATCCTCTGCCACCCGGTGAGCGAACTCGTCCACGTCTCGCATCCAGGCACGCATCGCCTCGCGTCTGGTCTCGGGGTTCTCCGGTTGCCTCGGCCGCTCGTCGACGCGGGCCGGCTCGGCCGGCACCATGCGCGCGACGACCTGGTCCCCGTCCGTCACGTCGATCGTCTCGCCGTCTTCGCGGACGCGGCGCAGCACCTCGCTGGTGCGTGACTTCAGCTCGTCGACTCCGATGCTCGCCATCTTCGC
>JASLBU010000134.1 GCA_030146365.1 Candidatus Limnocylindria bacterium | reverse complement strand
GGAGGCGGTCGCAGCTTCGGCGGCGGCTTCGGCGGCGGGGGTGGCCGATCGCGCGGCGGAGGCTGGTAGCGATTTCAATCAACCCGCCGGACGGATGTTCGGCGGCGAGTGCACTGGAGGAGATCAATGGCACAGACGACGATCCTGGGGCGAATCGGACAGCTGGTCCGCGCCAACATCAACGCCATGCTCGACAGCGCCGAGGATCCGGAGCGGATGCTCGACCAGCTCGTGCGTGACTTCACGAACAACATCGCCGAGGCCGAAGAGGCTGTGGCCCAGACGGTGGGCAACCTGCGGCTGCTGGAGGACGATCACCGCGAGGCGCAGTCGGCACAGACCGAGTGGGGCGACAAGGCCCGGGCGGCCGCCCGCAAGGCCGACGAGATGCGCACCGCCGGGAACACCGCCGAGGCTGGGCGGTTCGAGGAGCTCGCCAAGATCGCCATTCGGCGGCAGATCAGCTTCGAGCAGCAGGTCACGACCTTCCAGACCCAGATCCAGCAGCAGACGCAGCTCACCGAGCAGCTCAAGGACGGGCTGAACAAGCTGCGGCTGAAGCGGGAGGAGCTCGTTCAGAAGCGCGACGAGCTCGTCGGGCGGGCGAAGATGGCATCGGCCCAGCGCCAGGTCCAGGAGGCCGTCCGCGAGGTCAGCGTCATGGATCCGACCTCGGAGCTCAACCGCTTCGAGGAGCGCGTGCGGCGCGAGGAGGCGATGGCCCGCGGCATGTCCGAGGTGGCGGCCTCATCACTCGAGGAGGAGTTCGCCTCGCTCGAGGATGCGGATACCGAGGCTGAGGTCGAGTCCCGCCTGGCGGGCCTGCGAGCCGGCTAGCCGAGCGACCCCATCCGACGTTGCGAGCCCCCGCGCATGCGGGGGCTCGCGGCATGTCCGGGCTACGAACGCGGAAGCATCCGTTCGAGGCCGTCGAGGATGAGGTCGAGGCCGAAGGCGAACTCGCCTTCGTCGTTCGGATCGGCTTCCTGCTGGTGTACCTCGGCGTGCTCCATCAGGTAGCGGTACTCGCCCGAGCGTGCCTGGGCGAAGAACGCGGCGGCGAGCGCCTCCATCTCGCCGGGCTCGATGCGGAAATGGACCTGCCACAGCGTGAAGCCGGAGATGTGGCTGTCGAGTGCGTGGTAGGCGTGATGCGCCCCCTCCGGTGAGAAGCCGCCGCACCGCAGCGTTCCCAGCATCCCCTCCATGTACCGGAGCCTCGCTTCGCTGATCCGTGTCGGGGTCAGCATCAGGCTGGCAGCCCAGGGATGAAGCACCAGGATGTCGTGTGCGGACATCGCGGTGCGACGAATCTCCGGCTTCCACCCTCCGTCGGCGCGGGGCAGACTGAACTGGCCAACCACCAGATCGACGATGCCGTTGAGGATCTCCTCCTTGTTGGCGACATGGTTGTAGAGCGACATCGCCTCGACCCCGAGCGACTGGCCGAGGCGGCGCATGCTGAGGGCCTCGATCCCTTCCCGGTCCGCGAGGGTGATGGCGGCCTCGAGCACCCTGTCTCGGGTCAGGCGGCTCCTCGCGCCGGTATTCCGTTCGGCTCGGACTTGCGTCACGTTGTTCCTCGCTGGGGGTTGACAGACTTACAGTGTACGTCTATCGTTCGGGTTGTCGACTTACAGTGTACGTCCAGCCGCCGCGGATGTCGACACCACGGCGACAACAACCAGCCCATCGGAGACCTTCATGCTCGCGTCACAGCCAACCAGCGTCATCCTGCAGCTCGCCCACGCTCACCAGGCCGACCTGCGCTTCCACGTGCCTCGCGGCACGCCACCGCATGGCCACACGGCTCGGGTCCGGCTCGGAACGTGGATGGTCCGGCTCGGAATGCGCATCGGCGGCGGCGCCCTGCGTCCCGTGAGTGCCTGAAGTGATGAAGGCCATCGTCTACCGCACGTACGGATCACCTGACATCCTTCGCCTGGAGGACGTGCCGACCCCGACACCAGGCGACGGGCAGGTACTCGTCCGTGTCCACGCGGCCGCGCTGAACCCGCTGGACTGGCATCTCCTACGCGGCAAGCCGTACATCGTTCGGCCGACCTCGGGCTGGCTGAAGCCGAAGCGAAACATCCCCGGTGTGGACGTGGCGGGCGTCGTGGAGGCGGTCGGCGAGGGTGTCAAGGATCTCAAGCCGGGGGACGAGGTGTTCGGCGAGAAGACCCGGGCCTGCGCGGAGTACGTATGCGGAGCCGCCAAGCTGTTCGTGCGCCGGCCGGTGAATCTCACTCTGGTGGAGGCCGCCGCGGTGCCCGTCGGCGCGGTCACCGCCCTGCAGGCGCTCCGCGAAAAGGGCGATCTGCAGCCCGGGCAGCGCGTCCTGATCAATGGTGCGTCGGGCGGCGTCGGGACGTTCGCGGTCCAGCTCGCCAAGGTCATGGGCGGTCACGTCACGGGCGTCTGCAGCACCGCCAACGTCGATCTCGTCCGCTCGCTCGGCGCCGACGCGGTCGTCGACTACACGCGGGAGGACTTCACCCGGTCCGGCACTCGATACGACCTGCTCATCGACAACGTCGGGAATCGTGCGCTGCTGTCCATGCGGCGAGCCCTGAAGCCCGGCGGCACGGCCGTGCTGGTCGGCGCGTCGAAGGGGAACTGGGTCGGGCCGATCGCCCGAATGGTGGGTGCGCAGGGCCTGGCTCGCATCGGCGCGAAGCGACTGGTGGGAATGCTGACCGACATCGAGCGGCCCCACCTCGAGCACGTGAGGGACCTCATCGAGGCCGGCTCGATCCGGCCGATCATCGACCGGACCTACCCGCTCTCCGAGACCGGAGCTGCGCTGCGCTATCTCGAGACCATGCACGCGCGGGGCAAGGTGGTCGTCACACCCTGACGATTCGCCTCCCCCTTGACCGCCCGGAGCAGGATGGTCACAACGACCTGCGCATGGTCGGCACGAGCAGCAGGAGCGGGACATGCCGGACAAGGGACCAGGCTCGAAGAGCAAGGGCAAGAAGGAAAAGGGCGGCAAGAAGAAGTAACGCGCGGCGGCGGCACGCGGCGCGCACGCGTGCCGCCATCCAACCCGCCTCTACCGGCACCCCCATACTGGTCGGATGAGACGACCCACGCTCGCCGATGCCTTCGGCCACCACGTCTGGGCCACGTTGCAGGTGATCGATGCCTGCCGCCAGCTCCCCCCGGCGCAGCTCGAGACCTCCGTTCCCGGCACGTACGGGACGATCCTCGACACCGTGCGTCACCTGGTGGGTGCCGACGCGTCGTACCTGACGGTCGTCACCGGTGGCCGCCGGGCGCCATTCGACGAGGATGGCGTGGATCTGGGAGCGCTTCGCTCCACCATGGTCGAGCATGGCGCCGCCTGGACCGCCCTCCTGGAGCAGGAGCTGGACGAGCAAGCCATCCTGGTACGGCACCGTGACGATGGGAGCGAGAGTCACGCACCGACGAGCATCCGGCTGGCCCAGGCGCTCCATCACGGGACCGATCACCGCAGCCAGATCTGCACGGCCCTCAGCTCGCTCGGCCTC
>JASLBU010000087.1 GCA_030146365.1 Candidatus Limnocylindria bacterium | reverse complement strand
CAATAGAACCAGACCGGCACCAGGTGCGGCGTGCCCCCGGCGTGACTTGTCCCGAGCCAACCGACCCGCGTCCGACGCAACGCGGTCTCCGTTTCGACGTCGCACGCGATGCCGGACCTGACCAATTGCTTCGGAGGCTCGACTCCGGCGTTCACCCACGACTCCTCTCAGTGACCGCAGCGGCTGCCTATGTTGCCCGCACGGGCTGACACGGTCAACGCTCACGGCGCGGCGGCGCAACGTCGATCACCGACACAACTTCGGCGTCGCTGGCGGTCAGCCCGCCGGCCGGTGGCATAGTTGGGCCGTGCGCATTCTCATGACCGGCGCCGCCGGAACGCTCGGCCGATCGCTGCTCCCGCAGCTTGCCGCGGCCGGGCACACCGTCCGCGCGCTGGACATCACTGGCGGCGACCACGCCGGCGCGGTCGAGTGGACGATCGGCGATGTGCGTGATGCCGCCGTGGTCCGTGACGCCGTAGAGAACGTCGATATCGTGGTTCACGCGGCGGCGCTCCACGGCATCCACCTCGCCAGCCACTCGCCGCGGGAGTTCTACGACCTGAACGTCACCGGCACGTTCAACGTGTGGGACGCCGCCGTCCACCACTGTGCGCGGGGCGTCGTCTTCAGCAGCACCATGGGCGTGTACGGCGACAGCCGGCGACCGGTCCACGATGCTGCGGTCGCGGTTCTCGACGAGACCGTCACGCTTCGTCCCGCGGACGTGTACGGATGGACCAAGGTCGTCGGCGAGGAGCTGTGTCGATACCAGTACAGGGAGCACGGCATCCCGAGCATCGCCCTGCGCTTCGGCATGTTCGTGCCCGAAGAATTCTTTCGCTATGGGATTCGGCTGCTGTACGGAGGCCTCCACGAGGAGGACGCGGCGGCGGCCGCGATGGCGAGCATTCGTGTGCTCGAGCGCGGAGAGGTCACGCACGCAGCCTTCAACGTCGAAAGTCCCTTGCCGTTCACGGACGACGACGCAGCCGATCTCCGGCGTGACCCGTTCCAGGCGCTCGAGCGGCACTGGCCCGGATCCAGCGACCTGCTCCGGTCGCGGGGCGTCCGCTCGTTGAAGCCAATCGAGGAGGTGTTCCCAGTTACCCGGCTGTCGGGCACTCTGGACTTTCGCCCCACACATGGCTTCTCTGAGTGGCTCGCCGAGCTCGCGTCCCGCCCGGAGGAACGTACGACCCGCAATCCTCCGTGGCCGTAGCGGCTAGAAAACATCAACGACGCGCGGCTCCGCAGAGCCTCCTGCGCCGCCGCCAGCGGGCTCATTCGTCCAGAGCGCAACCCCGGCGGCGATCCGGGCCACGCCGATGCGAGCCGGGCCGCCGCGGACTGCTCGTTGAACGCCAGCACCGCCACCCCGCCAACGACATAGCCGTCACGGCCCACGGAGGCAGGACGGCTATCGCAAGGCCGTCGGCCAGGGACGTCGAAGCTGCAGGGCCGCCTTGCGCGGCGCATACACTGCACGCCGTGGCCGGGCGGCGGCGACTCCCGCTTATCCTCGCAGTGCTTGCGATAGCGATCGGCGTGGTGGTGCTCGGCACGATGGCGTGGCCGCTTACGGAGACCTGCGAAGAACACGCTCGGCGCGGTGGGTATGGCGCCATCTCGCGTGAGTGCCTGATCATCGAGGACCGCTTGTTTCGCTGGGACGTCCGGCTGTGGCACCCGCCGAGCCTGGACCAGTGGCTGATCGCGGCCAGCGTGGCCCTTGCCTCTTGGGGAGTCCTGATGCTTGGTGCCCGTCTCCTCCAGCGGCGCTGACGCACCTGCGCCACCGCGGGCCATCGCTGCCGCCGCACGCGTGGTCCGTCCACTTGCCCGTGCACGGTGTCCGTACGCCGTCCGCTTCGTTGCTGGCATGGTGAATGCGGGGAGTGGCCAGGAGGGCCGGACGCCTCGCGGACAGCAGTCCGACCCTCTCCACTTGCGGACCTGCCACGGGTTGCAGCGCCGGACGGTGCGTTCCGAACGCTCGCGCCGCAAACTCGCCAACGAAGCAACAGGGCGGCGACTGTTGAGCGGCCCAATGGGCCACGATGCGGACATGTCGCGCACGCCGGCCCCACCCCGACAATGAGCGTGTTGATTTCGGAGGAGGTCTTGATGAGGAGGGCGCAGCTGGTCGACGGCAGCTATGTCGAGATTGTCCAACGCGAGGGCGGCTGGACGTACGAAACGACAGCCGCTTCCGCAGTGGACGAGGTGCCCGGCATCTACACGTCGTCCGTGGAGGCGGAGGCCTTCGCGAGGAACCGCTTCGAGCTGGAGCTCGTGACGGACTTCGCCGACGCGGGGGAGGTCGACGACTAGGACGTCCTCGCGCAGTCCGGCCCTCGGCGGACTCGGGCCGTGCCGAGCTCGACGCCAACGCGCCCGCGGCGAGAACCCCTCATGGACCTGACCCACGCAACCTCGATCGAGGTGGGCGCACCGGCCAGCGAGGTGTGGCGGGCGCTGGTGGAGCTAGCGGACTATGGGCGCTGGAACCGGACCATACCGCGAGCGGCGGGTGATCCACTGCGCGAAGGATCGCGGCTGATGCTTTGGCTGGAGCTTGGCACCACGCGCCGCGCCTTCCGGCCGCTGGTGGTGCATGTCCAGCCCGAGCGCCTGCTTGTCCTGGAGGAACGACTGGTCCACCCGGCGCTGCTGCGCGGCACGCATGGTTTCCGGCTCGAGCCGCTGTCTGATGCGTCGTCAGGCACAGAGCGGGTGCGCCTCACTCAGGAATGGCGGCTCTCGGGCATCCTGGCCCCGTTCGCGTGGCGGAAGTTCCGTGAGGGGTTCGGGGCCTTCGCCCGAATGAACGATGATCTTGCGGCGGAGATCGAAGGCCGGAATGCCGCGGACGGCACCTTCACGGGATCCCGTCCACCGGACTCCAGCCGAGGAGGCGGCGGCCCTCGTCCAGGCTGAACCAGCGGCCGCGGTTGTCGCTCACGCCGTTCACGATCGCGAAGGTCGCGTCCGCCGTCAGGGCCGCCTCGACGAGCGTCGCGCAGTCGCGGTGGCTGAGCCACATGCCCGGTGCCCGGCGCGCAACGTCCGGCGCCTCCCTCCGCATCTCGGTGCTCGACGGCGGCTCATCCTCGTCCGGCACCCAGCCGATGCGCAGGCACACGACCTCGAGCCCGTGCACCTCGGCGTAGAGCCGCCCGAGCGCCTCGCCCCATGCCTTGCTCGCCCCGTAGAGCCCATCCGGCCGAACAGCGTTGTCAGCTCGGACCTCCACCGGTCGATCCGGGTCTGCGAACCGATCGTCGTCGTGCATGTATCGGCCCATGGCGTGATTGGAGCTCGCGAACACAAGGCGGCGCACCCCTGCGCGTCGGGCGGCCTCGTAGGCATTGAAGGCCCCCATCACGTTCGGCTCCCGCACTTCGTCCCACCCGGCGTAGGCATCGGCGTTCGCCGCGAGGTGGACAACGGCATCGGCATCGGCGAAGGCTCGCTCGAGAGCGTCGAGATCCGTGACGTCTCCCTCCTCGCGACCCAGCCAGCGGAAGTCGAAGCGCTCGCCCAGGAAGAGGCGCAGAATCCCGGCGATCCTGCCCTCGCCCCCTGTGACCGCCACGCGCATCCCCTCGGCCATGGCCTCCATGCTAAAGCCGCCAAACGCCGCGCACCTGGCACGGCCCGTGCGAGGCGGCATGCGGCCCCAGCGATGAACGAGGTCACTGAGTGTGGCGGACCAAGAGAGAACGGCAAGAGCGCTACGCGTCATCGCGGTCAGCGGGCGAGCAGCCATCGCCAAGGCCCATGAGCCGGAAGAACGGCAGAGGATCCGCGAACGGGTCCACGAGCTGTTGGCTGATCTCGAAGAGCAGGTGCTCCGCGATGGCGCGGACGAGGCTATTCTTGGGGCGATCGAGCGCGAGCGGCGCCAGGCATGGGAAAACTGAGCATCACATGCGAGGTGGGGCAAGCAATTGACTGAGCAGGACGCCGCGGCCGGCGGCAAGCACGTCCTCGTCGTCAACGACACCGAGGAGATCCTCGACCTGTTCCGGTCGATCCTGGAGGACCTCGGGCACCGCATGACGGCGTGGAGCTTCTCTCCGGACGATCTCGCCAAGGTCACCGAGATCAAGCCGGACCTCATCATTCTCGACCTGTTGATGGGGCCGACCGAGCTGCAGGGATGGGCCCTCCTGCAGAAGCTGCGCATGAGCCCGCCTACTGAAACGATTCCCGTCATTGTCTGCAGCGCGGCGACGAACTGGGTTCGCGAACAGGAAGGGTGGCTCGCCGCCAGCGGCGTGAAGGTGGTGCTCAAGCCGTTCAAGGTCACCGACCTCGAAAGGGCAATCGGCCAGGCGTTGTCCTTGCCGGAGGTGATCGCCCCGTCACCGACGGCGGGCGATACCGGCGGCGGCAGCCCCTCGCCGAACTCCCAGCCAGTGAGCAACCAGGACTCCAGGCTGCACTGAACCGGTCGCGCGGCGCGACCGCCCCGAGCACTGACCACGTCCGCTGGCGCGGGCCGTGCATGGTTCCGGCTCGAAGATGACAACGGACATGCCGCGCCGGTCCCGCGTTGCTCGCCTCAGCGGCGCGCGCCTGCCGACGCGGCTCGGTTCCTTCGAAGCCTTCGTCTTCACCGATCGGCTCGACGGAAGCCAGCCGATCGCGCTAGTTCACGGGGACATCGCGGCGTCCACGGCGCCACTCGTCCGATTGCACTCCGAATGCTGGACTGGCGATGTGGTCGGGTCCCTGCGCTGCGACTGTGGAGAACAGCTCGGTCGCGCACTCACCGCCATCACCTCCGACGGAGCCGGCGTCCTGCTGTATCTCCGTCAGGAAGGCCGGGGCATTGGCCTGGCGAACAAGATGCGTGCGTACGAGCTCCAGGATGGCGGCCTCGACACGGTCGATGCAAATGCCGCCCTCGGACTGCCCGTCGACGCGCGGGACTACGGTGGAGCAGCTGCGATTCTGATCGAGCTCGGCCTGCGCGGCGTCCGGCTCATGACCAACAACCCGGACAAGGTCACGGCCCTCGAGGCAGCCGGAATCAGCGTGGAGCGCGTGCCGGTCACGGCCCTGCCGACCGTCGAGAACAGCTCCTACCTCGAAACCAAGATCGTCCGGCTGGGCCACTCGGCTCCGAGTCGTGCGCCCCGCCCGCCGGTGACCATTCACTATGCGCAGACGCTCGACGGCCGGCTGGCAACGCGCACGGGCGATTCCCAATGGATCAGCTCCGAGCCATCGACCAGGCTGGCCCACGGTCTGCGCGCCTCCCACGCGGCCGTCATGGTGGGCGCCGGCACGGTCCTCGCGGATGACCCGCGCCTGACGCCCCGGCTCGTCGAGGGTCCGGCACCCATCCGGGTCGTGGTGGACAGCACGCTGCGCCTGCCGCCGACGTCACATGTCGTGACGGATGGCGCGGCGCCGACCCTCCTCGCGACCACGCCGCGAGCGACGCACAGCCGGCGTCGAGCCTTCGCCGGGATGTCCGGGGTCGACGTACTGGTCCTTCCGGCGACGGCCGATGGCCGCGTTGCACTCGGCCCCCTCCTCGATGAGCTCGGCCGGCGAGGGCTTGCCTCGGTCCTGGTGGAGGGCGGAGCAGCCCTGATCACGACCCTGCTGCGTGAGAAGCGTGTGCGGCGCCTCGTCGTCTCCATCGCGCCCATCGTGATGGGCGCCGGCATCGAGGCGATCGGGGATCTCGACATCGTGCGACTCCGCGACGCGCTGGCTTTCCGGCGAGCCTCGTTCTCGCAGGTCGGTCCGGACGTCATCTTCGACGGCGAGATGGAGCCGTGGAGCGATGCTAGTGCCTGAGGCGGTCTGGTTTCCCGCCCCCGGCATGGTCGAGATCCGCGGGGAGCCGGTTCGGCCCGTTGGCCCGCGCGACGCGAAAGTGACGGCCGTCGTCTCGGGCCTGAGTGCCGGCAGCGAGCTTCTCGTCTATCGGGGCCTCGCGCCGAACGAGCCGCCCGACCTTCCGACCATCGAAGGCAGCTTCGAGCTGCCGATCAAGTTCGGCTATGCCAGCGTCGGCAGGGTCGTGCAGGTCGGCGCGGACGTGGAGGCCCTCGCCGTCGATGACGTCGTGTTCGTCCATCATCCGCACCAGACCGAGTACGTCGTGCCGGCGGACGTTCCGATTCCCCTTTCGAACGACATGCCGGTGTCGCACGGCGTCTTCACCGCGAACCTGGAGACCGCGGTCACCGTGGTCCTCGACGCTCACCCACGGCTGGAGGAAGCGGTGCTGGTGGTAGGGCAGGGCATCGTGGGCCTCCTCGTCACGATGCTGCTCAAGCGCGTCGGAGCGGGACCGGTCATCGGCGTCGATCTCCACGACGGTCGTCGCCGGGCAGCGCTCCGAGCGGGCGCCGACGAGGCGCTTAGCCCTGGCGATGAGCTGGTGTCCCAGGTCCTCGAGCTGACCGGGGGACGGGGCGTGGATGTGGCGATCGAGGCGAGTGGCAACCCAGCTGCGCTGCAGTCGTGCGTGGATGCGGCCGCGTTCGGCGGCACCATCGTGGTCGCGTCCTGGTACGGCACCCGCGACGTGACGGTCGCGCTCGGTGGGGCATTCCATCGGCGACGCCTGACGGTGCGGAGCTCACAGGTGTCGACCCTGGACGCAGGGCTCTCGCCACGCTGGAGCCGCGAGCGACGCACCGATGTCGTGCGAGGGCTGCTCATGGAGCTGCCGATCCACGAGTTGATCAGCCACCGATTTCCGTTCGAAGCGGCGCCGGCGGCATACGAGCTGTTGGACACGAAGCCTGAGGAGTGCCTGCAAGTGGTCCTGGACTATGTATGAGGTGGGGGTCGCCCGCGCGTTCCACGCGGCACACCAACTCGAGGACTCGCCCACGTCCGGCGAGCAACACGATCACGACTACCGTGTCGCCGCCATCGTCCGCGGCGGCGTCCTGGGGGCGGGCGGCATGCTGCTGGACCTGGACGCCCTGGGGGCCGCGGTGGACGCGTGCCTGCGGGAGCTCGAATCCGCCGAGCTGGAGTCGCTGGCGCCATTCGAGCACCAGGTCACGACCGTCGAGATCGTGGCCGCGCACATCTGGGAGCACGTTCGAGAGCTGATCGCTCCCCCGCCACCGCTGGAGTCCCTGCGGGTCACCGTCCACGAGTCGCCCGACGCGTGGGCTTCGGTCGACCGGCCACTGCACGACTGATGTGCGTGCCACCATTCTGCTCGACCTCTACGGGACGCTGGTCGAGCCGGACTGGCCGGCGCTTCTGAAGGGGCGGGCGGCCATTGCGCAACGCGTTGGTATCAGCGCCACGGACGCGCACCGCGCGTGGGACTCGACCCACGGCGCACGAATGGCGGGCGCTCACGGCTCATTGGAGGGCGACCTGGCAGCCGTCTTCAGTGCCGCCGGCACGCCGGAACCGGTGTCGTTGGCGGTGCTCTCCACCCTCGCCGCGGACGAGCTCCGTAACTGGCGTGACAACGTTCGGGTCTACCCGGACGTGCTGCCGGCCCTTCGTGAGCTTCGGGCGGCGAGGCTGCGGATCGGCATCGTGACGAACGCATCCGCCGAGGCAGCCAGCGTCGTAGGCGACGCGGGACTGCTGCCGATGGTGGACGCCGT
>JASLBU010000052.1 GCA_030146365.1 Candidatus Limnocylindria bacterium | reverse complement strand
CCACGACGCCCGCGGTGCGCAGCGAGCGGTAGATCGCGAGCGCGCGCCGCTCGAGCGCGAGCTGCGAGCGCCACGGCTCGTGCGAGGAGGCGATGAGGTCGCGCATCGCGGAGAAGGCGTCGCCGCCGCGGCCGATGACGTTGAGGAGCATCGAGTGGCTCACGTGCATGCTCGAGGTGAGCGTCTCGGGTTCGGCGGTCATGAGGCGCTGGAAGCTGGGCTCGCCCCACGAGACGAAGCCGTCGGGCGCCTTCTTGCGCACGATCTTGCGGATCTTCTTGGGGTCGTCGCCCGCCTTGGCGATGGCCTTCGCGTTCTCGGTCTCGTGCTCGGGGGCCTGCACGACGACCGTGCCGGCGGTGTCGTATCCGGCCCGGCCCGCGCGCCCCGCGATCTGGTGGAATTCGCGCGCGTTGAGCTGACGCATCCGCTGCCCGTCGTATTTGGTGAGGGCGGTCAGGAGCACCGTGCGGATGGGCACGTTGATGCCCACGCCGAGCGTGTCGGTGCCGCAGATCACGCGCAGCAAACCCTTCTGCGCCAGCTGTTCGACGAGCCGGCGGTACTTCGGCAGCATTCCCGCGTGGTGCACCCCGATTCCCGAGCGGATGAGGCGGGACAGCGTCTTGCCGAACGACGTCGTGAAGCGGAACCCTCCGATGAGGTCGGCGATGGCGTCGCGCTGTTCGCGCGTGACGACCTTGATGCTCGTCATGGACTGCGCGCGTTCGAGGGCCGCGAGCTGCGAGAAGTGCACGATGTAGATGGGCGACTGGCCGGTCTGCAGCAGGTCTTCGACGGTCTCGTGCACGGGCGTCTTGGCGTAGTAGTAGTGCAGCGGGACGGGTCGCTCGACCCCCGTGACCGTGGCGGTCGGGCGCCCGGTGCGCGCCGTGAGGTCCTTCGCCAGCCACTCGACGTCGCCGAGCGTTGCCGACATGAGGAGGAACTGGGCCTTCGGCAGTGTGAGCAGCGGCACCTGCCAGGCCCAGCCGCGATCGGGGTCGCCGTAGAAGTGGAACTCGTCCATGACGACCAGGCCGATGTCGGCGTCGGCGCCCTCGCGCAGCGCGATGTTCGCCAGCACCTCGGCGGTGCAGGCGATGATCGGGGCGTCCCGGTTCACCGCGGCGTCCCCGGTCAGCATGCCGACGTTCTCCGCGCCGAAGACGCCGCACAGGACGAAGAACTTCTCGCTGACCAGCGCCTTGATCGGCGCGGTGTAGTAGCTGCGCCGTCCCGCCGCCAGCGCTGCGTACTGCGCGCCGGTGGCCACCAGGGACTTGCCCGAGCCGGTCGGCGTGGCGAGGACGACGTTGGCGCCGCTGACCAGCTCGATCAGCGCCTCCTCCTGCGCGGGGTACAGCACGGTGCCGTTGGACTCCGCCCACGCGGCGAAGGCGCTGAACAGCTCGTCGGGGTCGGCGCCCCGCGCCCGGAGCGCGCTGAGGTCGGCGGGGTCGTCGAGGAGGGGAGGGGCGGTGGCGGTCATCGTGGGGGACAGCGTGCCCGACGCCCGTTCGCTTCCCGGCGGGGCGGCCCGGTTCCGCCGCGCGGAGCCCGGGTAGGCGGGGTGCGTACCGACGCCGCGATTGATGGAGGACTCCCTTGTCCGAGCCCCGCCCCGAGTCCCAGCCCGCCCAGCAGCAGGACGTCCCCGGCACGCTCGGGGAGATGGACCCCAAGCCCGACCACGGGGAGGAGAGCTACCGCGGCTCCGGCCGGCTGACCGGCAAGGCGGCGGTCATCACCGGCGGTGACAGCGGCATCGGCCGGGCCGTCGCCATCGCGTTCGCGCGCGAGGGCGCCGACGTCCTCATCCACTATCTGAACGAGCACGAGGACGCCAAGGACACCGCGAAGTACGTCGAGGAGGCCGGGCGGACGTGCGTCCTGGTCGCCGGCGACCTCTCCGACCGCGCGCACTGCAAGACGATCATCCCGAAGGCCGTCGAGGCGTTCGGCAAGGTCGACATCCTGGTCAACAACGCCGCGTTCCAGATGACCCATCCGACACTGGACGAGGTCACCGACGAGGAGTGGGACTACACCCTCGCGACCAACCTGACCGCGATGTTCGTCCTGACGAAGGACGTCATCCCGCACATGCCCTCGGGCGGCTCGATCATCAACTCGTCGTCGGTGAACTCCGACATGCCGAGCCCGGAGCTGGCGCCCTACGCGATGACCTAGGGCGCGATCGCGAACTTCACCGCGAGGATGGCGCTGATGTACGCGGACTAGGGCATCCGGGCCAACAGCGTCGCCCCCGGCCCCGTCTGGACGCCGCTCATCCCGGCCACGATGCCGCCGGAGAAGGTCGGCAGCTTCGGCGAGCAGGTGCCGATGGGCCGCGCGGGCCAGCCGGCCGAGCTGGCACCGGTCTACGTGCTGCTGGCGAGCGACGAGGCGTCGTACGTCTCCGGCGCCCGCATCGCGGTCACGGGCGGCAACCCCATCCTCTGACAGCCCAGGACGATCAGGTCTCCTGATCACCGAGGGTCCTCCCTCACCACCGGTGGTGAGGGAGGACCCAGAACGATCAGGAAACCTGATCATCCGTGTTCAGAGGATCGGGTTGCCCCCGGTCACCGCGATCCGGGCGCCCGACACGTAGGACGCCTCGTCACTGGCCAGCAGCACGTACACCGGCGCCAGCTCGGCCGGCTGACCGGCGCGGCCCATCGGCACCTGCTTCCCGAAGCTGCCCACCTTCTCCGGCGGCATCGTGGCCGGGATGAGCGGCGTCCAGATGGGGCCGGGGGCGACGCTGTTGGCCCGGATCCCCTTCTCCGCGTACATCTGCGCCATGCTCGCCGTGAAGTTGGCGATCGCGCCCTTGGTCATCGCATAGGGCGCCAGGTTCGGGCTGGGATTGTCCGAGTTCACCGACGACGAGTTGATGATCGAGCCGCCCGACGGCATGTGCGGGATGGCGTCCTTGGTGAGGGTGAACATCGCGCTCAGGTTCACCGCGAGGGTGTAGTCCCACTCCTCGTCGCTCACCTCGTCCAGCGTCTCGTGGCTCATCTGGAACGCGGCGTTGTTGACCAGGATGTCGATGCCG
>JASLBU010000121.1 GCA_030146365.1 Candidatus Limnocylindria bacterium | reverse complement strand
GGTGTCCGGGCGGATGCCAAGGCCGTCGAACGTGTCGATGAACTCGCCGGCGAAGTGCCGGGCGTAGGACGCGTGGCAATCACCGACCGGGTCCGGCACGTGCGCGAGCGGGACGCCCATCGAACGCTCGATGGCGTCAGGGGTCAGGAGCGCCTGGGCGTCCATCGGGTCGAGGTCGTCGACCCCGTAGCGCAGCTCGACCTCCCGGCCGGCGTCCCGCAGGGCTCGGGCGATCGTGTCGACGACCACCGGGCCGCGGAGGCTGCCGACGTGCACCGTCCCCGACGGTGTCTTCGAGTCGTTGATGACCTGGCGGCCGGTGGCCGACGCCGCGAGCTCGTCAGCCCAGAACACGGGGGCGGCTCCTAGCCCACGCGGACGAGCGTGTACTCGATCGGGCCGGACGGCGCCAGGACCGTGATGCGGTCACCCTTCTTGCGCCCCATGAGCGCGGCGCCGACGGGCGACTCGTTGCTGATGCGGCCCTCGCGGGGCGCGGCCTCGGCGGAGCCGACGATCGTGAAGGTCTCCTCGCCCTCGCCGCCCTTGATGACGACCTTCGAGCCGATCCCCACGGCGTCACCCGTCGTCTTCTCGATCACCGCCGCGTTGCGCAGCTGGAGCTCCAGGGTGGCGATCCGTCCCTCGAGGAACGACTGCTCCTGCTTGGCATCCTCGTACTCGGCGTTTTCGCTCAGGTCGCCGTCGAGCTTCGCCTCGTGGATCCGAGCGGCGACCCGCGGGCGGTCGACGCTGATCAGCTCGTGGAGCTCCGCCTTGAGCTTCTCGAGTCCTTCGGCGGTCAGGTAGACAGGCTTCGTGTTCATGCTCGTCCAGGCCCCCTCATCTCCAACGGTGCCTCTGGAAGGCGTATCCGGCTCGGGTGATGCCGAACGCTGGGAACCGCGGCAGTGGTGAATAACAAAAATGCTCCAGGCCCCGCCTCGGTCGGTCGACACGGTGGCGGCGTCTCCTGAAGCTGGCTGTCCCCGTATGAGCCAGGTGCCGTGCGGTCGGCCCGACGGCCGCCAGATTGTAGGTCCGGCCCGGCATGAAGTCAAAGGTGACTGGTCCTCAGCGCCCCACCAGCACCAGGATCACGATCACGGCCGCGAAGGCGATGCGGTACGCGCTGAACACGGCCACGGAGCGGCGTCGAAGCCACGCCAGCAGGAACCCGATGGCCACCAGCCCCGAGAGCGCGGCGACGACGAAGCCGACCCCGATGGCCAGCCATTCGGTACTCGAGAGGCTCGTCTCGAAGAGGCGGCGGGAGCCGTAGAGGCCGGCCCCGAGCGTGATTGGCGTGGCCAGCAGGAAGCTGAAGCGCGCGGCCGATTCGCGATCGAGGCCCAGGGCCAGGCCGGCGGTGATGGTAGCGCCGGAGCGGCTGATGCCCGGCAGGAGCGCCAGCGCCTGGCTGAAGCCGATGGCGACGGCGCTGCGCGTCGTGAGCTGCTCCAGGCCATGGCGACGGCTCCCGAACCGGTCGGCGAGCCATAGTGCGGTCGCCCCCACGACGAGGAAGGCGGCGATGGCCAGCCGGGCGCCGTCGTTATCGCCGTGGAAGGCGTCCTCGATCAGGCCCTCCAGCGCGAACCCGATGATCGCGGCCGGGATCGTCGCCAGCACCAGCAGCCACGCGATGCGGCGGTCCGGATCGCCGCCGATTCGCCGCTCCCCGACGCTGGCGAACCACGCGCCGATGTAGCGCAGCCAGTCGCGGAAGAAGTAGACGAGCAGCGCGACCAGCGTGCCGAGATGGAGGAAGACGTCGAAGGCCAGGCTGCCCACCAGGCGGTCCGACTCCCAGCCGGCGATCCAGGGGGCGAGCTCGAGGTGCGCGGACGAGCTGATCGGGATGAACTCGGTCAGTCCCTGGAGGAGCCCCACGAGCGCTGCCTGGATGACGATGTCCATGGCTCACCTGCGGGCGCCGAACGGGCCGCAGCCCTTCGGCGCCCGGTGGGTCCTAGCGGATGAACAGCGGGGCGAGCACCAGGCTGATCGTGGCCAGCAGCTTCACGAGGACGTGCAGCGACGGGCCGGCGGTGTCCTTGAACGGATCGCCGACGGTGTCGCCGACGACCGCCGCCGCGTGGGCGTCGCTTCCCTTGCCCAAGACATTGCCGTCAGAGTCCTTGAGGTTGCCGGACTCGATGTACTTCTTGGCGTTGTCCCAGGCGCCGCCGCCGTTGTTCAGCACCGTCGCCAGCAGGACGCCGGAGATGGTGCCCACCATCAGCAGGCCGGCGACGGCCTCCTGGCGCAGCAGCAGGCCAACCACGATCGGCGTGGCGACCGCCACGACGCCGGGCAGGATCATCTGCCGCAGCGCGGCCCGTGTCGTGATGTCGACGACGCGGGCATAGTCGGGCCGCTGGGTGTAGTCCATGATGCCCGGCATCTCGCGGAACTGGCGACGGACCTCGACGATGATCGACTGCGCCGCGGTGCCCACCGCTCGGATCGCAAGGCTGCTGAAGAAGTACACCAGCATCGCTCCGATCAAGGCGGCGATGAACACGTTCACGTCGGCCAGGTTCACCGACTCGATGAGGGGGCCGTCACGGCGCTCCTGGATCAGGTTCACCTTGTCGATGTAGGCGCTGAACAGCAGGAAGGCGGCGAGCGACGCGGACGCGATGGCGTAGCCCTTGGTAAGGGCCTTCGTCGTGTTACCGACCGCGTCGAGGCGGTCCGTGATCTCGCGGGCCCGCGCATCGGCCTTGCTGAACTCGGCGATGCCACCGGCGTTGTCGGTGATCGGCCCGAAGGTGTCCATGGCCAGGATGAAGGCCGTGGTCATCAGCATGCCCATGGTCGCCACCGCGGTGCCGAAGATGCCGCCCACGTTGTCGCCGTTGGTGTTGATCAGCTCCGCCTGCGCGCCCAGCGCGAAGCTGGCGAACAGGGCGATGGCGATCGTGATCGCCGTGACCGCCGTCGTCTCGAAGCCGACCGCCGTGCCGCTGATGATGTTCGTGGCCGGACCGGTCCGGCTCGCCTCGGCGATCTCGCGAACCGGGCGGAATGTGCCGGCGGTGTAGTACTGGGTGATGTACACGAAGGCTACGCTGGTCGCCAGGCCCACGAGGCCGGCGCCGAAGAACCAGACCCAGGCCGGGATGCCGTTCGACGGCAGGTCGGTCGCGGTGTTCATCATCACGTAGGTCGTGAGGGCCAGGCCGGCCACCGACAGGATGGTCGTCACCCAGTACCCGCGGTTCAGGATGTTCATCGGGTTCTCGTCCTCGCGGCCACGCACGAAGAACATCGCCACGATCGTGGCCAGCAGCCCGAACGCGCGCACCACGAGCGGGAAGAAGATCCATGCCTCGGGATTCGGCCATCCGAGGTCGGTCGCGATCCGCCAGACCGCGACGCCCAGGATCATGGCGCCGATGTTCTCGGCCGCGGTCGACTCGAAGAGGTCCGCGCCGCGGCCGGCGCAGTCGCCCACGTTGTCGCCCACGAGGTCGGCGACCACCGCCGCGTTGCGCGGGTCGTCCTCGGGAATGCCGGCCTCCACCTTGCCGACAAGATCGGCGCCGACGTCGGCCGCCTTGGTGTAGATGCCGCCGCCCAGCTGGGCGAACAGCGCGACGAAGCTCGCACCGAACCCGAAGCCCACGATCAGGAACGGGGCGTCCTCGGGATTGGTGAACCCGCCGAAGGCGGCGAAGATGCCGTACACGCCGAGCAGCGACAGCGCGACGACGAGGAAGCCGGACACCGCGCCGCCGCGCATGGCGACCTGGACGGCCCGCACGAGGCTGTGCTGAGCGGCGGCAGCGGTCCGCAGGTTTGCCTTCACGCTGATGAACATGCCGATGATGCCCGAGGCCATGGAGGCGGCAGCGCCCACCAGGAACGCGATGCCCGTCCGAATGCCCAGGTCCAGCCCGTAGATGTCCGTCTCCGCCACGTCCTGGCCTTCGACCGCAGTGATCACCAGGCCGATGACCACGGCACCGCCCAGGGCGAGCAGGCCGATCGTCTGGTACTGGCGACGAATGAACGCGACCGCGCCCTCGTAGATCGTGCCGGCGATGTCCTGCATCGCGGGCGTGCCGGTGTCGGCACGAAGCACGTCCCAGGCGAGATAGATGGCGAACGCAACCGCCGCGAGGCCGGCGAGTGGGATCACCCACAGGATGGGCTGGGGCTCCATGGATCCTCCGTTGAAGGCCGGCGGCCGCACAGCGGGGCACGCTCAGACCGATATGAAACACACGCGAAACGCCGGCGGGGTGGACTCCTCAGGAGACCCGCCAGCGAGGCGCGCGGATTCTAGCACGGAGCGCCCGATCCGGGCGGCCGGTCAGGGCAGCCACCTGGGGCGTGACCCGTCCGGCGCGAGCGCGGTCCGCCGGCCGGTCGAGAGGTCCAGCCGCTCGACCCGGCCGGTGGCCTCGTCCTCGGCGGCGATCACCACGACCATGGCCGCCTCGCCGGGTGCGAATTCCGCACCGAGCACGCGCGCGTCGGTCACGACGGTCGGATCGGTCACGTCGCCGAGGCCGCCCGCGGTGCCGAGCGCGCCCGCCCGATCGACGTACGCAACCGTGCCGTCGGCCGCGATGCTCAGGACCTGCCAGCCGGGGGACAGCCCGGCCTCGGTGGCGCGGATCGCCCCGCGACCGATTCGGTACACGGTGTCATTCCCGCCCGGTGTGAGCGGGTGGACTGGTACCTCCGGCACGGTTGCGTCGCCGCCGGCAGGGCTCCCCGGGATCAGGATTCCACTGCTGTCCGGCAGCCACGCCGGCGGGCCAGCGGCTGCCAGCGGCACGCGGGTGATCCGTTGCGCCCGCAGGTCGAGGATGCCGATCTGTCCGGCGGCGTCGACAAAGGCGAGCGCCTGCCCATCCGGCGCGTAGCGGGGCGCCCGAAGCCACGACGCCGCGGTGGATGGCGAACCGCTGGGCCCGGGCGTGGCGCGGGCGTCGTCCGGCAGATCGATCGCCTCCGGGCGGCCGGTGCCGATCTCCCACTCCCAGAGGCCGAGGCCGGCGCCGGACGCGGCGTCCGCGCGCCCGAAGACCACTCGCTGGCCGTTCCGCGCATAGGCGGGGTCGAACTCGAGATGCGCGCCGTCGGTCAGCACCCGGCGCTGACTCCCATCCGCGCGCAGGTAGACGATGTGGCGGCCATCCGCGACCACGAGCGAGCTGCCATCGGGAGCCACGGCATAGTCGACGATCGGTGACAGCTCGGCGGACAGCTGTCGCTCGCCGGTGCCGTCCGGGTTCATGACCCACACGTTCACGACCCCGGCCCGGTCAGACAGGAAGGTGATCTGGTTCGAGATGGTGCTGGGCGGCGAGCCGGTGGTGAAGCTCCACTCGAGTGGCTCGGCCAGGCCGCCACCGGTCGTGCTGGCGATGCCTGGCGCCAGGGCCACGTCGAACGTCGTGTTTGCCGGCAGCGGCCCCGACGGCGTGAAGCGAACCATGCGCGTCTCGCCCTCTTCGCCGGCTGGGTCGTCAGGCAACGGGACGACGTCCAGGCTCCCCGCCACGGCGGGGCTGATGACGAGGTCGCTGCCCTCGACCGAATCGGGGTCCACGGGGCGATCGAAGACGACCGCGATCGCCGTGGCCGGCGCGACCCCGTCGATGCCATCGGCCGGCACCAGGGCCTCCATGCCCAGCCCGGGCGCGATCGTTCGGAAGCCGATCTGATGCTCCTCCCCGACGGCCACGCCGGCCACATCGGCCACGTCGGCGCCGATGGAGACCGTGTAGTCCCGGTTCGGTTCCAGGGGATCGGTCGGCACGATCTCGAGCATCTCGCCGCTCCAGCGGATCTCGTGCGGGAACGTGGGCCGCAGGGACAGGCCGCTCTCGACCGCGGCGGTGTCCATGAGTGTCGAGAACTCGATGGTGATGGGTCCTTCGAGCGGCACGTCGACGGACCCATCCGCCGGCGTCGCCTCCACGACCGTCGGACGGCCAGCGGTCTCGAACTCGAAGGGCGTGGGGAGCTCGCCGATCCGATTGCCCGCTGCGTCGACGACGCCCTCGCTGACCGTCACGGTGTACGCCGTCTCGAGCTCGAGCGGCTCCGACGGGGTGAAGATCAGCGTGCTCCCGCTCCAGCTGACGGACCCGTCAACTGGCGGATCGAGCGTGACCGCCTGGGCCGCGGACCCGGCGGCGACCGGCTCGCTGAACGCGACCTCCACGCTGGTGGTGATCAGCGCCCGCTCGGTGTCACCGGCGACCGGCTGGGTGACGGAGATGCCGAGGACCTCCGGCGGTCGGGCGTCCACGGTGCTCGCCACGTAGAGGACGCCGGCCAGCACGGCCGCTCCGACCCCGACGACCAGCAGGCTGCGGAGGATGACGGCGCGCATCGGCGCCGGTCAGCGATGCCGGAGGCGAGCCGGAAGGATCTGGAGCTCGTCGCGGTACTTCGCGACGGTCCTGCGGGCGAGTGCGATCCCCTCGGCGCCGAGCGCATCGGCGATCTCCTGGTCCGACAGCGGGTGCTTCGGATCCTCTGCCTCGATCATTCGCTTGATCTGGTCCTTCACTCCCAGCGAGGCGGTGAAGAAGTGGCTGAAGGGCACGACCTCGCCGGACGGGATCATGACGTACTTCTCGGCGGTGGCACGGCTGACGGTGGACTCGTGCATGCCGATGACATCGCCGACCTCGGCCCGGGTGAGGGAGACGAGGTGCTGCACACCATGGAGCAGGTAGTCGCGCTGTCGGTCGACCAGGCACTCGGCGATGCGCTGGATGGTCGCGCGGCGGCGGTTGATGTTGTCGATGAAGAATTTCGCCCGTCCCACGTACTGCCTGACGTGCTGCTTCTCGTCCTCGGTCGTGTCGTCGCTGCGCAGCTTCGCCGACAGGCTCGAGTAGATGGGCGCCACGTGGAGGCTGAAGCGGCGGGATTCCACGACCTCGACCAGCAGCTCGCCGTCGATCGCGCGGATGAGGACGTCGGGGCGGATGATCGAACGTGAGCCTTCGCCGCTCACGGCGGCGGTGAAGGCGGCGGTCGGATACGGGTTGAGGTTGCCCTTCACGAACTCCCACACCGCGATGACGTCGCGCTGCGTGGCGCCCACGGCGGCTGCCACCTCACGGAAGCGACGCTCCCCGAGGTCCGCGAGATGCTGCCCGACGACCAGCTCGGCGAACGGCGGGACCTCCACGTCGTCCAGGTCACGCAGGTACTCGATCTGGGCCAGCAGCGACTCGGTGATGGAGCGCGAGCCGATGCCGATGGGCTCCAGTCCCTTCATGGCCGCGAGCACCTGCTCCACGTCCTCCGGCGAGACTCCGGTGGCCTCGGCGATGTCGGCATCCGACTGGGTGAGGAAGCCGTTGGAGTCGAGCGCCCCGATCACGTGGTCGGCCACCGGATGCAACCTCGACGGCAGCTGCGCGTGGAGGTTCCAGGTGAGGTGATCCTCCAGCGTGAAGTCCGCCTCGGCGCGGGCGATCGGGTCGAACTCGTCGTCCTCCTCGCGCAGGCGGGTCTGGCCGTCGCCCGGCAGGTCGTCCGGGCTGACCCGCGAAGGGTCCTCTCCGTCGTTCTTGCGGGGCATGCACTCGGTGCAGTAGTTCCCGGCGATCGGTGAGCCGCAGATCGGGCAGGTTGGCAGCTCCTGCATCTCGAGGGCCGGGTTCTCGTCGAGCTCCTGCGCGATCGCCTCTTGAAGCTCGACGGAGCTCATCTGCAGGATGTAGTTCGCGGCGATCTGCTTGGGCGTGACCTTCGCCTGCATGACCGGCTGGAGCTGCTGGTTGAGCTCGATGGACATGGAACCTTTCGGGGCGCGCTGACGGGGAGTCGGAACCTCGGATTATAGGGATGCGAGGCTCATGCGCCCCGGCAACGCTCAGGGGGCGGCGTTCAGACGCCGCACGACGGCGGTGGGGCCGCCGAAGCCGATGAGGCTGTAGCCGGCCGGATCCTGGGTCAGGCGCTCGCGATACTCCCGCATCGGCCAGCCGAAGAGCGCGCACAGGCGGACCCGGTTCACGTGGTTGTGGGCGACCACCACGGCGCAACGCGCGCGGTCGGCGGACAGCCACTCCTCGATCGGCCCAAGCACCGCGAACGCGCGAGCGGCCACGTCCCGACCACTCTCGCCACCGGGACAGGCCGTCTCGTACGGGTCAGCCTCGTAGGCGGCCCGGAGCTCGGGGTCCCGCTGGTGCGCCTCGGCCGTGGTCAGGCCATCCCACTCCCCGTAATCGATCTCGAGCAGACCGGGCTCGACCTCAACGGCGTCGTCGCGCACGCCCAGGGCGGCGGCGACCGCGGCGGCAGTCTGCCGGCAGCGCCGGGCCGGGCTGGAGGCGATGCGCAGCTCGTCGTGCGGGAGCTCGGCCAGCTCCGCGTCCAGCGCGCGGCCGAGCCGCTCCGCGAGCGCGACGCCCGCGTCGGTGAGCGGCAGATCGGTGCGCTGGCCGAGGTTGCGGCCCGCGGCGGACGCCTCGGTGATCGAGTGTCGGACGAGGATCAGGGTGCCCATGCGTGGCCGGAGTGTACGCGGTGGGGTGCGCTATCCTGTCGCTCGCTGTCCCCCGCACGCCAGGCCACATGACCTATCTCCCGGACGACTCCGAACCATCCGGCGCGCCCGCCCCCGGCGAGCGCGCCGGTTCGCGCCGCGCCCTGGGCTGCGCGTTCGAGGTCGTCGAGACCTTGGTCCTGACGCTGGTGATCTACCTGGTGATCCACAACTTCGTGGCGCAGCCGTTCGAGGTGCAGCAGCGTTCGATGTCCCCCACCATCGTCAACGGCGAGTACATCCTCATCGACAAGCTGACGACCCGCTTCGACGGCTATCACTACGGTGACGTGATCGTCTTCAACCCGCCGTCCGGCTCGGCATTGGCCGCGGATGGCATCCCGTTCATCAAGCGCATCATCGGCATGCCGGGCGACACCGTCACGCTGGAGAACGGTCGGGTCTTCGTCACGCGTCCCGGGGAGAGCCCCGTCCGCATCGAGGAGCCATACGTCGTCACCGACGTCGACGGCTCGACCGCCGCCACCACCTGCCCCCGCCCCGACTGCCCTCTGACGTGGATCATCGGCGAGGAGGAGTACTTCGTGATGGGCGACAACCGCCCCGAGAGCCAGGACTCCCGGGCGTTCGGACCGATCGCGCACGACCTGGTTCTCGGCCGCGCGTGGCTGCGCTACTTCCCGATCGAGCGGATCGGCATCGTCGAGCGCCCGGACTACCCGACGCTCGAGACCGCGGACGACGGCCCGCGACCACTCGTGGCGGCGGCCGGGGCGCTGACGCCGGCTCAGGGCCGCGGCGGCTCCTCGACGACGATCCAGACGTCGATCTCGCGGCCGTAGTCGACCAGCGCCTCCGAACCGAACCACAGCGCGAGCTCCGCCTCCGCGGTCTCGGGCGCGTCGGACGCGTGAATGAGGTTCCGCAGCCCGCTCACTCCCAGATCGCCCCGAATCGTCCCCGGATCCGCCTCGTTCGGCATCGTCCTGCCGACCATCCGTCGAACGACGGCGATCGCGTCGGGCCCTTCGAGCGCGAAGGCGGCCACGGGCCCGGAGGTGATGAACTCGACGAGGCCATCGTAGAAGTGCTTCCCCGCGTGGACCGCGTAGTGCTCCTCGGCCATCTCGCGCGGCACGGCCAGCAGCCGCAGGCCGACGACCTTCAGACCCTTCCGCTCGAATCGGCCGAGGATCTCGCCGATGAGGCCCCGCTGGACGGCGTCGGGCTTGGCGAGGACGAGGGTGCGCTGCATGGCGAGGTGAGGCTCCTGGTTCGGGTGGGGGCGGTGTCAGCCCCGTTGGCCAGCGGCCCGGTCGTAGACCTCGTTTGCCTCGACCTCGCGTCCCGCGGCGCGGAGCAGGTCGCCGTAGAGTAGCAGACGCTCGGCGGGCGGCTGCCCGCCCAGGGTGGGCTCCAGGATCGCCACCCCATCGGCCGCCAGGGTCGGATCCAGGCGCACCGCGATCGACATCTCGGCATCGCCGCGACCACGCTGGCCGGCAACGTACGCGACGCGAGCCTCCTCTATGCGGGCACGGCCGGCCGCGATGCGCTCATCATCGACCGGCACCTCCTCCGACGGCTCGTCGACCACCGGCGGTCGATCGCCCCACGGCGCCCTTGCCGCGCGCGCCGGAGGAGGCTGAAGCTCCCGGGGGACGGGCCATGCGAGCCTCCCGCCCAGGCCGGACCGCAGGTCGAAGGCGGCCTCGACGCCGATCGAGGCGATCACGCGCTCCATCGCCCCTGTCGCCCGGTCGTGCTCGCCCGCCGCCGCAAGCGCCTCAGCCTCGATCAGCATCGCGATCGGCAGACGCCGTTGCGGGCTGCTCGGCCGCACGCCCTCGAGCGCGTGGCGTGCCGCGGCCGGGCGTCGCTGGCGCCAGAGTGATTCGGCCAGCAGGGTGCGGAGCGCGTCCGCTTCGTCATCCGGCCCGACGCCGTCCGCCTCGAGCCACGCGAGCCGCCGCCGCACGGTCCCCTCCGCCAGCCCCGGCTTTCCGGCATCGAGCTGCGCCCGCGCCAACCCCAGGTCGTCCGGCACGAGGTCGATGACCTGGACGTCGCTCAGCTTCCCCGCCGGTGGCTCCCGCTCGGCATCTTCGTCATCGCCTGCGACGGGCGGCTGCTCGCTCATGCGCGGAGCAGGCGCTCGAAGCGCCTCCGCGACCGAAACGGTCCAAGCACGGCCAGCCGGGCGCGGTCGGGGGCCAGGTAGTCGCGGCCCACCCGGAGCAGATCGTCCACCGTCACCGCGTCGAGGCGCTCGACCACCTCGTCGACGGTCAGGATCCGCGGCAGCAGGCTCTCGCCCGTCCCGATCCAGCCGGCAACCGCGCCGGAATCCTCCATGCGCAGCTCCATGCGGCCCTTGGTGTAGGCACGGGCGCGGTCGAGCTCGCCGGCGCTCACGCGTTCCGTCGCGATCCGGTCGAGCTGCTCGAGGATGGCGGCCACCACCCGCTCTGCGTCCTCCGGGTCGAACCCCGCATGGACCCCGAACGCCCCCGCATCGGCGTACGTCGCCCCGAACGTCGAGACGTCGTAGACCAGCGACCTGCGCTCGCGCAGCTCCATGAACAGCCGGCTCCCCATCCCGTCGCCGAGCACCGCCCCCAGGAGGTCGAGGGCCCACCGGTCGGGGTGGTCGCGCGACACGGCCGGCATTCCCAGGCAGAGGTTGCCCTGGCTGAGCCGCCGATAGGACACGCGCAGCGCCCCGGCCGGCGCGGCCGTGGGCGGTGCACCGATGCGCGGACGAGCCAGCGGGCGCGTGCCGTCGGTCCCGCCACCGTCGACGGTCCAGCCGGCTGCGAGGCGTGCCACGACATCGTGCTGGACGGCACCGGCGGCCGCGAGCACGATGCCGTCGAGACGGTACGCCGCTCGCCAGTGGTCGACCACCGATCGGTGGGTCGCGCGCCGCACGGAACCGATCGTGCCGGCGATCTCCCGTCCCAGTGGATGCCGCCCATAGAGCATCTCGTCGAACAGCGTGAAGACGTGCTCGGAGGGCGAATCGACGTACATGCGGATCTCGTCGACGATGACCGGCTTCTCGGCACGCAGGTCGGCGGCACGCAGCAATGGCCGCAGCGCCAGCTCGCTCACGGCCTCGAGCGCGACGTCGAGGTGGGCGGCCGGGACCTTGGCGCTGAAGACCGTCAGCTCACGGTCGGTGCTGGCATTGACGCTGCCCCCGACGCCCTCGATTCGCTGCGAGAGGGCCCCGGCCTCCGGATGGCCGAGCGTGCCCTTGAAGACGAGGTGCTCCAGGATGTGGGAAAGGCCGGCGTGCTGGTCGTCCTCGTGACGAGAGCCGACCGGCACGAAGAGCGCGACGCTCGCGGAGCGTGCGCCGGGCATGGTCTGCGTGACGGCACGCAGGCCGTTGGAGAGCACCGTGCGCACGTGGGGGTCGACCGGACGCCGCTCGCGGATGGGGCGGACCGTCACGCGCGGTCCTCGTCCTCGTCCGATCGCTCCCTGTCCGCGGTATCGGTCTCGGCCGACATCAGCAGTTCCATCTGGATGAAGCGCAGGTCGCGGGCGAGCTCGTCCGCGTTGCGCGGCAGCGGGCGCCCGTGCGCGGAGCTCGCATCGGCGATGTCCGGGTCGGTTCCGAGCCGAGGCGCCCCGGCCGAGGCGAATTCGAGGACGACGCGCTCGTTGCCCACGACGAGCGTGTAGACGAGCAGCTGCTCCGAGGTCGTGTCGAACTGGAGATAGTCGAAGGAGTCGAGGTTCAGACAGATGGCGAGCGGCGTGAAATAGGACGCGATCTCAGGGTGGTCGATCACGATCCGCTCGACCCAGCCGGTCCCGCTCGACTCGATCCTGGAGCCGCGGTGGTAGGTGTAGCTGACCGTCTGCTTCAGAAGGGGGCGAAGGATGTTGTAGATGTCGCCCCGGGACGTCACGACGCCGGTATTGATGTAGAGCTTGGCGCGCGCCTCGGACATCGGGCACTTCGTAGCGGATCGTCGGCGAGTCTAGCACCGGGTCGGCAGGGCCCGGAGCGCCGGGGACCGGCTGCTACGATACGGCCGCCATGAAGCTGCTGGCGGCCGACATCGGCAATACCAACGTCACGATCGGCCTCTTCGAGGACGACCGGTTGGCGCGTTCGTGGCGCGCGATCACACGTGCCAACGCGACCGCGGACGAGGTGGCCGCCATGCTGACCGGGCTGCTCGCCCTCGACGGCCATCGCCTCGACCAGCTGGATGCGATCGCCCTGGCGAGCGTGGTGCCGCCGCTCACCGAGACGTGGGAGCAGCTCGCCACCGAGCGCATCGGTGTGGCGCCGGCGATCATCGATGCCACGTCCCTGGACGGGGTGCTGGGGATCCGAATCGACCACCCGTCGGAGGCAGGCGCCGATCGGCTCGCCAACGCGTTGGCGGCGCGGACGGAGTTCGGCGGGCCGGCCATCGTCATCGACCTGGGCACGAGCACGAACTTCGACCTCGTGGACGCGGAGGGAGCCTACGTCGGGGGCGCGATCGCCCCCGGCATGGGCCTCAGCCTGGAGGCGCTCGTGGGGCGCGCCAGCAAGCTGCCGCGCATCGAGCTGCGGCGGCCGCCAACGGCCATCGGCACGAACACGGTGCATGCAATGCAGTCGGGCGCGGTCCTCGGCTACGTCGGCCTGGTCAGTGGCCTGCTCACCTCGCTGCGAGGCGAGCTGGTCGAGCGCTCCCCGGCAGGTGCCCGGGTCACCGTGGTCGCGACGGGCGGGTACACCCATCAGCCATGGCTGCGCGAGGTGCCGGGCATCGACGCCGTGGAGCCGGACCTCACGCTGCGCGGCGTCCGCTACGCCTGGCACGCCCTCCGCGAGCGTGACCGTGCCGCCGTGCGGGCCGGTTCATGAGCGAGCCTGACGCCCCGCTCGCCGGGCGGCGGATCGTCGTCGGCGTCTCCGGCAGCATCGCCGCCTACAAGGCGGTGAGTCTCGTCCGCCTGCTGGCCGACCGCGGCGCGGTGGTGGACGTGGCGATGACCGGGGCGGCCACCCGCTTCGTGGGGCCACTGACTTTCGAGAGCCTGACGCACCGCCCGGTGCTGGATGACGTCTTCGAGCTGGACGCCGATCAGCAGATCGCGCACATCGAGCTCGCGGAGGCCGCCGATGCGATCGTGCTGGCGCCCGCAACCGCGAACCTCCTCGGCGAGCTTGCGGCGGGATTGGTCGGCGATGCCGTGACCGCCATCGCCTGCGCGAGCCGCGCCCCCGTGATCGTGGCGCCCGCCATGGATGCGGGCATGTGGACGCATCCGGCGACGCAGCGCAACGTCGGCACGCTCCGAGAGTTCGGCTACGTGCTGGTAGAACCCGAAGTCGGCGAGCTCGCCTCCGGGCTGACCGGGATCGGGCGCCTGGCCGAGCCGTCGTCGATCGTCGAAGCGGTCGAGCATCTCTTCGCCCGGTCGGGCGACCTCGAGGGCCTCCACGTCGTGGTGAGCGCCGGAGGCACACGCGAGCCCCTCGACCCCGTGCGCTTCATCGGCAACCGGAGCAGCGGCAAGATGGGAGCGGCCGTCGCTGAGTCTGCCCGCGACCGCGGCGCATCGGTCACCCTCATCGCCGGAGCCATGAGCGTCACCGCGCCACGCGGGGTCACCGTCGTCGACGCCACCACCGCCCAGGCGATGCGCGAGGCGGTCCTGCGCGCGGCGCCGGGGGCCGACATCCTGGTGATGGCGGCCGCGGTCGCCGACTTCGCGCCGGCACGGGCGAGCCAGCGCAAGATCAAGCGATCCGGCGAGAACCTCCAGATCGAGCTCGTCCCAAACCCGGACATCGTGGCAGAGGTCGGTGAGATGCCGGACGACGTCCGCCCGTTCCTCATCGGCTTCGCGGCCGAGTCCAACGACCTCGAGGCGAACGCGGCCGCGAAGCTGCGCGACAAGGGGCTGGACCTGATCGTGGGCAATGTGGTGGGCGGGCCGTTCGACGCCATCGGCTCCGACGAGAACAAGGTGACGGTGTTCGGCGCCGAGGGCGCGCTGACCGACTGGCCGATGCTTCCGAAGCGGCAGGTCGCGGAACGGCTCTGGGACCTCATCGGCGACCGATACCGGCATGCGCGCGACGCCGCGACACCCTCGTCGCCGCGCCGCCGCCGCGGCACGTGATCGTCGTCCATCGCACCGAGGAGCTGCGGACCGCCATCCTCGCCCGCCGCATCGCCGGCGACAGCGTGGGATTCGTGCCGACGATGGGCATGCTCCACGCGGGCCAGCTGTCGCTCGTCGAGCGCGCACGGGCCGACAACGGCTGCGTGGTGGTGTCGAGCTTCCTCAACCCGGGCGCGTTTCGGTCGCTCGACGAGCCTTCCACGGGCCGGCGCGACCAGGCTCGCGACCTCGCGCTCCTCGAGCACGCGCGCACCGACATCGCCTTCGTGCCGGACTCTGGAGCGCTCTACCCGCCGGACGACACGACACGGGTGACCGTGGAGGGCCTGACCCGCCAGCTGGAGGGCGCCTCCCGGCCGGGGCACCTGGACGGGCTGACGACGGTGATGCTGAAGCTCGTCAACCTGGTCGGGCCGGCCCGGCTGTACCTGGGGCAGCGGCACGCGCAGCAGGTGGTCATCGTGCGGAGGATGCTGCGCGACCTGTTCCTCAACGTCGAGCTGGTCGTGTGCCCGACCCTCCGCGACGATGACGGACTGGCGATCTCGAGCGCCAACGCGACGCTGGGCATCGAGGAGCGGGTCGCCGCCACCTGCCTGTACGCGGCGCTCACGGCGGCCAAGGACGCCTACGACGCCGGGGAGCGTTCAGCCGAGGTGCTGCGTTGGCGCATGCAGTCCGCGCTGGCCACCGAGCCGCGCGCCCGCATCGACTACGTGAGCGTCGCGGACGCGTCCAGCCTCGCGGAGCTGCAGCGGGTCACGGGGCCGGCGCTCGCGCTGCTCGCCGTCTGGATCGGACGGACGCGGCTGACCGACAACATGCCGCTCGCCTGGGACGTGGCCTGACGCGCCCTCCAAAGTACTAGTGCCGTCGATCACGCCCACCGTATGATCCGGCTGTCACTGCGACGCGCGGCCGCCCACGGCCGCACCGCGTCGCCGGTGCCCGGGAGGCCGGCGAGTGCCCACGTCCGGCCTCCCATTTCGTCTTCTCCTCGACCGCACTCCCTAGAGCCGGGCAAGGATGTCGTCCACGTCGAGCGCGCGGTCAACCAGCTCGATGATCGTGGCGATCTTTTCGACGTCCGACGGATGCGTCTTCACGAGGATCTCGTCCACGGCCTGTGCCGTCCGGTACGTGTCGGTTTCCACCAGGTAGGTGTACAGCTCCGCCGCCCGCAGTTCCGCGACCAGGTCAGCCTCTGGGCGGAATCCGCCGGTCAGCACCAGGCCGATCACCCTCGAGGTGTCACGGCGGTGGAGCTCGATCGCGGCCCGGATCACGTCGTCCCGGTCACCGGGGGTGATCAGGAGCGTGCGATCGCGCATCAGCTCCATCGCATGACCGGCCTGCATCGCGCCGATGGCGAGACGGCCGATGGTCCGGCCCGGCGTCGCCGCACCGGCCAGCCGCTCGCCCTCCAGATGGGTGTCGATGAGGTCGAGCGAGGGGTTGGCGAGCAGCTCGGAGTACGGGATGCAGCCCAGCAGCTCGATCCCGTGCTGCCCGAGGCCGCGGGCGAGCACCTGGGGCAGGTCCGGGTGCGACTCGACGTCGACCTTGTTCACGACCGCGCCGATCACCCGCACGTCGTGCGCCGCGAACAGTGACCGGTTGAGCACAATCTCGTCGATGGGGCGCCCGATGCCGCCCTCGCTCACGATGATCACGCCGGCCTCGAGCATGGCGGCCGCGGCGGCGTTCGACAGTCCGACCACCGCGCCGACGCCCGCGTGCCCGGTCCCTTCGACGACGACCACGTCCTTGTTCAGCGCCACGCGGTCGAAGGCGGCTCCGACCTGGGCGGAAAGATCGTCCCGCACCCTGCCCAGGACGTAGTCGGTCGTGAAGTGCCGGGGCAGGGTCACGGGGCTCATGTCGTTGAGCGCGTCCCGGAGGCCGAACACCTCGCTCATGAGCACGGCGTCCTCATCGGCCCGCGTGCCGTCCACCACGAGATAGCGCTGGCCCACGGGCTTCACGAAGCCCAGGCGCAGGCCTCGTTCCCGGATCGCGGCCAGCAGCCCCAGGCTGGTGGTCGTCTTGCCGCGATTCTGCCCGGTGGCTGCCAGGAAGACGCGCCGCGGGCGCGATGCGCGGCCCATGTCGCCCGGCTCAGGGGCGCGGCTTCGACCGCCGCTCGACGAGCTCGACGCCCTCTCGCAGGCGGCCGATGAGCTCCGCGTCGACCATCTCAGGCTGGAGGTGCTCCCCGAGACGCTCCAGCATGTCCGCCGCCACGCTGAGCAGGACGTCGGCATCGGCGATGAAGAACTGCGGCTCGTTGTTGTATCGCACCAGCGTGAGGCGGCCCTGGAGCGTCAGGCCGGAGTCGGTGTGCGACACCTGCGTCCCGAAGTTGTGGCCCTGGATGCCGTCGGGGTTGTTGAGGAAGTTCAGGGCATTGTCGATCACGAGCCCGAAGCGCGCGCGCCAGCTGACGAGCCGCTCCTGGACATCCGGCGGCAGGCCCATCTCCCCCAGCTCCTCGAAGACGCCGCGGTCAACCGTCAGGATGCCGACCAGCGTGGACCCCGCCCGCGCGCCCAGCATCACCTGCAGCGAACGCTCGAGGGTGAAGACATCGGCGTCGAAGCGGGGGCTGGTCGTGACCTCGGCCAGCAGGTCCTCGACGTTGTCCAGCTGGCTGGGGTCGGCCAGCGCCGTCGCCAGGTTCTGGATCTCCTCCCGGAACAGGAACCGCTCTTCGTGGTCGAGCATGGGCTAGGGGTAGAGCCCGCGGAGGGTCGTGGCCTCGGCCACGCGGGCGACGGCAACCATGTAGGCCGCCGTGCGCATGTCGACCTCGTGGCGGTCGCTCATGGCGTGGACCGCCTCGAAGGCGCGGTCCATGATCTCCTTGAGGCTCTGGTTGATGCGCTCCTCGGTCCAGAAGAAGCTCTGCATGTCCTGCACCCACTCGAAGTAGGAGACCGTCACGCCCCCGGCGTTGCAGAGGATGTCCGGGATGAGGAAGACGCCGCGGTCGTACAGGATCTCGTCCGCGTCCGGGGTCGTCGGCCCGTTCGCCGCCTCGGCGACGACCTTCGCCTGGATTCGGGTCGCGTTGTGCTTCGTGATCTGGTTCTCGAGGGCGGCCGGCACCAGGATGTCGCACTCGATCTCGAGGATCGCCTGGTTCGTCACCTCCGTCGACCCGGGGAAGCCAACCACCGTCCCGTGCTCGCGCTTCCAGGCGCTGACCTTGGCGGGGTCGAGTCCGGCGGCGTTGTGGATGCCGCCCGTCGAGTCGCTGACGGCGACGATCCGCGCACCCTCGTCGGCCAGGAGGGTGGCGGCGATGCTTCCGGCGTTCCCATAGCCCTGGATCACGACGCGTGCTCCGACCAGCGGCTCGCCCTTGGCCTTCGCCCACTGCTGCAGGGTGAACACCGCGCCGCGCGCGGTCGCCTCGTTGCGCCCCAGGGATCCTCCGACCGAGATCGGCTTGCCCGTCACCACGCCGGGGATCGTGTAGCCGTGGTGCATCGAATAGGTGTCCATGATCCAGGCCATGGTCTGGGCATTGGTGTTCACGTCGGGAGCCGGGATGTCGCGCTCAGGGCCGATGAGCGGGCTCAGCTCGGTGGTGAATCGGCGCGTCAAGCCCTCCACCTCGCGGATCGACAGTTTCTTGGGATCGACGATGACCCCGCCCTTGGCACCACCGTACGGGATGTTCACCACCGCGCACTTCCAGCTCATCCACATCGCGAGGGCGCGGACCTCGTCGATCGTCACGTCCTGGTGGTAGCGGATGCCCCCCTTCCCCGGCCCGCGGCTCACGTTGTGCTGAACGCGGTGGCCAGTGAAGACCTGCACGCTGCCGTCGTCCATGGTGACCGGGAAGTTGACCGTCAGCTCCCGCTGCGGGACCCGCAGCACGCGCCGCATGCCGTCGTCGAGGTCGAGCTTGTCGGCGGCATGATCGAACTGGGACTGGGCGACGGCCCAGATGTTCGGAGCCTCCGCCACCGGGTTGTGACTGGCCATCAGGTGCGCTGAGTGCCTCCTGTATTCGCTGGCGGTCGCGGCGCCTCTACGCACCGTGGGGTGATGAAAGGCGGAAGCAGGCCGGATCGCGGTGACGGTTGCCGATTCTACCGCAGGCGCCCGGCGCGGCACCGCGGGTTGGCCGCCCCGGTCAGACGGTCTCGATCGACATGGCCACGGCTCCCCCGCCTCCCAGGCACAGGGTTGCAAGGCCCTTGCCTCCGCCGCGTCGGCGAAGCTCGTGGAGCAGCGTGGTGAGCACCCGAGCGCCTGAGGCGCCGATCGGGTGGCCGAGCGCGATGGCGCCGCCGTTGACGTTGACGCGGTCCCAGTCGAAGCCCAGCTCGTTTCCATCGGCGAGCACCTGGGATGCGAACGCCTCGTTGATCTCGATCAGCTCGAAGTCGTCCACGGACCCGCCGACCTTCTCCATCAGGCGGCGCACGCCGTGGATCGGCGCCTCGAAGAGCCATTCCGGGGCGACGTCGGCCTGGGCGTAGCCGGTGATGCGGGCCATCGGCTGCGCACCGTCGAGCGCCTCCTCCGACGCGATGACGAGCGCCGCGGCTCCATCGGTGATGCCGGGCGCGTTGCCGGCGGTCACGGAGCCGCCGTCCGGCTGGAACGCCGGATTCAACCGGGCAAGGGCATCCAGGGTCGTGTCCGAACGCGGTGCCTCGTCGGCGCTGATCACCGTGTCCGACTTCTTGCCGCGGACGGTGACCGGGACGATCTCGGCGTCGAAGCGGCCGGCCTCCTGGGCGGCAATGGCTCGTTGATGAGACCGGAGCGCGAACTCGTCCTGGGCCTCGCGGCTGACCTTGTGCTTGGCCGCCACCGCCTCCGCGTGCATGCCCATGTGCACGTCGCACGTCGAACACCACAGCCCGTCGTGGACGGTCGAGTCGACGACGGTGCCGTTGCCGAGCCGGTAGCCGGTGCGGCCCTGCGGCAGCAGGTACGGGGCGAGGTTCATGTTCTCCATGCCGCCGGCCACGATGCGCTCCGCGTCCCCGGCCCGGATGGCGGCCGCCCCGAGCATCACCGCCTTGAGGCCGGACCCGCAGACCTTGTTGATGGTCGTGGCCGAGACGCCGTCCGGGAGCCCTGCCTTCAGGGCCGCCTGGCGGGCCGGAGCCTGCCCGGCTCCTGCCTGGAGGACCTGGCCAAGGATCGCCTCGTCCACGCTGGCTGGGTCGATGCCCGAGCGCTCCACGGCGGCGCGGACCGCGATGGCGCCCAGTTCGACCGCCGGGGTCGTGGAAAGCCCGCCGCCGAACTTCCCGATCGGCGTCCGGGCAGCCGAGAGGATGAAGACATCACGCATGGACCCATTCTAGGTCTCCGGGCGTTCGTCTTCTCCGCGGAGCTCCTGCTCTCGCTGACCCTCGTCGCCCTCGCCTTCGCCGCCGGGGTCGACCCGCCGCTGCGAGCCGCGCCACCAGACCGCGCCCAGGCCGATGACCGCGACGACGATGAGGAGCGGCGCCAGTCCCGCGACGGCTGGCCCGAAGATGGCCGGCGACACGATGGCGAGGGCGCTCAGCACCAGGAGCGCGATGAGGGCGCTGATGAGCCATCCCATGTCAGTCGCCCCCTCCGCCCTTCTCGAAGAGGTAGTCGATCTTGTCGGCCCAGTTCGCCTGCACGACGCGCATCTTCGTCTTCAGGGTCGGGGTGAGCTCGCCGTGCTCCTCGGTCAGCGCGCGCGGAAGGAGGGCGGTGCGGCGCGGCCGCTCGTAGACCGCGAAGCCGTCGAGGGCGCGCTTCACCTCGCCGTCGAACAGCCGATGAACCTCCTTCCTCTCGACCAGCTGCTCCGGCGGCAGCTCGGTGAGGCCGTTGGCCGCGGCCCACTTCTCCAGCTCCTCGAAGTCGGGTGCAATGAGGGCGCCGGTGTACGCCTGGTTGTCGCCGAGGATCACCGCCTGGGCGATGTACTTCGACGTTGACAGCGCCGCCTCCATCGGCCCCGGCGAGACGTTCTTGCCATTACCCAGGACGATGATGTTCTTCAGCCGATCGGTGATCCGGATGCGGCCGATCTCGTCGAGCTCGCCGACGTCGCCGGTGTGGAACCAGCCGTCGGCGTCCACGGCCTTGGCGGTCTCCTCGGCGTTGTTCAGGTATCCCTGCATGATCTGCGGCCCGCGCACGCAGATCTCCCCGGTCAGCTCGTCGATCTTCACCTCGGTGGACGGCGCCGGCGTGCCGACCGTTCCGAACAGGAAGTCGTGCGGTCGGTTGATGCTCACGAACGGGCTCGTCTCCGTCAGGCCGTAGCCCTCCAGGATGAGCAGCCCCATGCCGTAGAAGAACTCGCCCACCTCCCGGGCCAGCGGGGCCGATCCGGAGACGAGGTAGCGGATGTTGCCACCGGTGCGAGCGCGGATCTTCTTGAACACCAGCGCGTCGGCCAGGCGCAGCTGCGCCGTCAGCCATGGCGCATTCGCACGCCCGGCCCGGTGGTTCGCGTACTTCTGCTCACCCAGCCTCATTGCCCAATGGAAGATCTTTTGACGGCTGGGCGACCCGGCCTCGACCGTCGAGAGAACCCGGCCGTAGACCCGTTCGTAGAAGCGCGGAACGGCGGCCATGATCGTGGGCTTCACGTCGGCCATGTTCTGTGCCAGGCGCTCGATGAGGGGCTCCGCGTAGGCGACCGTCGCCCCCAGGCCGAGCGGAAGGAACTCGCCGGCCACGCGCTCGAAGATGTGCGAGAGCGGCAGCCAGGAGAGGAAGGTGTCCTCCTCGGACAGGTCGATCACCTGGTTGACGGCCTGGAAGTTGAACAGGATGTTGCCGTGGCTCAGCATCGCGCCCTTCGGGTTCGCGGTCGTCCCGGAGGTGTGGATGACGGTCACGATCTGGTCGCGGCCGATGGCCTCCCATCCCTCGCGCCAGGTGCGGCGGGCGAGCGGATCGGACCCTGCCCTGGCCATCACGTCCTCGAAGGTGAGCGTGCCGTCCGGGAACCGGCCGGCGGGGTCCATGGTCACGACGTGCTGCAGGGTCGGCACCTGGTCGCGGATGCCGTCGATCTTGGCGGCCTGCTGGGCGTTCTCGACGACGACGAGCTTGGCGGCCACGTTGTTGAGGATGAAGGCCGCCTGGCCGGGCTCCGACTGCGGGTAGATCGGCGCCGTCGTGGCGCCGGTGGCAAGCATGGCCAGGTCGGCGATCACCCACTCCGGCCTGGTGCGCCCGATGATGCACGCGGTGTCGCCGGACCCCAGGCCGAGGTCCGCGAACCCGAGCGAGAGCTCCGTCACCCAGTCCCACATCTCGCGGTAGGTGCGGCTCACCCAGCCGCCCTCGTCGGCGCCGGCGTCCGCGCGCTTTGCCTTGGTCGGCTTCCAGCGCATCGCCTCCCGATCGGGATGGCGCTCGACCGCGCGGTGCACGAGGTCGATCAGGTTCGCGGCGTCACGCTGCGGCGGCACGTGGAGCGGCTCGCCCTGCGCAACCATCTGCCGTGTCCGCGTCGTCGCCTGCACGGTCGTCATGGGTTCCTCTCCTGTGGCTCCCTGGTCACCTTCACGCCTCGTGGCGGATGCCGTCGAGCAGCTGCTGCGCCACGATCAGCCGATGGATCTGGTTGGTGCCCTCGTAGATCTGCGCGCCCTTGGCGTCGCGCATGAGCCGCTCGACCGGGTTGTCGCGCGAGTATCCGGCGCCCCCGTAGATCTGCACCGCATCCGTTGCAACGCGCATGGCGACGTCCGATGCATGCCACTTCGCCATGCTGGAGGCCGAGTTGATCGACCGGCCGGCGTCCCGCAGGCGGGCGGCGCGCCATGTCAGCAGGCGGGCCGTCTCGACGCTGAGCGCCATCTCGGCGAGCATCGACTGGATGATCTCCTGGTCGCCGATCGCGCGACCGAACTGCCGCCGCTCGAGCGCATGCCGCGCCGCCAGCTCCAGCGCGCTGCGAGCAAGGCCGGTGCAGGCGGCCGCGATGCTGATGCGGCCCGGGCCGAGCGCCCCGAGCGCCACTCGCAGCCCCTCGCCCTCGTCCCCCAGCCGGCCGGCGGCCGGGATGCGCGCGTCATCGAACACGAGCTCGCGTGCACTCGTCCCGCGGATGCCCATCTTCCGCTCCTTGGAGCCGAGCCGGAACCCCGGCGTGTCGGCCTCCACCACGAAGGCGGTGATGCCGCTCTTGCCACGGGCGCGGTCCACCGTGGCGAAGACGACGTAGCGCGCCGCGTCGCCGGCGTTGGTGATCCAGATCTTGGTCCCCGACAGCAGGTAGTCGTCACCGTCGCGCGTGGCGAGCAGCGCGAGGGCGGCAGCATCCGATCCGGCCTGCGGCTCGGTGAGCGCAAAGGCGCCCAGCTCGCGGCCGGCGGTCATCGGCGGGAGGTAGCGGCGCTTCTGCTCATCGGTGCCGTTGGCGAAGATGCAGAGCTGGCTCAGGATGTGAACGCTGAGGCTCACCGCGAGGCCCATGTCCGCCGCCGCGATCTCCTCGACGGCCAGCGCCCAGGCGAAGGTCCCCAGCTCCGCCCCGCCGTACGCCTCCGGATACGGGAGCCCGGCGATGCCAAGCTCACCGGCCCGGTGGAAGAGGTCGATGTCGTATCGCTCCTCCTCGTCACGGACCGCTGCACCCGGGGCCACCTCCCGCTGCGCCCAGTCCCGGACCGTGTCGCGCACGGCACGCTCCTCCTCGCTCAGCTCGAACGGGTCGCGGGTCGGCGCCGACAGCACGGTCACGATGGGATCCGGTTGCCCTGCTCGTCGTAGCGGTAGAAGCCTCGGCCCGCCTTTCGCCCGAGGTGGCCGGCGGTCACCATCTGTCGCAGGAGCGGTGCCGCGCGGAACTTCGGGTCGCCGAAGCCGCGGTGGAGCACGTCCATCACGTTGAGCATCACGTCGTTGCCGATGAAGTCGCTCAGCTCCAGCGGTCCCATCGGATGGTTGAGGCCAAGCTTCGCCCCGGTGTCGATGTCCTCCGCAGAACCCGTCGACTCCATGAGCGCGAACACCGCCTCGTTGATGAACGGTCCGAGCATGCGGTTCACGAGGAAGCCGGGCATGTCCCGCGACTCGATGACCGTCTTGCCCACGTCCTCGGCGAAGGCCCTGCAGGCGGCGTAGGTCGCATCGTCGGTCTCCAGGCCGCGAATGATCTCGATGAGGCCCATGACCGGCACGGGGCTGAAGAAGTGCAGGCCGATGAACCGCTCGGGCCGGTCGGTCGCCGTGGCCAGCGCGGTGATGCTGATCGAGCTGGTGTTGCTGGCGAAGATCGCGTCCGCATCGGCGGCGCCGGTGAGTGCCGCCCACGTCTCACGCTTCACGCCCTCGTCCTCGAAGACCGCCTCGATCACGAGGTGGTGACCCGCGGCTCCGTCCGTGCCCTCCGCCGCAGCCACGCGCGCCAGGATCTCGTCCGCGGTCGCCTGCCCCAGCTTGCCCTTGTCCACCTGGCGCTTCAGGTTGGCGCCGATGCGGGCGTGCCCCTTCTCCGCCAATTCGGTGGTTCGGTCGGACAGGGTCACCTGCTTTCCGGCGGCGGCGCTCACCTGGGCGATGCCATGGCCCATCAGGCCGGCGCCGATGACGAAGACCCGCTCGATGCTCATAGGGTCGGAAGCGTACCAGCGCGGGTTGCGATTCGGTTGCCCTATCGTCCCGCGCAGGCCCACCGGCGCGACGCTAGCCGTCCAGCAGGCGTTCCGCGGCGGTGAGTGGATCCAGGTCCCGCCCGGCGACCGCGTCGAGGATGGAGTCCCAGTCGGGACGCTCCGCGGCCCGGCTCACCACGAGCTCGGCCATGGCACGGCGGACCTGGTGAGCCGCGCGGTCGTGGGCGGCGATCGGCTGGCGCGCGGCTTCGCGGTGCTTCTCGATGGCATCGGCCAGCACAGGGACCCCCTCCCCGGTGGTGGCAGTGGTGACCATCACCGGGGGCGGCGTGCGCGCCACCCTGCCGCCGGCGGTCGAGAGCATCGCGCGCAGCTGGCGAGCGGCCCGATCGGCGCCCGGCCGGTCACCCTTGTTCACCGCGATGAGATCCGCGACCTCGAGCAGGCCCGCCTTGATCGCCTGCACCTCGTCGCCCATCTCCGGCACCTCCACGACGACCGTCGTCTCGGCCAGGCGTGCGACCTCGACCTCCGACTGCCCGGCCCCGACCGTCTCGATCAGCACCGGGTCGAAGCCGGCCGCGTCGAGCGCCGCCGCGGCGATCCAGGTGGTGGCCGCGACGCCCCCGAGCTCGCCACGGGACGCCATGGAGCGCATGAACACGTCGGGATCGGCCGCGTGCTCCATCATCCGAATCCGATCGCCCAGGATGGCCCCGCGGGTGTAGGGCGAGCTCGGGTCGACCGCCAGGATCCCGACTCGCCTGCCGCGGCGCCTCCACTCCCCGATCAGCGCGTTGACGAGCGTGGACTTGCCGCTCCCAGGGGGGCCCGTGATGCCGACGACGTGGGCGCCGCGCCCGGATGCGAACAGCTCGGCGAGGATCGAACGGACCGATGGGTCTCCGTTCTCGATGCGGGTGAGGAGGCGCGCAAGCGGTCGTCGCTCGCCGGTCGCCAGCTGGGCGACGGCTGCGTCAGGCACCGCGCCGGACGTGCTCGCGAAAGTAGCGTGCGATCTCGCCGATGCTCGTCCCGGGGCCGAAGATCTCGGCCACGCCGACCTCCTTGAGCTTCGTCACGTCCGCGTCGGGAATGATGCCGCCGGCGGCGACCAGGACGTCATCCATGCCCCGCTCGCGGAGGAGGGCCACGGTGCGCGGCAGCAGGGCCATGTGGGCCCCGGACAGGATGGAGAGTCCGACCACGTCGACGTCCTCCTGCTCCGCGGCGTCAGCGATCATCTCGGGCGTCTGCCGCAGGCCCGTGTAGATCACCTCGAAGCCCTCGTCCCGCAGCCCGCGTGCGAGCACCTTCGCGCCACGATCGTGTCCGTCGAGCCCCGGCTTGGCGATGAGGATGCGAATCGGCGTATCGGTGCTCATGTGCCGCCGAGTTTACCGATGAGCCCCATGAACTCGGCACGGGTCCTGGCGTCGCGGCGGAACGTTCCGACCATGCTGGAGGTGACCATCGTCGCCTCCTGCTTCTTCACGCCGCGCATCATGGTGCAGAGGTGCGTCGCCTCGATCACGCAGCCCACGCCCTTCGGCTCGAGCCGTTCCATCAGGAAGTCCGCCACCTGGACGGTCAGCCGCTCCTGCACCTGGAGGCGTTGCGCATACATGTCGACGATCCGCGGGATCTTCGAGAGGCCGAGCACCCGCCCCTTCGGCAGGTAGCCCACATGCGCTTTGCCGATGAACGGCAGCAGGTGGTGCTCGCACAGGCTGAAGAACTCGATGTCGCGGACCACCACCATCTCGTCGTAGTCGACGCTGAAACACGCCCCGTTGATGAGCGCGTCCGGATCCACGTGGTACCCCGCCGTCAGCTCGTCGTACATGCGCCGCACGCGTTCGGGCGTGCGTGCCAGGCCTTCCCGGCCCGGGTCCTCCCCGATCTCGGCAAGCAGGGTCCGGACGGAGGTCTCGAGCGAGGAGTGATCTGCCGCCATGGTCGAGATGATACGTCCTGGACCCTCGGCCGCCTGCCGGCGCGGCGGGTCGCGCGCTACACTCGACCGTGCCCATCCGACGGCCGGACGACACATTCAACGAGGCTGCCATGATCCGTCATCCGAGCTCGAGGTCGAACCGCGGTGGGTTGCTCAACCTCGGCGGCCGTGACCCGCTGGCCGACGGCTTCGCCCGCCGCCTGGACGACGACTGGCACTGGTTTCGGCGGGTCGGCGTCGGGGGCGGCGAGCCGATCGACGCGGTCGTCGTGGGCCCGGGCGGCACCTGGACGCTCACCATCGCCGGTGAGCGCGGCCGTTTCGCGCGCCGAAACGGGCACTGGTATCGGTGGAACCGCTCGACCGACTCCTGGGTGCCGTGGGACCCTCGACCGATCACCGACGCCCGGCTTGCCGCCCGGCGGCTGACGCTCTACCTGGAACGGGCCGGGCTGCGCAGCGAGGTCCGCGCGGTGCTCGTTCCGCCGTCGGACATGTCGGTCGAGGCCGTCGCCGCCGATCCGATCGGCATCGTGGTGGAGCGGGAGGTCGAGCGAATTGCCCCGCAGATGACCGCCGGGCCGGTCCTCAGCCAGCAGCAGGTCGATCGGATCGTGGCTCTGCTGGATCCGCGTCAACCGCTACCGCAGCTGGCGCCGTCGACACACGGCGGGTAAGGGCGGCGAAGGCCAGCACGACGACGGCCCCGGTCGTCCAGCCGGCGAGCACGTCGGTCGGGTAGTGCACGCCGATCCAGATGCGTGACACGCCGATGAGGAAGACCAGTACGCCCACGGCACCGATGAGCCCGATGCGCAGGCCGACCGGCAGCCGGGATCTCGCCACGATGACGGCGAGCACCCCGTAGGCGGTCATCGACAACGTCGCATGGCCCGAAGGAAAGCTGAAGCCGTGCTCGACGATGAGGGGATCCAGGAGGTCGGGCCGCTCCCGGGCCACGGCTCGCTTCGCGATCGTCAGACCGAGCGAGGCGGCGCCGATGGTCAGCGCTCCGAGCGCCCCGTGCCGCCACGGCCCGATCAACGCACCGACCGCGAAGGTGACGGCGGCGACGGCGGTGATGGCGGTTGTCGATCCCAGCTCCGTCACGGGTCGCAGGAACGAGAGGATGTCGAACAGCGCCGGCTCCCGGACGGCGCCGATGACCGCGTGGTCGAACGGATCGGTCAGGTCGGCCATCACCAGCAGTGCGAGGGTGACCACCAAGGTGACGCCGCTGACCGCGAGCGCCGGGGTTCGAGTGGCCATGTCGGGGGAGTCTACGGTCCGCGCGTATCATCCGCAGCCGTGAGCACCCCCCGCGCCCGCGCCGCACTCGCCCTGCTCGCCGTCTCCGGTGCGCTGGGCGTCGCGTGGCTGGTGCCGCTGGCATCTGCGGTGGTCGTCTGGCCGATGCTCCTGGTCGTGCCGGGGTGGGGCCTGCTCGCCGCAGTGCAGCCGCGCATCGATGCGGCGGGCCGGCTCGGCCTCGCCGTCGTGTGCTCCGTCGCCATCTCGACGCATCTCGTCTACTGGGTCAGCCACCTTGCGGGCGGGTACACCCGTCTCACGGTGTTCGCGGTGGCCGGCCTTCTGGCCGCGCCGATCGTGATCGGGGCCTGGAGCGGCCTCCGCCCGCCGCCGCCGCGGTCCTTCGCGCGGGCCGCTCCGGGGCTCGTCGTGGCGGGCGCGGCTGCGCTGGTCGTGGGTGTCACGCTGGCCCTCGGCCTCTGGCGGGAGACGCCATCCGGTGTCATTTCAGGTGGGACGAACTGGTCCGACTTCGGCGTGCACCTGTCCATCGCAGAGACATTGAACTCGGGGGGCAACTTCCCACCGGAGGTCCCGTACTTCGCGGGAGCCCCGCTCGTCTACCACTGGTTCGCCGACTTCCACGCCGCGATCCTGGCGGAGAGCGTGCTGCTCTTCTCGCCGCCGGTGATGGTCGTCCAGTCCGCGCTGCTCGCGGGGACACTGGCCCTGCTCGTCTATTCGCTGTCGCGCCGCCTGATCCGAGTGGACGCCCGACGTGTGGCGGCGATCGCCGCCGCGCTGGCGGTGTTCGCCGGCGGCCTGGGCTACATCCGGCTGATCGGCGACGTGGCCACCGGCCTGGGCGACCCGATGGAGCTCATCAGCCGCACGAGCTACGACAACCAGTGGCTGACCGAATGGCCGTACTTCCGGATCCCGTCGGTGATGGGCACCGGGCTGCTGGCACATCGGGCAACGACCGCCGGCCTCCCGATGCTGGTCGGCGCGATCCTGCTGCTCGTCGCTGCCCTGCCGACCGCTCGGGACCGCGCCGCCGGCTGGCGCGATCGCCCGGCGGTGCTGGCCACGGCCGGCCTCCTCGGTGCGCTGCTCGCCCCCTTCCACTTCTTCTTCCTCCCCGCCTTCCCGCTCATCGCGCTGGCGTGGGTGGTGATCGGGGGGCGCCTCCGGGACAGCGACGCGCCCCGCAATGCCGCGATGCTGCTCGCGCCGTACCTCCTCGCGGTCCCGTTCGCCGTCGCCATCGCCACGCAGGCGAGCGGCTCTGGCGCACTGCAGCTGGTCGCGCTCTGGCCTTCCTCGCCGCGAGACGACGGGCCGCTGGCGGTGGCGTTCTTCTACCTGACCAACCTCGGGGTACCGTTCGTCCTGGCTCTCGTTGCGCTCGCGTCGCGCCGGCTGGGGCGACGGGCGTTCCTCGCGGCCTGGATCGTCGGCCTCTTCGCCCTTCCCAACGTGGTCCAGGTGAGCACGGTCGACTTCGACATGAACAAGTACTTCCAGGCGATGTGGATCGGGGTGGCGATCGCGGCTGCGTGGCTGATTCGCCGCTGGCCGATGCCCGCGGTCGTGGCTGTCCTGGCCCTCAGCGTGCCCTCGCCCCTCCTCGTGTCAGCGTGGACCGCCACGTCGGCAAGCCAGGCGATCTCCAATACCGACCTCGCGGCGGCACGCTGGATCGCGGCCAACACGCCGCCGGCCTCCGTGTTCGTCACCGATGGCTGGGTGAACTCGCTGACCGACGCGGCGGGACGAAAGCGGCTGACAACCTTCGGGCCGTACATCGCCAACCTCGGCTTCGACCCCGACCAGCGGATCGCCGACGTCGAGAGGATCTACTGCGGCGGCGACCCGGCCCGTTCCGCCGACCTGATGCGACACCATGGGGCCACGCACGTGATCGACGGCGGCCGTCCGCAGCCGTGTCCGGGGCCGGTCGACTTCGCGACCTCCGACGAGTTCAGCCTGGTGTACGAGGCCGGGCCGCGCATCTGGGCGCTGGTCGACCCCTGACGAAGCGCCCCTATCATGGCCGAATGCAGGATGCCGCCGGCGCCATCGTCGCCTTCGAGCAGGTGACGAAGCGCTATCCCGGCGCGCAGTCGCCCGCCGTCACCGACCTGACGCTGGAGGTTCCGGCAGGAGAGATCTGCGTCCTGGTGGGCCCCTCGGGCTGTGGGAAGACGACGTCCATGAAGATGGTGAACCGGCTCATTGAGCCGACCGCCGGGCGCATCACGATCGACGGGAAGGACGTCATGAGCCTGCCGGCGACGGAGCTGCGGCGCCGCATCGGCTACGTGATCCAGCAGGTCGGCCTCTTCCCGCACCTGACGGTCGGCGCGAACGTCGGCGTCGTGCCGAACCTGCTCGGCTGGGACCGCGAGCGTATCCGCCAGCGGACCGAGGAGCTGCTGGAGCTGGTGGGACTGGAGGCGGCGGCGTACCGCGACCGGTACCCGAACGAGCTGTCGGGCGGCGAGCGCCAACGGGTGGGCGTCGCCCGCGCCCTGGCGGCCGACCCACCCGTGATGCTCATGGACGAGCCGTTCGGCGCGGTCGACCCGATCCGCCGCGAGCGGCTGCAGAACGAGTTCCTCCGGCTCCAGGAGCGCGTCCGCAAGACGATCATCTTCGTCACCCACGACGTCGACGAGGCGATCAAGATGGGCGACCGCATCGCCATCCTCCAGCGGGGCGGGATCCTGGCGCAGTACGACAGCCCGGCCGCCATCCTGGCGAACCCGGCGTCCGAGTTCGTCGAGCGCTTCGTCGGCGCGGATCGGGGGCTGAAGCGCCTGTCCCTTGCGCGCGTTCGGGACCTCGAGACCATCGAGCCCGTCCTCGTGCGTGCCGGAGAGGACCGGGCCGAGGTCCGGCGCCGCCTCGGCGACATGGAGGGGCTCGAGTACGCGCTTCTGGTGGACGGCGATCGGCGTCCGCTCGGGTGGATCGACCGGCACGACATCGCGGGCGGCGGGCCGATCGAACCCGGTGCCGCGACGCCCGGCGCGCCGACGGTGCAGCCGGAGACGACGCTGCGCGACGCCCTCTCCGGGCTGCTCGCCTCGAGCGTGCAGCTGGGGGTCGTCGTCGACGACCGAGATCGCGTCCTCGGCCTGGTGAGCGTCGACGCCATCGGAGACCGACTGCGCGCCCCCGTTCAGGGCGCGGACGGCGAGCTCCAGCGGGTCGGCGAGAAGGCTCCCGCGGCGTCATGAGGTTCGACCTCGGCTGGGTGGTCGAGAACCTGGATCGCATCGGCGAGCTCCTGGTCGAGCACCTCTACCTGAGTGCCATCGCCATCGGCATCGGCCTCGTCATCTCGTTCGCCCTCGCCCTGCTCATTCGTGACCGGCCGCGCCTCTACGGGCCGGTGATCGGGGCCACCGGCATCCTGTACGCCATCCCGTCGCTCGCCCTGTTCGCGCTGCTCACTCCGATCACGGGGCTCGGGACCGTCCTCACGGCTGAGATCGCGCTGGTGAGCTACACCCTGCTCATCCTGACCCGCAACATCGTCGAGGGGCTGCGCGGGGTCCCGGACGACGCGATCGAGGCAGCGACCGGCATGGGGTACACCCGCGGCCAGCGGCTGCTCCGCGTCGAGCTTCCGATGGCCATGCCGGTGATCGTCGCCGGCCTCCGCATCGCCGCGGTCACCACCATCGGGCTCGTGACCGTCACGGCGCTCATCGGGCTCGGCGGGCTCGGCTATCTCATCGTGACGATCGGCGTGAATCGCGGCTCGTTCGGGCTGACGGCGACGCTCACGGGAATCGTGGTCGCCGTGGGGCTCGCCGTCGTGGTCGACGCGGGGCTCCTTGCGGTCCAGCGCCTGCTGACGCCATGGGCGCGACGGCGGGCGGGCACCTGATGGAGTTCGTCGGTGAGGTCGCCGCATGGTTCGCCAGCCCCGCCACGTGGAGCGGTCGCGACGGGATCCCCATTCGCCTCTTCGAGCACCTCTGGATCTCGGCGGTCTCGCTCGGAGCGGCCATCGCGATCGGTCTCCCGCTCGGCCTCCTGGTCGGTCACACCGGCCGCGGGGCGACGGCGGTCGTCGCCATCGCGAACATCGGCCGCGCGGTGCCGTCGCTGGGGCTGCTGGGCATCGCGTTCATCCTCCTCCTTCCGCTGGGCCTGGGAGTCGGCCCCCTTCCCGGCATCATCGCCCTCACGCTGCTCGGCATTCCGCCCATCGTGGTGAACGCCTACGTCGGTCTGCGGGAAGTGGACCGCGACCTCGTCGAGGCGGCGCGCGGCATGGGAATGCGCGAGGGAGAGGTCCTTCGCCGAGTCGAGGTGCCCATCGCCCTCCCGGTGATCCTCGCCGGCGTCCGCACCTCGGCGGTGCAGGTCGTGGCCACCGCGACCCTGGTGGCCGTCCTGGGCGGCGGTGCGCTGGGCCAGCTGATCCTCATCGGGTTCAACATCGGCGACCAGGTGCGGGTGTTCGGCGCCGCACTGGTGGTGGCGGCACTCTCGATCGCCACCGAGCTTGCCTTCGGCGCCCTCCAGCGGGCGGCGACGTCGCCGGGCCTTCGTGATCGCGGCGGCCCGGGACCGCTGCCCGCGCCACCGGCCCGGCCGGCGGCGTGAGCCTGGGGGGCTCACGGACCACCACGGCGTTCCGGGGTAGACTCTCGCCTGCCCACGGGTCGCTCCCAATGGCGGCACGGGTGGAGTCGACACAGGAGGAGAACCCATGCGGATGAACCGCACGCTCGCCCTCGGGGCGGCGCTGCTCGCGCTGGTCATCAGCGCCTGCGCGCCGGGTGAGGGCAGCAGCACGGGCGCCAGCGGCGCAGCCAGCGTCGGCGCCAGTGCCGGTGCGACCGCTGGCGCGAGCGCCGACGCCGGCGCGAGCCGGGCCGGTGAGCTGCCGGAGATCACGATCGGATCCCAGGGATTCTGGGAGTCGGCGGTCGTCGCCGAGATCTATGCCCAGGCGCTCGAGAGCGCGGGCTTCACCATCGAGCGCAACCTCGAGCTCGGGGCGCGCGACGTCACGCAGCCCGCGCTCGTCGACGGCGAGATCGACCTCATGCCGGAGTACATCGGCGGCCTGCTGGCGGTTTCGTACGGCGGCGAGCCGACGCCGGACGTCGAGGAGTCGCTCGAGGCCCTCCGGACCGAGCTGGAGGCAGATGGCCTGGTGGCCTTCGAGCCGACGCCCGGCACGGACGCCGATGGGTTCGCGGTCCGCCAGGAGACCGCGGACGACCTCGGGCTGACGACGATGTCGGACCTCGCTGAAGTGGCCGAGGAGCTGACCTGGGGCGTCGCGCAGGAGTGCGCCGACAATCCGAACTGCGGTCCGGGCCTGGAGCGCGTCTACGGCATCGACTTCGATTCGCTCGAGCTCCAGACACTTGGCGCCTGCACCACGGCGATCGCCGAGGCGCTGAACCAGAGCAACATCGATGTCGCGCAGGTCTGCACCACCCAGCCGGAGATCGCCGGCTTCAACCTCGTTCTGCTCGAGGACGACCAGGGCCTGGCCCCGGCCCAGAACCTCGTGCCGGTGGTGCGGCAGGAGGTGGCCGACGCCGGAGGGGAGACGCTGGAGTCGACGCTCAACGCAGTGTCGGAGCTGCTCACCACCGAGGAGCTCACGAACCTGGGGGCCGCGGTCATCCTCAATGGCGAGTCCTACGAGGACGCAGCATCGCAGTGGCTGGAGGACAACGGGCTGTAGCGGCCCATCGCACCCACCGCGCCGATGAGGCGGGCCGGTTCGCCGGTCCGCCTCTTTCCATGCATCATGGTGCTCGCCGATGACCACCACCCCACGATCCAACGAGGACGAGCGGCACTGCATCAAGTGCGGCCGCGAGGTCGGTCCCGACGAGACCCTGTGCGAGGTCTGCAACCGCGCCGGGATGGCGACCCCCTCCGCATCGCAGTACCACGGGACCATCGTCTTCGCCATCGTGCTCGCGGTCGTAGGCCTGGCGGTCGCCGGCAGCCTCTCGCTGCGGGGCGTCGGACCGTACATCGCCGGGGTGCGCGACGTGGCCGACCAGCGGCCCGTCGGCTACGCAGTGACCTACGCCGTGACGAATGAAGGCACTCGGCCGGGGCGGGCAAAGTGCCGCATCGTCGCCGTCGGCGGCTCGGGTGAGCAGCTCCGGTCCCGCAATACGGTCACCGCGCAGATCGCCGGCGGCGAGACGATCGAGCAGACGGAGATGCTGCCAGCCCTCGAGAACGAGCCCGCCGAGGTCTCCGTCACCTGCTCCTGAGGTCGCCGCCGGCACCGTGCCGGCGCTGCGCCGGAGGCGCGGGCGCCACCCGCTATCCTCGCCGCGACATGCACCGACGGTTCGTTCGGCAGCTGGCCCGAGCGCTCGCGCCCGCCCTGGCATTGCTCGCGGCGGCCGCCTCCTCGTCCGCCGCCGCCGGACCGCCCTTTCCGGATCCCGTCGACGACCAGGCGGTCTACGACGCCGCGGACGTGCTCTCCGAGGGCGTGGAGGGCGCGGTGGAGGCGATGATCGACGACATCGAGAACCGCTCGGGCGCCGAGGTCGTCGTCTACACGCAGGTGGACCCGGGCATCAGCGAAGACGAGAACCTCAACAACGCCAAGCAGCTCATCGACCAGTGGGGCATCGGCCGCTCCGGCTTCGACGACGGCCTGGTCCTGATGATCGGAATGGCGGAGAACCGGATCAACGGCCGGGTGAGCCTCTACGGTGGATCGGGCTTCCTCGGCGCGTACGCCAACGAGCAGGCGCTGAAGTCCATCATCGACGACGATTTCGTGCCGGCCGCCCGCAACGGCGACTTCGACGGCGCCGTGCTCGCCACGATGCAGGAGCTCGAGACGCGGATCACGCCGCGGAACCATGAGCGCCTCGAGACGCTCCGAGTGGTGAACTCCGCCCTGGGCCTGGTCGGTGCGCCCCTCCTCCTGCTCGGCCCGCTCGCCTGGGCATGGATGCGCTGGCGGCGCGATGGCGACGATCCGCAGCTCACCGACTCGCGGTCCATCCTGATGGCAGGTCCGCCCGCCGACATGACGCCGGCGCTCGCCACGGTCGTGCGCAAGGGGTCGTCCACCGACCATACGCTCAACACCCTGCTGGCTGAGCTGGCCAGCACCGGGCGGCTCAGCTTCCGCAACCT
>JASLBU010000256.1 GCA_030146365.1 Candidatus Limnocylindria bacterium | reverse complement strand
GGCCGAGGCGGGACCGGAACGCCGACCGATGGCGCCGCGGCGGTCACCCGACGCCGCCCTCGGCGGCGATGCGGTCGGTGGACGCGGTCGGCGGAGCGGCCTCCAGCCCGCCGCCGGCCCGCAGTGCCTCGCGGACCTCGGTGACGACGGCGAAGTAGCGAGGGTCCTCGCGCGTCTCGTCGTTGCGTGGCTGGGGAAGCGGGACCTCGACCAAGCGCGTGATCCGCCCGGGCCGTGCGCTCATCACCACCACGCGCGTCGACAGGAAGGCCGCCTCCGGGATCGAATGGGTCACGAACACGACCGTGGTGCCCGTCTGCTCCCAGATGCGCAGCACCTCGGCGTTCATGCGCTCGCGGGTCATCTCGTCCAGGGCGCCGAATGGCTCGTCCATGAGCAGGATCGCCGGCTGGAGGGCCAGCGCCCGCGCGATCGCCACCCGCTGCTGCATGCCGCCCGACAGCTGGTACGGGTGGTGGCGGGCAAACTCGCCGAGCTCGACGAGCTCGAGCATCTCGCGCGCTCGCGCGTCGCGCTCGGATCGGTCCATGCCGAGCAGCTCGAGCGGCAGCTTGACGTTGTCCTCGACGGTCCGCCACTCGAACAGCACCGGGGCCTGGAAGACCATGCCGTACTCGCGGCCGAGGCGCGCGGCGTGGGCCGCCTTGCCGTTGACCTCGACCGTGCCGGTGGACGGCTCGATCAAATCGCCGATGAGCCGCAACAGCGTGCTCTTCCCGCACCCTGACGGCCCGATGAGGCTCACAAACTCCCCTTTGCCGATGTCCAGGTCGATGCCGGACAGCGCCGTCACCGACCGCCCGCCGGCGCCGAACCGCTTGTCGACGCCCGCGATGCGGACCACGGGCTGGCGCTGGCCCGTCATGCCACCTCCGGGCGCAGGCCCCGCCCGCGGAGCGCCAGGAGCTCGGCGGCGCGGATGAGGCCGAAGAAGACGATGCCGAGGATGGCGCAGGCGACGATCGCCGCCCACAGCTTCTCGGGTCCGCTGACGTACTGGGTATTGAAGTTGATGATCGCCCGGCCGAGCCCATCCGGGATTCCGCCCGGACCCTCGCCGACGATCGCCCCCACGATGCTCGCCGTCGCGCTGATCTTCAGCGCGGTGAACAGGTACGGCAGCGACGCAGGCATTCGCAGCTTCCAGAAGATCGCCCATCGGCTGGCGGCAAAGGAGCGCATCAGCTCAAGGGCCCGCGGATCCGGCGAGCGCAGGCCGCGGATCATCGCGATCGTCACCGGGAAGAAGGTGAGGTAAGTGGCGATGATCACGACGCTCAGCACGTCCTGGCCGAACGCGAACACGATCATCGGTGCGAGGGCGATGATCGGGATCGTCTGGCTGGCGATGACGTACGGGACGAACGCACGCTCCATCAGCCGGGAGTGCACGAAGATCGCGGCCAGCGCGACGCCGATGACGGAGCCGAGCACGAAGCCGATGGCCGCCTCACGCCACGTGTAGAACGCGGCGCCCACCAGGAACCCGGCAAGGGACTCGTCGCTGTTCCGTTGGACCGGGTTCGCGAGCGCGCCGACGATCTCCCAGACGTGGGGAAGGAGGAGATCGGAGGCGAACCAGATGTCGAGCGGGGGCTGCCAGGTCCACGTCTCGGTCCGCCAGGGGTCGCCGCCGATGAACTTCACCCCCTCCCACACCCCGAAGACCAGCAGCGCGAAGACCGCGAAGGTGACGACGGGGCGGACCCAGCCGCGGTCAGGCGACCGCGGCATCGGTGATCTCGAGCGCGCGATCGATGATCGCGAACCCTTCGGCCATCTCCTCCTCGCTGATCGTCAGCGGCGGGTTGGTGAAGAAGTAGTTCCAGCGCACGAACGTATAGAGGCCTTCCTCGCGGAAGCGCTTGCCAAGCGCGGCCATCTCATCCGAGGTGCCGTTGAAGGGCGCCATCGGCTCCATGGTGGCTCGGTTGCGGACGAGCTCCACGATCCCGAACATGCCGATGTTGCGGACCGCGCCGACGCTCGGGTGCCTTGCTGCCAGCTCCTCGTGATGTGCGCGCATGCGCTCTCCCATGCGGACGGCCCGCTCCAGGAGGCCCTCGTCCTCGTAGACCTGGATCGTGGCGAGCGCCGTAGCGCAGGCGAGCGGGTGGGAGTTGTAGGTGAGCCCGCCGTAGAAGACGTTGTTGTCGAAATGCTCCGCGTACTTGCGGCGCATGCCGAGCGCGCCGAGCTGGACGTACGCGCTGGTGAGCCCCTTCGCCATAGTGATGAGGTCGGGGACGACATCCCAGTGGTCCACCGCGAACCACTTCCCGGTGCGGCCGAATCCGGCCATCACCTCGTCCGCGATCAGGAGGATCCCGTAGCGGTCGCAGATCTCACGCACGCCCTCGAGGTAGCCGTCTGGCGGCACCAGGATGCCGTTCGTGCCGGTCACCGTCTCGAGGATGAACGCGGCGATCGTGTTCGGGCCCTCGAGCTGGATCGTCTCCTCGAGGTTGGCGAGCGCAACCTCCGCCGTGTCCCAGCCGCGCTGGATGCCGTGGTAAGGGTCGAGCACCCGGACGACGCCGGGCATCCCCGGCTCGTTCGCCCAGCGGCGGGGGTCGCCGGTGAGCGTCATGGCGCCGGCCGTGCCGCCGTGATAGCTGCGGTAGCGCGCGAGGATCTTGTGGCGGCCGGTGACCATCCTGGCCAGCTTGACCGCGTTCTCGTTCGCCTCCGCGCCGCCATTGGTGAAGAAGAAGGTGTCGATGTCACCCGGCGTGATCTCGGCGAGCTTCTGGCCGAGACGGGCGCGCGGCTCCGTCGCCATGAACGGGTTCGCGTAGGCGAGGGTCTCCGCCTGGCGCGCGATGGCCTCGATCACCTTGGGGTGGCCGTGGCCGATGTTCGTGCACATCAGCTGGCTGTTGAAGTCGAGGTAGCGCTTGCCTTCCGGGGTCCAGAAGTAGCAGCCCTTGGCGCCGGCCACGGGTATCGGGTCGACCTTCGACTGCGCCGACCACTCGAACAGCGTGTGGCGCTTCGTGAGGGCGACGATCTCGTCGCCGGTCATCGTTCCGTGCTCGATCTCGATCGCCATGGCGCGTGCGTGCTCCTCTGGTCAGGCTCCCCGGAAGCGCCGATTACACCACACGGGGCAACTAACCCGGGGCGCGCACGCCGACGTGTCAGGCGTCGGCCGCGCAGCGCAGGATCGAGGTGGCCGTTCGTTCGATATCGGCGTCGGTGGTCGACCAGTTGCTCACGCTGATCCGCATCGCGGCCATGCCGTGCCAGGTCGTTCCGCCCATCCACGCGACGCCATCGGCCTGGACCCGGCTGATCACCGACCGGGTGTGCGCGTCCACGTCACCACCGATGCGGGGATGGAAGCGCACGAGCACCTGGTTGAGGACCACGTCGTTGAGGATCTCGACGCCCTCGGCGCCTCGCAGCCGGTCGGCCAGCATGACCGCCAGGTCGCAGCAGCGCTCGACCAGCGCCCGGACGCCTGACCGCCCGAGCGACCGTATCGCCGCGTACAGGGCGAAGCCGCGAGCTCGCCTGGAGCTGTCGAGCACCCACTCCCAGTTCTCGCGGTCCTCGCTGCGCATCAGGTAGGAGGCGCTGGCCGACATGGCGGCCCGGTGCGCCTCGACGTCGCGGACGGCGACGAAGCCGCAGTCGTAGCCGACGTTGAGCCACTTGTGGGCGTCGGTCGACCACGAGTCGGCTCGGTCGACGCCCTCAACGAGGTGACGCAGCCGAGGGGAGGTTGCCGCCCACAGCCCGAACGCGCCGTCCACGTGCAGCCAGCCGTTGCGGTGCGTCGCCAGGGCGTCGGCGATCGTGCCGATCGGGTCCACCGCCCCCGAGTTCACGTTGCCGGCCTGCGCCGCGACCAGCAGCGGGCCGTCCACGGCGGCGATCGCGGCGACCGCCTCCGGCGCCGACATCCGACCCTGATCGTCGGTCGGAACGCGCACGACCCGATCACGGCCCAGGCCGAGGTACTGAAGCGCAGTCAGCAGGGTCGCGTGCGCCTCCTCGCCGACGAGGACCGTGATCGGCGGCGCGTCGTACAGGCCGAGCGACTCCACGTCCCAGCCGACGCGGGCGAGGACCGCGTGGCGTCCGGCCGCCAGCCCCACGGTGTTGCCCAGGCCCGCGCCGGTCGGCAGGCCGAAGCTGGCGTCGGCGGGCAGCCCGAGCAGGTCGAGCATCCAGCGGCCGGCGACCTCCTCGACCGCCGCGGCCGCGGGGGAGAGCGCATGGAGGGCCGCGTTCTGCCCCCAGGCGGTCGCGAGCCAGTCGGCGGCCGCGGCAGCCGGCAACGCCCCGCCGATGACGAAGCCGAAGTAGCGGGGACCCGCCGAGGCGACCAGGCCGGGGTCCACGGCCGCCGCCAGCTCCTCGACGACCTGCAGGGCGTCGGTGCCGTCCTCCGGCAGCGCTCCATCCAGTCGGGCGCGCAGGGCGGCGGAGTCAGCCTGCGCTCCGACGTGCCGCTCCGACAGGCCGTCCAGGAACTCCAGCCCCAGCTCGGCCGCCCGCCGGAGGGCGGCGTTGCGCTCGTCCACTGCAGACCTCCTACATGCCCGCGATGAGGCCACCGTCGACAGCCACGAGCTGCCCGGTGACGTACGAAGCCGCGTCCGACGCAAGGAATGCGACCAGCGCGGCCAGCTCGGCAGGCTCGCCGTAGCGCCCGGCCGGGATCGTCTTCAGGTGCGCCGCGCGCACGTCGTCCTCGGTCACACCCTCGCGCTCCGCCCGCCCCGAGTCGAGCTCGTGGATTCGCGGCGTGGAGATGCGGCCCGGCATCACCCCGTTGACGGTCACGCCGTCCGCGGCGACGGCGCGTGCGGCGGTCTTCAGCCAGGCGGCCAGGGCCGAGCGGCCGGCGTTCGAGTACACGAGCTCCGCGATCGGTTGCCGCACTCCGCTCGACAGGATGGCGACGATTCGGCCGTGGCCCCGCTCGCGCATCGGCGGAAGGAGGCGCGTGGCGAGCTCGATGGGCGTCGCCGCCAGCAGCTGGAAGGCGTGGCGCCAGCCGTCGGGGTCCGTGGCCGTTGGGTCGACCGTCGGCGGCCCACCGGCGTTCAGCACGGCGATGTCGATCGGCCCGATCCGTTCCGCGGCGCTCGCGACGGTCGCCGGCGCATCGGGCTGGCTGGCGTCGGCCACGACCTGCGACACCGCGACGCCATGGCGCTCTCGCAGGTCCGCGGCGGCCGCGGCCAGCGCATCGGCTCGCCGCGACCAGATCAGGAGGTTGCAGCCCTCGGCGGCCAGCGCGTCGGCGGACGCGCGGCCGAGGCCGGAGGTGGCGCCCCCGACCACGGCGGTGCGCCCGCGAAGCCCGAGATCCATGCCCTCAGGGTAGCGCGACGGCCGGCGTGCGGCGCCGCAGCACATGGACCGCGAATCCCACCGCCATGAGCCCCAGGCCGCCGACGATGAAGAGGGGAGCGGTCACCATCAGCGCGAGGCCGCCGATGCCGAAGAGCGCACGCTCCATCCACCCCGCCGGGCCGAGCACCCAGGCACCGGTGGCCACGGCAAGGCCCGCGACGCCCAGCGCCGCGCTGGCTGCCGCGATGGCGATGGTGGCCACGCTGCCCTGGAGCAGCAGCCCCTCGCCCTCGCGCGCCAGCACGAACACGAAGGGCACCAGGAACGCGGGCAGCGTGTACTTCCACGTGAGCCACATCGTGCGGACCGGCCTTCCGCCCGTGATGGCCGCGGCCGCGAACGGGCTGAGCGCGGTGGGGGGCGAGACCTCGGACAGTACGGCGTAGTAGAAGATGAACATCGCCGCGGCGTAATCGGGCACGCCAAGCTGAGTGAGCGCCGGCCCGATGATCACCCAGGAGATGATGAAGCTGGCCGTCACCGGCACCGCCAGGCCCAGGAGCATCACCGAGACCGCCGAGTAGAGGGCCGTCAGGAACAGGTTTGCGCCAGCCAGGTCGACAATGATGTTGGCCATCTTCAGGCCCAGGCCGGTCAGGGTCATCACGCCGACGATGATCCCGGCGATGGCCATCACCGACGCCACCGAGAGGACGCCCAGCGCCCCGCTGGCCGCCGCCTCCCACACGCGCCGAGGGGTCCACCAGGTCTCCCGGTTCAAGAAGGCGAGGACGAACTGCAGGGCGGTGGCAAGGACCACGGCGCGGAACGCCGTCATCCCCATCAGCATGAAGACGATGATCGCCACCAGCGAGACGAAGTGGTACCCGTACCGGAGCAGCAGCCGGCCGGCGGGCGGCACCTCCATCCCGACTGCCTTGGTCCGGAAGCGGCGGGCATCCATCTCGATCGCCAGCACGATGCCCAGGTAGTACAGGGCCGTCGGGATGGTGGCCCAGATCAGGATCTCGAGGTAGGGGACGCTGAGCAGCTCGGCCATCAGAAAGGCAGCGGCCCCCAGCGTCGGCGGAGACAGCAGTGCGCCGATGCCGGCGGCCGCGAGCACCCCACCCGCCTCCTCCTTCGGATA
>JASLBU010000171.1 GCA_030146365.1 Candidatus Limnocylindria bacterium | reverse complement strand
GGCCGGGACGTACCAGCGTTGCCGTACCCACCGTCGGACCCGGGGATCGGTCGCGGCGCCGATCACGAGGGCGATGACGTACAGCACCGCGGTCGCTGCCGGAACCCAGAACAACCAGTTCATGGCGTGAGCCTAGCAGCGCCCTCTTCCGCGCCTGACCCGGAGGCGCCTGTCGGCCGACCCGCCGGGCGGCGGACGCCGCTCCACCACTGCCGAGACAATGGGACTCAGAGGCCTCCGGTATTCGGCGACCACTGCCCGCCCGCTCCTCCATTGGTACGGGCCGGAGACCGGCCCGTGGAGAGCTAGGCATGTCACAGTGGGGCATGGCTAATCTTCGTCCACCGAGCATTCGATGATCGCCGTCCGCCTCGCAGACGGCAGCACGGTGTTTGCCTTCGGCTCGTACTCAGTTGTCGCCCGCAACGCTGCCGGCGGCTCCGACACCTTCTGGCAGGCGGCGGCGGCGGCCGCAGTGGCCGATGCCGGCGGCGACCTCTACGCCGGCCTCAGCGCGTTGCCGGGGGCCAGGGTCATCAGAGATCTGCGAGGGTTCCGCTGATGCCCGCTGGAGCGCCTGCGTGTCACAGTCGAGCCATGCCCGCACAGTTCATCAGTCCCGAGCACCGGTTGACCACTACAGGCAGGTGGCTGCGCCGCGATGTGGTCTGCCTGTGCGGCCATCGGTTCCGCAGGCACTACCGCGATACGCCGCTCGCGTGCCGGGCATGTGCCCTGATGCATGAGCGAGGTGTCGGCGTCGCGGCAGGAGCCCCCTGCCCGGCGTTCCACGCTCTGTAGCGCAGCGTCGGAAACGCGCTGGGGGCATGCGCCAAGGCGGGAACGCTGCAACCGCCCCCCGCCTGCTGCCCCGGTCGCTGGTGCTACAGCGGCGTTCCGTCAGCGGCCAAGAATTACGGCCCCCGCAGCTGACCGCCGCACCGTCTTCTTCGGTCAGCTTGATGGCACTGGACTCGGGCGCCCCAGGAGATACCCCTGACCCAGGGGTACACCGAGTTTCACGAGCATGGCCAGCTCAGCTTCCGTTTCGATGCCTTCGGCGACGAGCCGGCAGCCGGCGGCCAGCGCGAAATGGCTCATGCCGACGATCAGCGCCTGGCGGACAGGGTCTCCATCGATGCCCGCCACCAGCGAGCGGTCGAGCTTCACGAATGCCGGGCGAAGCTCCAAGATATGCCGGAAGCTCGCGAAGCCGGCCCCCGCATCGTCTACGGCTAGCTGAACGCCATCGAGGCGGTCCAGGGCGGCCTGGAAGATCGCATAGTCCTCGATGGCAAAGTGCTCCGTCACCTCGCACACGATCATCCGGTCCTCCGCGCGCACGAGGGCATGCATGGCATCGCCTGCCAGTATCAGGGCAGGAGAAACGTTGACGTTGAGCCAGTGTCCCGGCGGAAGGTGCTTAGCCGCGCCGAGGCTGGCTCGCAGCGTGGCCACCTCGAGGTCCCGTCCCAGACCCACCGTGACAGCCTCGTCGAACTTGGCGTCTGGTGCGGTCCCGTCGTCGAAGCGCGTCAGCGCCTCGAAACCCACCGTGGTCCGACCGACCAGTTCGACGATCGGCTGAAAGACCGGGTGAAATTCCGTCCTCTCGATGATCAGCCGGACGGCATTTCGAGCACTGCGGTAGCGGCGGCGCGCCACGACTCCCGGCGCCAACACGGCCCCAGCGAGGCCGGCGAACTCGACGATTGCGGGCAGTCGATCGGTCAACGCTGCATCCGGAGAGGTCCCTGTCGCGCCGACCGCCAACAGCCCGAGGAGATCGCGCCCGGAGCGGATCGGAGCGTAGGCCAGCGTCGAGACTTCGAGGTCCCGCATTGCGCCATCGAGGGGATCGTCTTGCGAAGGCTGCCACGCCTCGACCCACGCTCCGCTCCGGGCTCGTCGGTGCATCCTTCGGCTCCGATCGAGCGGCAGCGAGCGACGCTCGGGCACCGCGCCAGATGAAACGGCCACTCCGATGGGTGTCGCGCGCCCGTCGGCTTCGAACAGCAGCACGGCGGCCACCCCGACGTTCGGCAGCCCGAGCATGAGCCGCGCGATGGAGGTGGCGACGGTTTCCACCGTCCCGCTGATGCGCAGCCGGCTCAGGGCCTCGGCGACGATCGCGCGCTCAGTCGCGAGGACTGACATCCGGACGTCACGTTCCCGATCCAGCTCCGCCTTCGCAGCAGCCGCCACACGATCGGTGATGTCAAGTCCGACCCCGCCAAGGAGCTGCTCTCCCGTGGCCGAGCGCAGGGCGAACTTGCGGATGAGCATGGTGTGCGGACCGTCTTCGAGCGGTACGACCTGGATCGTCTCCAAGGGCGTCGCCTGGGCCAGCGCGAGCCGGTCGCTGTCCCGGATCTGAGCCGCGATCGCGGGCGGCCACAGGTCGTAGTCGGTCTTGCCTTTCCACCCGAGCCGAAGCCGGTCGCCCACCACTCCGAGGGCATGCTCATTCACGAAGACGTAGCGACCGGCATGGTCCTTTATGAACGCCATTGCCGGAGCCGCCGCCATGAAATTCACAAACCGCGCTTCGGCAGCCACGGCGCTGTGTTCCGCCCGGACCTGGGCGGTGACATCGTGCGCAACGATGACGTAGCCGTCGGGCGACCGCGGCTTCCCGATCGCGGCAGCGGTGAAGCGCAGTTCCAGCTCCGAACCGTCACTCTTGCGCGCGGTGGCGCCACCAACCCACGTTTCGCCTCGATCGAGGGCCGACTTGACGTCACCTTCCGTGGCGGATTTGACCTGGTGGTCGAGCATCTCGAGGATCGGCGAACCGAGCATCTGCGCTCGGGATCGGCCGAAGAGCCGTTCTGCCGCCATATTCCAGCCGGTTACACGGTGCGCGGTGTCGGTCACAACGACTGCTTCCGGCAGCGCATCCAGTAGCAAACCGACTCGAGGAACGAGCGGCGTGTCCGGCTCCGCACCGGCCGCCACATCGGCGCCTGTGACCGGTTTGGAGCCGGCCTTGACGATGCGTTGCGTCCGCGCCGCTTTCACGAGGTGACCCAGCGCAGCGACGACCGCGTCGCCAGACCCCTTGGCGAAAGGTCCATGAGCCGATGCTGCGCGCTCGGCAGACGCTTTACAACTACCCTGAAGTCCCCCGGGGCGCTCGTCGACCTCAGGTCATCCGATGCTTGCGAGCGGTGCAGGGGCCGCATGCGCACAACACAATGCGGGCGCCGGTTCTTGACGATGGATCGATGCCGCTCGCAAGGTCGTTACCAACGCCCGATCGTGTCGGCTCGGCATCACAGATGGGGCAGAGGTCGCCTTGCTGGTTGACGTAGCCATGAGGGCACAGGACGAGTGATCGGCCCTCCCGGCTGCCCGATGTGTCGTAGGTGGGAGGCGGCACGCTGCCGTGGTCTGACGGCGCACGGTCACGAGGGTCGTGGGTCCAGCGGTGTTCAGTCACGACGCACCTGTCCAGCCGAGCATCACGTCGGAGCGAGCCCACTCCACGGTCATACCCGCAGCGGACGGTGAGAAAAGCGGTCCTGGTCCAATCGGTCCCGCCAGACCTCTCGCTACCGATGGCGAAAGGTCTCCCTGACGGGCGAGCAGTACGGGCGCCATTCGGTCTCCTCCCCTTCGACGGCCCCGTCAGTATGCGGATCGCCGGAATATTTGACTGTCGTCTATCGAACCAAGCGCCAGCGTCCCGACCGTGCTGCGAGCAGCCGTCAGGCAGCTGGCGCCGACTATGCCTGCGGTCCCGCGCCCAGCCTCGCCCGAGTATGCGGACCATGCGCCATCCGGCAACGCGAAATCGACGCGGGAACTGGACCGAGCGGCGTACCCTCACCGCCACCAGATTCCAATGGGAGGGCCCAGCCGATGAGTTCTATCGACGACCAGGTCGCCAACCAGATCGCCAACATCGAACGCAGCACTGGCCGCTCGATGGACGAATGGGCCGAGATCGTCAAGGCGTCGGGCCTACAGAAGCACGGGCAAGCCGTCGCGATGCTCAAGGCCCAGCACGGCGTTGGCCATGGCAATGCGAATCGGATCGTGACTGAGGCACTGAACAAGCTTGCCGGAGGAGCGCCGTCCGCGGACGACCTGGTGGCGGGCCACTACTCCGGCGGGAATGCGCGGCTCCGACTCGCCTATGAGGCGGTGGTCGCGGCCGTCTCGGCGTTCGGCGACGATGTCGAGTTCGCGCCGAAGAAGACCTACGTCAGCATGCGGCGCCGCAGACAATTCGGGCAGGTCGGCCCCGCCGCGGGGCAGCTGGAGGTTGCGCTCAACCTCCCGGGCCGAGAAGCAACCGAGCGACTCAGGACGGCCACCGGAATGGCGACACATCGCGTGCGCATCGCTGACGCGAATGGCCTGGATGACGAACTCCTCGGCTGGCTCCGCGAGGCCTACGAGCGAGCCTGAGCGGTGGTGCCGCAGCCACTTGTTGGCGGCAGGTGCTCTTTGGTGGGCGATGATCCGAGGCGGCCGTTGCCTCAATGAGCGAGCCGGCGGCGGCGGCGCAGCACCAGCCGCGTCGCCAGCGCGAGAGCGACGACCATGGCAACCGCGATCCCCACAGGTTGAGCACTGTGACGACCGTCTCGGCGGTCACGCTCGGCTGCCCGTCCGCGGCCGGAAGCGTGGAAGACCGCCCGGTACTCACCAAACAGCGGGGCCACCGTAGGAGTCTGTGGCTCGGCCCCGGCGATCCGGTGCTGTAGGCGACTCTGGATCACGAGCACGGAACGCGCGCTCGCGCCGTCAGGCGCCGCGGCCACCTGACCCGGCTGTGTCTCGATGATCACGTTGAGAGAGGCGAAGTGGTCGCCTGCGCCGGCGTCCTCGGGGATGGCAACCAATTACGCGAGGAACGTCCTGCAGGGCAGACCGGTCGGGCAGCGGCGTCCTGCCTCGTGGATGGAGGCGCACGCGATGCACAGCAACGCCGTGTTGTCGTCGTGTGCGGAGAAGCCGTGACCGCACCGACACACGAGGTCGCATCGAAGCACAACGGCAGTACGAGCCAAGGAGACCGGGACCAGAGGGGACAACGTAGGCATGCCATGACTGTGACAGGTGACAACCTCCACAGGCGCGTTTGCTCCCCGTACCTACGGCTGCGCAACGACCAATGGTCAGACGACCGCGCGGGCCATCCGCGCGGTCCGTCGCCGGGTCCGGCCGTTTTCCGAGGCTCCCCTACCGCCCGGTTTCGAGAACCCCTGTGCTCGTGTCGACGACCGCCACTCGATCCCGACCCCGGTCCTTGGCGAGGTACAGGGCCTTGTCGGCCCGCTCGACAACCGCCCGGCCCGTATCGCCAATCGCCCACGCAGCGACGCCCAGGCTGGCCGTCACGACGACCTCCAGTCCCGGAGGTGGCACTGCTCGGATCACCTGACGCAGCCGCTCGGCCCAGGCCGCAGCATCGGCCGTAATTGCATCCGGCAGGATGGCGACGAACTCCTCCCCCCCATAGCGGGCGACGAAGTCTCCCCGTCTGGCAGCCGCTCCAAGCCGGCTGCCCAGCCACTGCAACACCGAATCTCCAGTGCCGTGACCGAACCGGTCGTTGATGGACTTGAACCGGTCGATGTCGATCATCACGACGGCGAAGACGCCGCCGCGCGTTGTGCGGTCCATCTCGTGGGCGAGCCGGCCGTCGAACGCCCGCCGGTTCGCCAGCCCGGTCAGCGCGTCAAGCCGGGACTCGCGATCGAGGCGACCCCGCTCCCGATCGAGGCGACGGTGCTCGGCAACCAGCGACTGGTTCACATCGCGCAGACCTGCCGACAGATCGTCGGTCAGCAACGGCTCCGCGATGAGCACCAGTGACTGGGACGCCCCCCGGCACGCCGCAATGCGGTAGTCCCGAGCCAACCCATCGTCACCGGGAAGGATGCTCCAGGTGTGGGTCCGCCACGCGTGTCCCGTTGCCTCCAGCCAGGCTCGGAACGCCACACTCTGCCCCGCGTCGACCAGATGCGCCAGCGGGGTGCCCAGGGCGGTGGTGGAGAGCCTGGCGAAGGTGGGGTTCGCATCGATCACCGTCCCGGACGCGTCGGCGATCATGACCAATGAGCGGCTCGACCACAGGACCGGACCCAGATCGACGCCAGCGAGCGCAGCGCGCGATGCCGGACGGCGGATCAAGTCCACCGCTCCCCGAATCGGTCCCTGAGAAGGGCCGACGCGGCTGCCGCATGAGGCGCAAAACCGTCCGCCCCAAGGGCCTCGGCCCCGCTGCCCGTCCCACCGAAGGCACCGCCGCCGACGAGAATGTAGGCGTCGGAGTGCGCACGGATGGCCGAGATCGCCACGCGCGCCACCTCCACGTGTGTAGGAAGCGTCACGGAGAGTCCGACCGCCGCCGGTGCCATCTCGGCGACGAACTCCCCGAGGCCGGTGGTCGGGGTGAGCGCGCCGAGATACAGCACCTCCCATCCATCTCCCTCCAGGAAGTCGGCGAGCATCCGCAGCCCGACCTGGTGCAGTTCCCCTTCGATGCAGGAGAGCACGATGCGCCGGCGCACCGGTGGGCCTTCTTCGAGGCCCGGTGCGAGGGTGGCCATGATCGATGCCACGATCGCCGTGGCGAGATGCTCCTGGGCCACCGAGGCCGTCCCGTTCTGCCACCGCTTACCGATCTCAACGAGTGCAGGAGCCAGAAGGTCGAGGTAGATGTCTCTGGGACCGCGCCCACCCGTCACGGCTCCGAGAGCAAACGCACGACCGTCGCGTGGCGGGTTGTGCTGCAGGAGGTTGGCCAGCTGGTCGACCGCGGATGCACGATCGATCGGATCAGCACCCTCGGGTCGAGGGTTCGCCTGACCATGATGGCCATGATCGGGTTGCGAGGCGGGTGCCACCACGTCGTCGTTCACGGAACTTCCTTCGCCCGATCGCGGTCGCCGTCCGTTGACGGTCCGCCACACCTGATTTCCAACGCCCAACCGGCCCGTGTCGGTGCCACACGGAATGGTTCACGCATTGACTGCCGCGCGCAAGTGGTCACTGCTCCGTGCGTAGCGGCTGCATCGCCCCCGGCCAGTGGCGGGCCGTCCCACAACGACGGCCCTAGCCCGCGGCGGCCAGGCTCGGCCGGAGGTCGCTGGTGGAGGCGGCGAGGAGCGAGGCGAATTCGTGGCCGGGGACTGGTCGGCTGAACAGGTAGCCTTGGGCCTCGTCGCACTTGTGTCGTCTGATGAAGGCGAGCTCGCTGGCATTTTCGACGCCCTCCGCGATCACGCGCAGCTTCAGGCTGCGGGCCATGTTGATGACCGCGGTGACGAGCGTGGTGTCCTGCCCGCCCACCCCGATGATGGCCATCATGGTCAGGCGAACCCTCGACCCGGGGGTGCTGATCCGATCGATCGTGCATCCGCGGTCGACCAGCTGGCCAACCTCCTGCAGCACAACCCGCCACGCGACGGTCGTGCGTTTGCTCTCGGAGCCGTGACGGGT
>JASLBU010000160.1 GCA_030146365.1 Candidatus Limnocylindria bacterium | reverse complement strand
ACGGTGACGCCCGCGACGGACGCCCCCGAGGTGGTTGCACCCGCCGAGGCGATCGAGGTCGACGACACCCCAAGCCCGGCCGAGGCATCGGGCGACGGGGGCACGACGAGCCGCGGCAAGCAGCGCGGATCGAGTGCGACGGCCGGCGACGAGCCGGCAGAGGAGTCCTGACATGTTGATGCCAAAGCGCGTCAAGCACCGCAAGGTGCAGCGTGGACGCCGAGCCGGCCTCGCGAAGGGCGGCACGGCAGTCAGCTTCGGCGACTTCGGCCTCATGGCCGAGGAGGTGTGCTGGCTCACGAGCCGGCAGATCGAGGCCGCCCGGCGGGCGATGACGCACCACATCAAGCGCGGTGGCCGCGTGTGGATCCGGGTGTTCCCGGATAAGCCGGTCACCAAGAAGCCGGCCGAGGTGCGCATGGGGTCGGGCAAGGGCGCACCCGACCACTGGGTCGCCGTCGTCAAGCCGGGCCGCGTGATGTTCGAGATGTCCGGCGTTCCGGAGCCGGTTGCCCGCGAGGCGATGCGCCTTGCCGGACACAAGCTGCCGATCAGCACGAAGTTCGTCGTCAAGGAGGGGCTCGAGCATGGACATCAGTGAGGTGCGGGCACTCTCCGACAAGGACCTCGAGGGCGCCCTGCGGGACGCGAAGCAGGAGCTGTGGAAGGTCCGCTTCGACCTCGCCACGCGACAGGAGAGCAACTACAGCAGGCTGCCGGCGACGCGGAAGCGCATCGCCCGCATCCTGACGGTGATGACGGAGCGTCAGCGCGCGGCCCAGGCCGCGACCGCTGACGCAGAGAAGGCAAGTTGATGCAGGGCAAGCGAAAGAGCCAGGTCGGACGCGTGGTGTCCGACAAGATGGACAAGACGGTGGTGGTCAGCGTCGAGCGGCTGCGACGACACCCGATCTACAAGCGGGTGGTGCGGCTCAGCAGCAAGTTCAAGGCGCATGACCAGGAGAACAGCGCCAAGGTCGGCGACACGGTGCGGATCGAGGAGAGCCGTCCGCTCTCTCGCGAGAAGCGCTGGACGGTCGTGGAGATCGTCGCGCGCGGCTCCCACGAGGAGCTCGTGGACGGTACCGAACCGGCATGATCCAGAAGTACAGCCGGCTGCGCGTGGCTGACAACTCCGGCGCACGCGTGATCGAGTGCATCTCGGTCATCGGCCGCTCAACGAGCGACACCGCGGAGGTCGGTGACGTAATCGTGGCCGCCGTGAAGCAGGCGCTTCCGAACGCCGCAGTGAAGAAGGGCGACGTCGTTCGCGCCGTGGTGGTCCGCACCACCAAGGAGTACGGCCGCCCCGACGGCAGCCACATCCGCTTCGACGAGAACGCCGCCGTGCTGATCAACGCGCAGGGCAGCCCGCGCGGGACCCGCATCTTCGGGCCCGTGGCGCGTGAGCTCCGTGAGCGCAACTACATGAAGATCGTCTCGCTCGCCCCGGAGGTGCTGTAGATGAACGTGCGAAGGGGCGACACCGTTCTCGTTCTCGCCGGCAAGGACCGCGGCAAGCGCGGCACGGTCGAGCGAGTCGAGAAGACAAAGCGGGGCTTCGGCGTCGTGATCCCCGGAATCAACATGGCAAAGCGCCACCAGCGCGCCCGCTCGCGCACGCAGTCGGCCGGCATCATCGACCTGCCGGTCCCGATCCACGTGAGCAACGTGCAGGTGGTCTGCCCGCGCTGCAATAAGCCGACGCGGATCGGCCACGGCCAGCTCGAGGGTGGCCGGCGTGGCCGCGTCTGCAAGCAGTGCGGCGAGCAGATCGAGGTGACCACGAAGTGAGCCCAGAGAAGACCTCGGCCGGCGCCGAGACCACGCCCGCGGCGGAAACGACCTCGGAGGCTTCGACGCCGAACGCCGACACCGCTCCGATGGCCGATGCGGCCGGGAAGAGCCCGGTGCGCAAGCGGCGTCCCGCCGCGAAGGCAGCGCCCGCGGCCGAGGCTCCGGCCTCGCCGGATGCCGCCCCGACGGCGGAGGCGGCACCCGACAAGTCCAACGGCGCTGGCCCAGGCGGCTTCACGAAGCCGACCTACGCCGGCCTGCGCCAGCGGTACCACGACGACGTCGTGCCGGCACTGCAGCGCGAGTTCAGCTATGCGAACTCGATGCAGATCCCGCGCGTCCAGAAGGTGGTCGTCAACATCGGCCTCGGGGAGGCGATCGCCAACGCGAAGGCCCTCGACGCGGCCGTCGGCGACCTCACCACCATCACCGGCCAGAAGCCGATCGTGACGCGCGCCAAGCGCAGCATCGCGCAGTTCCGCCTCCGGACCGGGATGCCGATCGGCGCGAAGGTGACGCTTCGCGGGCAGCGGATGTACGACTTCCTCGAGCGCACGATGGCGCTCGCGCTGCCGCGCATCCGCGACTTCCGCGGCATCCCGACCCGCTCGTTCGACGGGCGAGGCAACTTCAGCCTCGGCCTGCGCGAGCAGCTCGTCTACCCCGAGATCGACTACGACAAGATCGACCGGCTGCGCGGGCTCGAGATCAGCATCGTGACGACGGCCAAGACCGATGAGGAGGGGCGCAAGCTCCTCGAGCTCCTCGGCATGCCGTTCCAGAACAACTGAGGAGCACCACGTGGCGAAGAAATCGAGTATCGCGAAGGCACGGCGCACCCCGCGCTTCGGCGTACGGCAGCACAACCGCTGCCAGGTGTGCGGGCGCTCCCGCGCCTA
>JASLBU010000075.1 GCA_030146365.1 Candidatus Limnocylindria bacterium | reverse complement strand
TCGGCGGCCTTGGTGCGGTTGCCATCGGTGCGTGCGAGCGCCTCGCGGATCAGCTCCTTCTCGAGCGCCGCGACGCGCTCCTTGAATGAGCCCGCCCCAGCCCGTGAACTGCCGTTCCCGGCCGTGGCGTGTCCGGAACCGTTGGCCGACTCGTCCTCGAAGGCGTCGAGGTCGGCGTCGGACTCTTCCTCGAGCCGGGTGCGACGCTGGGCCAGCCGCGAACGGTCACGCGCCTCGCGCCGGTCGCCGAACGGGAGGTGCTCCACGGCGATCGGGTTGCCACGGGACAGGACGACCGCGCGCTCGATGGCGTTCTCGAGCTCCCGGACGTTGCCCGGCCACTCGTACTCGATGAGCTTCTGGAGGGCCTCCTCGGTGATCGAGGTCGGGATCGCGTTCGCCGCGTGGCGGAACTTCGCGAGGAAGTGCTCGACGAGCAGCGGGATGTCGTCCTTGCGCTCTCGCAGCGGCGGCATGTGGATGTGAATCACGTTGAGGCGGTAGTACAGGTCCTCGCGGAACTTGGCCTTCTCGACCTCCTCCGACAGGTTGCGGTTCGTGGCCGCGATCACCCGGATGTCGATCTTGATCGGCACGTTCGAGCCGATCCGCTCGAACTCCCGCTCCTGGAGGATGCGGAGCAGCTTCGTCTGGGTCCCGAGCGTCATCTCGCCGATCTCGTCGAGGAAGATCGTGCCCTTGTTCGCCGTCTCGAAGCGGCCCTTGCGCATGGTCATTGCGCCAGTGAAGGATCCCTTCTCGTGGCCGAACAGCTCCGTCTCCAGCAGGGATTCGGGGAGCGCGGCGCAGGACACCTTCACGAGCGGATGCGGGTTGCGCTTCGAGGCCCGGTGGAGGGCCTCGGCGATGAGCTCCTTGCCCGTCCCCGACTCGCCGGTGATCAGCACGGTGGCATCGGCGGAGGCGACCTTCCCGATGAGCTTGAAGACCTCCATCATCGGCTTCGAGGAGCCGACGATCCGCTCGCGCTCCGCGGCGCTCTTGCCCAGCTCCAGGCGCAGGGCGGAGACCTCGTGCGACATGTCAGCGTGCTCGAACACGCGCCTCATGGTCGCCACGAGGTCATCAATCTCGAACGGCTTGGTGACGTAGTCGTACGCGCCGTGCTCCATGGCCTTGATCGCGGTCGAGGAGCCGCCGAAGGCGGTCATCACGATCACCTCGAGGTCGGAGTGCTCACGCTTCAGCGTCTTGAGCAGCGCGATGCCGTCCTGGTCCGGCAGCTGCACGTCCATCATCACGAGGTCCGGGGGCTCGTTGGTGATCTCGGCGTGGGCGTCTGCGGCGGTGCCGGCCGTGCGCACGGTGTAGCCCTCCTCCGCGAGAAGGTCGGACAGCAGTGATCGAATATCGGGCTCGTCGTCGACGACGAGCACCGAGCGCGGGGTGTCGGCCACTCAGGTCCTCCGGATGGGCGGAACCGCCGGAACACACCGCCAGCTCGGGCAGCGGGCGGCCATCAAGTATACGGACCGTACGCCTTTCGTACAACGGCTCCGGTAGGAACTACGGAGATGACGTGGCCTCGGATGAGGGCTGCTCGGTCGCCGATGCGGACGGCTCGTCGCTGGCAGCGTCGGACGGCTCCTCGGTGGCGGATGGCTCCGCCGAACCCGAGGCGCTCGATGACGGCTCCATGGACGAGTCCGCGCTCACCGACGGGGCGGGCGGCAGCGTCGGAAGCGGCGTCGGGTCGGGGGTGAACCGCGACGGGACGCCTGCGATGGACAGGACGATGATCAGCGCGAAGATCCCCAGGACGGTCAGGATCCAGGGCTTGGCCAGCCGGTCCTCTCGAGTCGGCAGCGATCCGCGGTAGCCAGGCTCGCGCTGACGCCCCTGCCCACGGCCGGACGCCGGCTCTCGGGCCGTTCGGCGCCTGCCGACGGGGGCGGCGTCGGCGTCCCCCGATCGCTCGCCGTCCGCAGTGGGTCGTGGATCCGTCGGTTCGGTCATGCGTCGGGTTGCTCTCCAGCTCTATGGTGCGGCGCGCCGGTCGTCCTGGCTCCGGACCGGGTCCGTCGGTTCATGTGCTCCAGGCTCGCGGTCGCGCGCGCGGTCGCTTGCGCGAGCCGGCCCTCGGCTTGACTCACGCGCCGCCGTGATGCGTCGACGCTTCGCCGCCCCCGTCGGACCGACCGAACCGACGACACCGCCAGCGTCCACGCCAGAAGCGCCAGGGAGCCGACCACCACCACGGCGATGGCGACGACCGCGAGGTCGAGGATCAGTCCCACGGCGCGCGAAGGGTAGCAGATCGCCGTCGGGGCTCCCGCATGCTCACCTTGCGGTCCGCATCGCGGGGATGAGGAATCCGACCGCCCCCGCCGCCGCGCAGATGCCGCCCGCCACCACGAGCACCATGTCGGCACCGATGAGGTCCGACAGCCATCCCGACAGGCCCATCGATGCGGCGATTGCCCCGAACACCAGGGCCTGCCGGCTCGAGACGACGCGGCCCATCAGCCGCTGCGGCGTGCGCTGCTGGAACAGCGTGATCGTCGGGATGATGAACACCATGTTGAAGAGCCCGGTGAAGAAGAAGATGCCGATGGCGACGAGCGGGTCGCGCACCAGCCCGGCGGCCACCAGAGAGAGGCCCATCCCCACGAAGCCGGTGATCGTGAGCGGCCCCTTGCGGATCCGGTCGCCGATCGCACCGACACCGATTCCGCCTAGCACGCTGCCCAGCGCGATCGAGCTCAGGAGCAGCGCGTAGACCGTCTCCGCCGGCATCTGCTCCGATGTCCGCAGCACCTCCTGGGTGTAAGGGATCGTCGCGACGATCTCCGCGCCGACGGCCAGCTGCGCGACCGTCGAGATGATCGTGTTGCTGAACAGCTCCATCTGCCGGCGGAGGAAGTTCCAGCCCTCGACCATCTCCGCCCAGATCGAGGCCAGGCGCATAGGGGAGTCGATGAGCTCCTGCTTTGGCACCTGCATCGCGAAGATGAGGATGGCGCTGATCAGGTACGTCATCGCCCCCAGGACGAACGCGATCTCGAGCGAGCCCATGAGCGCACCGCCGATGAGGACACCGGCCAGCGGCAGCCCCACGAGGTCCGCGGCGGTGTCGGCGACGCTGCTCATCGAGTTCGCAGTCACGAGATCCCGCTCCTCCACGACGGCCGGGATGACCGCCGTCTTTGCGGGCCGGAACAGCAGGGTCACCGTGGCGATCAGGAAGGCCATCACGTACACGAGCGAGACGTTGATCTCGATCACGAACGGCACCGAGAGGAGGAGCGCGGCGCGCAGGACGTCGCACACGGCCATCGTCCTGCGTCGATCCCACCGGTCCACGAGCGTCCCGGCCAGCGGACCGAGCAGCACGTTCGGGACGGCCGTGGCGGCGAACGTCAGCCCCACCTCGAGGGCCGATCCGCCGGTCGCGTCGTACACGAGGAAGCCGAGCGCCACGGTGTGGATGCGCTCGCCGAAGAGGCTGACGAGCTGGCCGACCCACAGCAGCGAGAAGTTCCGGTTGCGGACCAGCCGAAGGTAGGGCGACTGCGTGCGCATGCCGGCCATCTCGGCGCCGACCTCCGAGACATCGGCCGGGATGCGCTCGGCATCCGCGAACGGCGTACCCGCCATGCCGGTCGCGCCGGCGGTGACCCGCTGAAGCGCCGGCGAGCCGAAGGCCACCGCCGACCTGGCGGGCACATCGACGCGGGTCATCGAGTACACGATCGCCCAGAAGATGCCGAGGGCGAGCAGCACGTCCCCGAGGCTCACGACGTCGCGGATCACCGGAATGGGCAGCGGGATGACGTCGCCGAACAGCCCGCCGCGCGCCACGAAGTCGCCGACGCTCTCCGCGCGGAGGATGAAGTGGAACGGGTCGTTCGCGATCTGCGCCTCGGTGAAGCCGGCGGCGAAGAAGGCGGCGGACCAGATCGGCATCTGGCCCGCGTTCACGAGCACCGCAACCAGGTTGGCGCCGATGCCCACCGACGCGATCTGAAGTCCCGGTACGCGCCAGTTTCCCCACAGCCACGCGAAGATCAGTCCATAGGCCAGGATATAGGCCCAGCCGACTGGGATTTCCGCACCGAACCCGATCTCGCGACTGAGCCCGGCCGCGACGCGCAGGCCCAGCGCGGCGACCAGCAGCAGGCTCCAACGGAGCCTGAGGTCCGCCAGCCGGGGCAGCCCGCCCCCCGCGAAGGCGCCGACGATGAGCGCCAGGAGGATGGTGCTAAGAAACATCATCCGAGGCCAGGGCTGGCCTCGACTTCGTCACGGTCCCTGTCGTCTGGGTGGATGCCGCGGCCGCCGCGTCCGCGGCAGCGTCGGCCTCGTTGCGATGGAGCATGGTCGGCAGCTCATCGTCCCGGTCCGGCGGCCGGTCGAGGATGCTGCGATCGAGGTTCACCAGGACCGGAACGATGGTCGGATCGAACTGGATGCCAGCGAAGCGCTCCAGCTGCTCGACCGCCTGCTCGTGCGTCAGCGGCGTCTTGCGGTACGGCCGGGAGCTCGTCATGGCCTCGTAGGCATCGGCGATCGTGAGAATTCGGGCGCCGAGCGGGATGTCGAGCGCCTCAATGCCGTCGGGATAGCCGGACCCGTTGAACCACTCGTGGTGCGCCTTGATCAGCGGCGCCTCCTCCGACAGCTGGCTCGCCGGCGCCACGATCTCCGCGCCGATGGTCGGGTGCTGGTTCATCAGGATTCGCTCCCGCTTGTCCAGCGGCCCCTCCTTCAGGAGGATGTGGTCGCGGATGCCGATCTTGCCGATGTCGTGCAGCAGCCCGGCCCACTTGATCTTCTCGATCTCGGCTTCCTGGAGACGCATGGTTCGGCACATCGCCTCCGCGATGGTGCTCACGCGGTACGAATGGTCGCGGGTATAGGTGTCTCGTGCGTCGACCGCCTTCGACAGCGCCGTGATGGTCTGCTCGAACAGCTCCCGTGTCTCGACGTACCTGGCGTATGCAAGCCGCGTCGTGAACAGCGGGACCACGAACAGCGGGGTGGCCCACCAGCCCACTCCATTCGGCAGCTGGAACACCTGGGCCATCAACCACGCAAGTGGCGCCAGGCCGATGAGATTCGCGGCGACCCCAGAGACGTCTTGTGCCCAGATCGTCCGCATGGCGACGCCCGTGCGTGCTGCG
>JASLBU010000072.1 GCA_030146365.1 Candidatus Limnocylindria bacterium | reverse complement strand
TCGTAGGCCCACATGGCAAGCTCGACGCGGTTGCGGGCACCCAGCTTGCTCATGAGAGCCGCGAGGTGCGTCTTCGCAGTGCTCAGGCTGATGAACAGCTCGTCCGCGATCTCGGTGTTCGTGCGTCCGCGGGCCACCCTCGTCAGCACCTCCTCCTCGCGGGCGGTCAGCGGCTCGCTCGGCTGGGTCGGGGGCGCGTCCGGGCGCGAGCCCGAAAACGCGGTCAGCAGGCGCGCCGTGACGCTCGGGGCGATCAGCGCATCGCCGTTGGCGGCGGAGTGGATCGCCTGCGCCAGAAGCTCCGGACCCGCGTCCTTGAGCAGGAACCCGCGAGCGCCGGCCTTGAGGGCGCCGTGCACGTACTCGTCGAGGTCGAAGGTGGTGATGACCACGATCGCCATCGGGTCATCCTCGTCGGCCCCGGCGAGCAGCCGGGTCGCTTCGATGCCGTCCAGCTCCGGCATGCGGACGTCGAACAGGCACACGTCGGGACGGAGCTCGCGTGCGAGGGCTACCGCCTCGAGCCCATCGGCAGCCTCGCCCACGACCTCGATGTCGGGCTGGGCGTCGAGGATCATCTTCAGCCCGGCGCGGACGAGCTCCTGATCGTCTGCCAGCAGCACGCGGACGCTCATCTTCCCTTCCCGTCCCGCGGCAGCACGGCCGTGACCGTCCACCCGCCGTCGGCGTTGGGACCCGCTTCGAGCCTGCCGGCCAACAGCGCGGCGCGCTCGGTCATCCCGACGAGGCCGTAGCCGGAGGACCGGCCCGTTGGCGACGTCCCGCCATCGCCGTCGTCGTGCACGGTCATGCGGACGCGGTCACGGTCGCCGGTGACGCGCACGTCGATGCGTGTGGCGTGGCGTGCGTGCCTGACCGCGTTTGTGATCGATTCCTGGGCGATGCGGTAGATCGCGGCGCCCACCAGCGGTCGCAGGTCGTCGAGGTCGCCGGCGAGCTGCACGTCGACGCGCGCTCCGTCGCCGGCGACGTGGACGAGCCGCTCGAGGTCGGCGACGCCGCGCTGCGGCGCGAGATCGGCCTCGTCGCCGTCGCGCAGCGCCCCGACCAGCTCCCGCAGGTCGGCGAGCGTGCGCGAGGCCGCCTCCTCAATGACCTCGAGAGCGTTGACGGCATCTTCGGGTCGCGAAGCCGCGAGCGTGCGGCCGGCCTGGGCGCGGATGGCGATGGCCGAGATGTGATGGGCAACCGTGTCGTGCAGCTCGCGCGCCAGCTGCTCGCGCTCGCGGAGCCTGATCTGGTCGGTCTCGCGCAGCCGCAAGCTGGCTCGGTAGCGGATCGCGGCGCCGAGCGCGGCGGGAAGCGCCAGGAACAGCAGCCCGAGCGCAGCGTCGCTGAAGTTTCCGCTGATCGCCGTCGGGAGCGCGTGCGCAACCACGACGATCGCCGTCCCGGTCACCGCCTCGACGCCGCCGCCCCACCGGAACAGGGAGTACGGAAGCAGCAGGGCATACCCCGCGGTGTAGAGCAGCATCGGCTCGCCGGTGCCCAGGAGCGTCGCCGCGTCGCCGAGCACGATCGAGCCGAACACCACCCCGGCCACGAGGACGGGGCGCGTCCGCCGCCACGGCAGGCAGATCGCCGGAGCCACGCTCGCGACCAGCGCGAGGCCGGGCCACACCACGTCGTCGCGCAGGGTCGCCTCGAGCAGCCCGGCCGCCACCAGCGCCGCGACCAGCACCCAGTCGCGCCAGAGCGGCCCGGGCGCGTGCGGGGGCGGCGGCTCGGCCAGGAACGACCGGACGGCGCGGCTCATCACAGGGTCACCGTAGAGGGTCGGCACGGGCCGCGCCATCGGCCGGAAGTACAGGCGCGGCTCGGCCGGAAGGAGGACGCAACTGTGACCGTCTGCCCGATTGTCTTCGCCGCGGCCTCCGGCGACCATGGGGTCCATGTCGCACGCCCCGCAACCAAGCGAGAGGACCATGATGAGAACACGTCAACCCACCGCCACCACACTGGAGAACCTGCGCATACCGGTGCAAGCCAAGCTCGCCGCAGCGTGGACAAGCTTCATGTTCCTGGCCGTCTACGTGGACATTCTCGCCTTCTTCAAGCCCGGCACCATCGATGACATCCTCGCCGGCAAGGTCTGGGAGTTCGACATCACCCAGACCTTTGCGACCACGGCGCTGACCCTCATGGCCATCCCGATCTTCATGGTCGTGCTGTCGATGACGCTGCCCGCCCGGGCGAACCGCGCCACGAACCTCATCGTGGCCTCGGTCTACGTCCCCGTCTCGGCACTCAACGCGGTGGGCGAGTCCTGGACGTACTTCTACGGCCTTGGCGTCGCACTGGCAGTGATCGTTCTCGCCCTCATCCTGCGGTACGCCTGGACCTGGCCGAAGAGACTCCCGGTCACGACCCGACGAGAGGCCACATCTCACCACGTCGAGGCCGCCGCTCCGAACGAACCCCCCCGAGCGGTCGAAGTAGCTTGATGTTCCCCGATTCAGAGGAGGCGGACGATGTCAGTAAGCCAGCCCCAACCGCCGACACCTTCGTCCCAATCGCACCCCGTCAGCTTCGCGGTCGACTATCCCGACCGCGACCTCGACCGGCTGTCCACGGCGTTTCGGATCTTGACCGTGATCCCGATCGCGCTCGTCCTGGCCGCCATCGGCGGCTACTCGGGTGGCGGGGACTTCGACGGCGGCTCCGGCACCACCATCGCCGTCGGCGGCACGGGACTGCTGTTCCTGCCGCCGCTCCTGATGATCCTCTTCCGCCAGAAGTATCCGCGCTGGTGGTTCGACTGGAACCTCGAGCTGCTGCGCTTCTCGAACCGGGTCGGCACCTACTTCGCGCTGATGAGCGACCGCTATCCGTCGACCGACGAGCAACAGCACGTTCGTCTCGACTTCGAGTATCCCGATGCCGAACGGGGGCTGAATCGCTGGCTGCCGCTGGTCAAGTGGTTCCTCGCGATCCCCCATTACATCGTGCTCTTCTTCCTCTACATCGGCGCTGTGCTCGCGGTGATCGGGGCCTGGTTCGCGATCCTCTTCACGAGGCGCTATCCACGTGGGATCTTCAACTTCGTGGAGGGGGTGATCCGCTGGCACAACCGCGTCGTGGGCTACGCGTTCATCCTCGTCACCGACCGCTACCCGCCGTTCCAGCTCGCGCCGTGAGCCCGAGCTCCGTGCCGTC
>JASLBU010000061.1 GCA_030146365.1 Candidatus Limnocylindria bacterium | reverse complement strand
AGGTTCATCGGCCGCCAAGGGTAGCGGCGATGGCGCGCGGGAATCGGCGCGGTCGATCGACGCGTAAGCCGGTGTAGAGTATCGGCTCCTCAACCGATGTCACCGCGGGCCGCGAGGCTCTTCAGGAGGTCGAGACCACATGGCGCGAATCGTCCGCGCGGCGCTGCTGCAGGCGGAGTGGACCGGCGACAAGGAGTCGATGATCCGGAAGCACGAGAAGTACGCGCGCGAGGCCGCGGCCCAGGGCGCGAAGGTGATGTGCTTCCAGGAGCTGTTCTACGGCCCGTACTTCTGCCAGGTCCAGGACCCGGAGTACTTCAGCTACACGGAGCACATCCCGGACGGCCCGACCACCAAGCGGATGCAGGAGCTGGCCAGGGAGACCGGCATGGTCCTCATCGTGCCGATGTACGAGGAGGACGACCAGACCACCGGGATCTACTACAACACCGCGGCGGTCATCGACGCCGATGGCAGCTATCTCGGCAAGTACCGCAAGACGCACATCCCGCACGTGAAGGGCTTTTGGGAGAAGTACTACTTCCGTCCGGGCAACATGGGATACCCGGTCTTCGACACCGCGGTCGGCAAGGTGGGCGTCTACATCTGCTACGACCGCCACTTCCCCGAAGGCGCCCGCGCCCTGGGGCTGAACGGCGCGGAGCTGGTCTTCATCCCGTCGGCGACGTCGCGCGGCCTGTCGGAGTACCTGTGGCGCGTCGAGCAGGTCTCGCACGCGCTCGCGAACGGCTACTACGTCGGCACCATCAACCGGGTCGGGATCGAGCCGCTCGGCGACGACGATTTCTACGGGCAGTCCTATTTCGTGGACCCGCGCGGCCAGTTCGTGGGTGACGTGGGGGACGCCCACGAGGAAGAGCTCATCGTCCGCGACCTGGACCTCGACAAGATCGAGGAGGTCCGTCAGACGTGGCAGTTCTTCCGGGACCGCCGGCCTGACGCCTACGACGACCTGACCCGCCCGTAGGTCGACGGACGTGCGCACGAGCGGCCTGGACCCGCGCATCGTCACGCGCGCCGAGCGTCGACCGGCCACGGGGCTGCCGTCGGGAAGCGTCGGCGCCGAGGCGTTCTCGGATCCCAAGGCATGGGTCGGGTTCATCGACCTGCCGGCCGGCGCGGTGTCCGGCTGGCACCACCACGGCGAGTGGGACAGCTACGCCTGCGTCCTCACTGGCGTGCTGCGCTGGGAATTCGGCGAGCACGGGGAGGAGGCCATCGAGGTGGGTGCGGGGGATACCGGCCGGATGCCCGCGCGGGTCGTGCACCGCGACGTGAGCGCCGGCGACGGCCCGCTCTCGATGATCCTGTTCCGTGCCGGCCACGGCGAGCTCACGATCAACGTCGACGGTCCTCGCGCGGTCTTGGAAGACGCCAGCCCGGAAGAGTCATCGGCGTCATCGGCCACTGGAGGCGCGAGGTGAAGTTCGGGATCACGCTCAAGCCCGATCATCGGTTCGACCGCAGCGTCGAGCTGGCGAAGCGGGCGGAGGCCAACGGCTTCGAGTACGGCTGGATGTTCGACTCGCACGTGCTGTGGCGCGACCCGTACCCGCTCCTCACCCTCATGGGGGCCGCCACGGAGCGCATGCGCCTCGGCACGTGCGTCACGAACCCGGCGACCCGCGACGTGACGGTGACGGCCAGCGTGCTGGCGACCCTGAACGAGATCACCGGTGGCCGGATGGACCTGGGCATCGGCCGCGGCGACTCGGCACGACGGGTGATGGGCAAGAAGCCCACGACCGTCGCGTATATGGAGGAATGCTGTCGCGTCATCCGTGCCCTCACGGCGGGGGAGACGGTCGAGCTCGACGGCACCGAGGTCCAGATGCCGTGGGTCACCCAGGGCCCCGTGCCGGTCTGGGTCGCCGGCTACGGGCCGATGGCACTCGCGGCAGCCGGCCGAGTGGCCGACGGGATCATCCTCCAGCTCGCGGACCCCGACATCATCCGCTGGTGCATCGGCTTCGTGCGCGCGGCAGCGGAGGAGGCCGGCCGCGACCCGGACGCCATCGAGGTCATGGCGGCCGCCCCGGCGTACGTGAGCGATGACCTCGCGACCGCGCGCGACAAGGTCCGCTGGTTCCCGGCGCTCGTCAGCAACCACGTGGTCGATCTCATCAACAAGTACCCGAAGGACGACCTCCCGGAGGCGCTGTGGAAGTACGTCGAGGAGCGCGAGGGCTACGACTACCTGCATCACGCAGAGGTCGGCAGCGACAACGCCCGCTTCGTGACCGATGAGATCACCGATGCGTTCGCCGTCGTCGGCCCTGCATCCGCCCAGCGCGAGCGACTCGAGGCGCTCCGGGGCGCGGGGGTGACGCAGTTCAACATCTACCTCATGAACGGCGAGGAGGAGGACTGCCTCGACGCCTACGGGCGGGAGATCATCGGCGCCTGAGGCTGCTCCACTCGTGGAGGGAGTCGGGCACGGCTCCTGCTCGACGGCCTGAGCATGACCGTCACACCGAAGACCACCAAGCTCGGCCCGGACCAGGCGTTCCTGCGCGGGCTCATGCGCCGCCTCGCCGAGGCGACCTCCACCGAGGCCCCGATTCTCAGCTGCTACCTCGACGTTCGTCCCGAGGCGCACGGCGAGCGGCCCGCGGAGCGGAACGAGCTGACCATCGTCCGCAATCGACTCGACGCCATCGCCGGCGAGCATGAGGCCCATACGGCGCCCCGCGAATCCATCGACACCGACCGGGCGCGGATCGACGCGCTGCTGGACGACGCGGACCAGCTCGCCGGGGCCGATGGCGTGGCCATCTTCGCCTGTGACCGCATCGGCCTCTGGGAGGTCGCCCGCACGCAGATCGCCTTCGACACAGAGGTGAGCGCCGGGCCAACCGTCGACCTGTTCCAGCTGGCGAAGCTGCTCGACGACCAGATCAGCGCCGTGGTGGCGGTCGTGGACACCAACACCTGCCGCCTGTTCGTGACCCGGCGCGGTGGCCTGGCCGAGCGGTCGGGCCCGGACGAGGATCCCTCGGAGCACCGCCGCCACCAGGCGGGAGGCTGGTCGCAGGCGCGGTTCCAGCGCCACGTCGACATGCAGGACAAGCGGTTCGCGAAGGAAGCGGCCGATGCGATCCTGCGGCTGGTGGGGCGCGAGAAGCCCGCGCACGTGATCTTGGCCGGTGACGAGCGATCGATCCCCACGCTCGACGGCGAGCTGTCCGAGGAGGTCCGTCCGCTCGTCGAGCACGTGGCCCGCCTTGACGTCAGAGCGTCGCTCGAGGAGGTCGGCGAGGAGGTCTTTCCCGTCCTGGCGGCCCTGGAGGAGGCCGATGCCCGGACCGTGGCGGAGCGCGCGATCGCTGGCTGGAGGGCCGGAGACCTCGGCGTCGTCGGCCTGAACGCCACCATGGCGGCGCTCGACGCCGGCCAGGTCGACGAGCTGGTCCTCGACGAGACCGTCGAGATGGATCCCGAGCTGCGTGGCGAGCTGATCCGCCAGGCATCCCTCACCGACGCCCGAGTCGAGGTGGTTGCCGATCACCCGGAGATCGCCCGTCACGAGGGCGTCGCGGCCACCCTCCGCTACCGGGTCTGATGCCGGGGTGTTCCTGACAGGCGGCGGCAAGTTCGCCGGGTAGATTGCGAGCATGAGCATCGCAATCAACTCGCTGACCGTCGACTGCCACGAGCCTCGCACCATTGCGGCCTTCTGGGCCGAGGCGCTGTCCTGGCCGATCCTCTACGAATCGGACGACCAGGTGATGATCGCCCCGTTCCAGGAGCGTCAACCCGGCGTCTTTCCCGTCCTCTTTCAGCGCAACCCGGACGAGAAGCGGGTCAAGAACCGATGGCACTTCGACCTGGCGCCCGACGACCAGGCCGCGGAGGTGGCCCGGCTCGAGGGCCTGGGCGCCCGCCGGGCCGATATCGGCCAGGGAGAGGTCCGGTGGGTCGTCATGGCGGACGTCGAGGGCAACGAGTTCTGCGTCCTCCACTCGCTGCCGAGGGGGGAGGAGACGGAGTAGGCGCGCCGCGAGCGCCGACGGCGGGCGGAGTAGCCGGGGGCTAGTGGCCCCAGGTGGGCTCCGCGAGCACGACCATCTCGCCGTAGTTCCGATTGAAGCCCTGGCTCGTCTGCATGGTGAGTCGTTCGGTCGGCGTCGGCAGCGTCCAGCTCATGTCGCATTCGGTGGCGTAGGCGAGGACGGGCGGCAGGCCGGCCGGCATCGGCGCGGTCGGGTCGGGACAGGGAATGTTCCACACCACGCCCGTCACCACGTAGCCGAGCTGCTGGCCGTCCGACATGGTGACGACCACCTGCTGCCCCGGCACGGCGGCCCACAGGGGCTTGAACAGCTCCGGCATGGCGTGGGCGAACAGGTACGAGTTCGTCCCACGGCCCGGCTGAGCGCTGGATCGCAGGATGTAGGCGCCGCCATACGGCGGGAAGTACTCCGTGGCGGCGCTGTCGGCCATCGCCACCGCCACGTCGACCCCCAGCGCTGGGATCTCGAGGCGCTGCGCCACCCACCCGGGGTCGGCCGCCCGCAGCGTCGGCATGCCGAGCGCGCGCTCGGCCCGGGCCGGGGGCCGATCCCTGGCCGGGGGCCGATCCTTGATGGTCGGCTTCTGTTCGATGGCACCGGGCCCCGGCGGAAGCGTCAGCCCGCTGATGATCTCGGCAACGCCGACCGCGTGTGGGACCGAGCCTCGCTCCTTCGCCCGGAGGGCCTTGCGAGGCTCCACCGCGTCGACCGCTGCGGACGCCGATGCATCAGGTGCCCATGCGGGGCTCCGTTCGAGCGCCGCCAGCCCGGATAGTCCCAACGCGAGAGGAAGGAACACAGCGGCGAGGGCGGCGGGTGGCAGGGGGAAACGAGGCACGTCACTAATACGGCGCATGGCTTGCGCCGCACTACTCCGATTTCGACGCGTGCCCCGAATAGGGCCAACCGTCAGCTCGAGGCGGCTCTCTGCACTGCCTTCGCGGCCCGCTTGGTGGCCTGGTACTCCGCAAGGGCCCGGGGCGAGTCGACGTCGCCGAGGGTCGGGTGCGAGGGCAGCTCGGCTTCCCAGCCCTCGGGCTGGACGCCCAGGCGCCGAACGAGCACCGCATACAGCGACGCCACCTTCATCTCGCCGAAGCCGGGCAGCGCGCCGATTCGGCGCTTCAGGTCCCGCGCGTCGGCGGCCTCGGTCCAGAGTCGCGCCGCATCGCCGTCATAGGCCTGTACCAGGAACGCGGCCAGCTCACGCACCCGCTTTGCCATGGCCGACGGGAAACGGTGGATGGCCGGTGGGCCCTTGGCGGCGGCTTCGAGGCGGTCATCGTCGATCGTGGCGAGCGACCGCGCGTCGATGGCTCCGAGCCTGTCGAGCAGCACCTGCGGCCCGGAGAATGCCTTCTGGACCGGGACCTGCTGGTCCAGAGCGAATCCGATGAGCAGGGCCATCGGGTCGCTGGCCAGCAGGCGGTCCGCGGCGTCGTCGCCGGTCAGGTGCAGTCGGTCGGTCACGCGCGGATCGTACGCCACCCGCACCACCTTTCGGGCAGGGGCTCCCGGCACGGCCAGTGGCGTCGGCCCCGCCGCTGCTCGACGGGTCGTCCCGGCGCTAGGATGTGCGCCTTGCCAGCCCAGCCGACGACGCAGGAGGACCGATGCGCACCCTGATCACCGGTGGAATCATCGTCAATGCGGATGCCTCGACCCCGGCCGACGTGCTGGTCGACGGCGAGCAGATCGCACTCATCGGCTCGTCGATCGACGTCCAGGCCGACCGCACGATCGACGCGACCGGGAAGTGGGTGATTCCCGGTGCGATCGACGTCCACACGCACATGGAGCTGCCGTTCGGCGGGACCTTCGCCAAGGACACCTTCGAGACCGGGACGCGCGCGGCGGCGTTCGGTGGCACGACGACGATCATCGACTTCGCGGTCCAGGGCAAGGGCCAGGCGCTGCGCGAGGGGCTGGATGCGTGGCACGCCAAGGCGGAGGGCAACGCCTGCATCGACTACGGCTTCCACATGATCATGTCCGACGTCACGGACGCCACGCTGGCCGAGATGGACACCCTGGTCCACGAGGGCGTGACGGACTTCAAGCTGTTCACGGCCTATCCGGGCGTCTTCTTCTCCGATGACGGCGCCATCTTCCGCGCCATGCAGCAGACGGCGACCAACGGCGGCCTGATCCTCATGCACGCGGAGAACGGGCTGGCGATCGACGTCGTGGCCGCCCAGAGCGTCGAGGCCGGCAACACCGATCCGTACTACCACGGCACGTCTCGTTCGCCGGTCATGGAGGGCGAGGCGACGAACCGCGTGATCCGCCTGGCGCAGGTCGCGGGTGTTCCCGTCTACATCGTCCACCTGTCCGCGATCGAGGCCCTGAACGAGGTGCGGCGCGCGCGCGACGAGGGGCTGCCGGCCTACGCCGAGACCTGCCCGCAATACCTGTTTCTGACCCTGGACGACATGGGCAACGGGTTCGAGGGCGCCAAGTTCGTGTGCTCACCGCCGCTCCGGCCGGCCGAGCATGCGCCCGAGCTGTGGAAGGGGCTCGCCAAGGACGACCTGCAGGTCGTTTCGACCGACCATTGCCCGTTCGACTTCCACGGACAGAAGGACCTGGGTGCGGGCGACTTCCGCAAGGTGCCCAACGGCCTGCCCGGCGTCGAGGACCGGGTCAACCTGCTCCACGACGGTGGCGTGGTGGCCGGACACCTCACGCCGAACCGTTGGGTGGAGGTCATCAGCGCCGCCCCGGCCCGGATGTTCGGCCTGGAGGGCCGCAAGGGGATCGTGGCCGCCGGTGCCGATGCCGACCTCGTCGTCTACGACCCCTCCGCGACGCACACCATCAGCGCCCGCAGCCACCACATGGACGTCGACTACTCCTGCTACGAAGGCCGCAAGGTCACCGGCAAAGCCGACACCGTGCTGAGCCGCGGAAAGGTGATCGTCGACGGGGACGAGTGGCTCGGCCAGAAGGGCGATGGTCGATTCCTGAAGAGGATGCCGACCGGCGAGCTCCTCGGCCGCACCTGACGCTGGCCGCCGCCCGGCGCCAGCCGGCCCGGGCGGCAGGCGCCGGCCCTCCGGCCCTTTGTGCGCTCGAGTCATGCGCCGCTATCCTGCTCGCGCTGCATTCCCTACGAGGCACCTCCCTTGAACCGCATCTCGATCGTGCTCGTCATGCTGCTGGCGTTCGTCGTCGCGGCGTGCTCGAGCGAGGGCTCGGGCGCATCGGCCACTCCCTCCGAGGCGGCCGCGACCCCGACCGCGACCCCGACGCCCGAAGCCACCCCCGAGCCAAGCGAGGCAGGGCTCCCCACCGGCTCCGGCATCGCCATTCCGTCCCTCGACATGAACGGCGACCCTGACCTGGCCGGCCGGTTCCCCGACACGGTCGGTGGTGCCCCCCTCACCATCCAGAGCTTCGACGGGGAGACCTTCGCCCAGGTGGGCGGCGGGGACCCGACGATGACGGCATTCCTGGACTCCATCGGCGCGGAGCTGGAGGATGTCTCCGTCGCGTTCGGCGGCGTGATGGTGGGGGAGTCCGGCCTCAGCGTCGGCGCGTTCCGCGTCCAGGGAGCCAACGAGGACGACCTGGAGCGCGAGTTCATCAACGCCAGCCAGGTGGCGGGCGATGTCGGGGACCTCGAGGAGGCGACGGTCGGCGGCAAGGACGTGCGGACCGCGGCCGACCCCAGCGGCCAGACCGACGGCCAGGTGTTCATCTACACCCAGGACGACACGCTGTACTTCCTCACGGGTCCGGAGGCCGATGTGGCTGAGATCCTGGAGGCACTCCCGTAGCGACCGGTGGCGCCGCCGTCTTCCTCAACGAGGGGGCCGGCAGCGCGCGGACGGTCCGCGTCCGCAGGGTCGTCGACCTCGCGCGCCAGGCCCTCGACGCGGACCTCCACGTCACCGCCACGCGCGACCCGGCCGAGCTGGCCGCCTGGCTCGGCGCGCGGATTGACGGCTACACCACCGCGGTGATCGCCGGTGGGGACGGTTCGCTGGGTGTCGCCTACAACGTGGCCGCCAGCCGGCCGGACCTCGTCATCGGGTACATCCCGGCAGGGTTCGGAAACGCGACCCGCCACCTGCTGAAGCTCCCGACGGAGCCCGAGGAGCTGGTGCAGGTGCTGGTTGCGGGCGATGCACGCGCCATCGACCTGGTGGAAGTCGACGGGCGTCTCGCGCTGTTCGCGAGCGCAGGGTGGGACGCGCTCGTTGCTGGCCGCTATGCCGATGCCGGTGCGCGCCGTCTCCGCGGCTGGGCGTCCGCAGCCATCCGCTCCGTCCCGGACCTCTGGCGCCGCACGCCGGTGGTGGTGCGAGCCGATGGCTTCGTCGTCCACCGAGGGCCGATGGAGCTGCTGGTCGTCGGCACCACCCCGTTCTACGGGCGCGGGCTGACGGTGAATCCCGGCGCCCGGCCCGATGCCGGCCGCCTTGCCCTCCGGGTCTACCCCGGGCCGGCGCCACGCTTCGCGGCCGAGGCGGCGCGCTGGGCGCTCGGCATCCGGCCCCGGGCTCCACGCATCGACGCTCGGACGGTGGAGCTCTCGGTGGGCGGCGGGCGCGAGGTTCTCGTGCAGGCCGATGGCGACGTCATCGGCGCGCGCTCGGCATGGTCATTCTCGATCCGCCCCATGGCCGTCAGGCTTATCGGTCGCTGGGGCTGAATCGGCGGACGGCGTCCAGGGCCGCGTACGCGGCACGCTTCAGCCGCTGCGGCCCGGAGCCGTGGATGCGGAGCTCGGTCATCGGCATCGAGATGGCGCCGGAGACGGCGACGCGCACCCGGCTCCGCCCATTCGCATCCTGGGGGAGGAGCGACAGCTGGAGCGTGGCATCGGCGACCGGCGGACCGGTCGGCGTGCCCATGTCCAGCACCCCACCGGTGTACTGCGCGCCATCGGCCACCGGGTGCGCGGCAGCCATGATCGAGAGCAGCGCACCACCGCTGTCCGACTCCCAGGTGGCGACGGTGCTGATCCCCAGGGCCGCCAGCCGCCGGAGCGCCTCGGACGGCAGATCGTCGTCGTCGGTGCCGTAGGCGGCGTCACCGAGCAGCTGGAGCGACCGCTCCACCAGCGGTTGGAGGGCGGAGGGGTCGCCATGGGTCGAGAAGCGGGCGTGGACACCGTCATCGCGGGCGTAGATTCCCGTCTCGACGCCGGCGGGCGGCGCGGTCAGCACCTCGGCCAGGCGCTCCGCCATGGCGGACTCGCCGATCCCGAACGCTTTCACCGAGCGGGTCGCGAGCGGCGGAAGCGCAAAGCGGGCCGCGAGTCGCGGCCGCACCTCGTCCGAGAACATGCGCCGCATCTCGGAGGGGACGCCGGGCATCAGCACGACGACGACACCGTCGCGCTCGACCCACCAGCCGGGTGCCGAGCCGATGGGATTCACGAGCGCCTCGGCCGACGGCACGCGCATCGCCTGGCGACGGTTCGCCTCCGGCATCGGACCCAACGCGCGGAACCGCTCCTGCAGCGCGGCGATGAGCTCCGGGTCTTCCGAGAGGGGCTCGCCGAGCGCTTCGGCCAGCCCTTCACGCGACAGGTCGTCATGAGTCGGGCCCAGGCCCCCGGTGGCAAGCACCACGGAGGAGGTCGCGCGGGCATCGGCGAAGGCGTCACGCAGGACGCCGCGGTCGTCGGGCAGCATCCGCACCCTCGTCAGCGGCAGGCCCAGCGCCGCCATCTCGGCGCCGAGGAAGGCGGCATTCGTGTCGACCGTCTCTCCCAGCAGGAGCTCGGCACCGATGGACAGCAGCTCGGCGTTCGTCATCGGCGTGAAGTCTAGGGCTACACTGAAATTCAGAGCGACACCTCCATCGGTGCCGGCCATGGCACCGGTCCTGCGACCCTCGAGGAGCACATGAGCGATCCCGACCTGACGGTCGAAGCCGTCCTGACCGATGACCTGCGCGACTGGCTGATGAGCGAGCTGCGCTATCCCGTTCTCGCCATCAACTCCGCCGACGGACCGCCGAACCAGTCGGTCATGTGGTTCGACCTCGATCCGGAGCGGCCCGACACCATCCTGATGAACACGATGGTTCGTCGATTGAAGTACCGCCAGATGCAGGAGGACCCACGCGTCAGCCTCCTGTTCGAATCAGCGCTGGAGTGGGCCGCCCTGCGGGGGACCGTCGAGCTCGACGCGGACTTCGACCGGGCGCAGGCCGGCATCCAGTCCCTCGCGCGACGCTACGGCGGTGACCCCGAACGCTACGCCGGCCAGGAACGGGTCGACATCCGGATGCGCGTGGAGAAGGTGATCCGACATGACGGCTGACGGACTGAAGCTCGGCGCGATCACCTGGAACCAGTACACCACCTGGGCGGACCTCCGCGAGGCCGGCATTCGCGCCGATCGGCTCGGGTTCGACTCGATCTGGACGTGGGATCACCTCTACCCGATCGTCGGCTCCGACGACGGCCCGATCCTGGAGGGATGGCTCACGCTCGCTGCGTGGGCGGAGCGGACTGAGCGAGCGCAGATCGGCCTCATGGTCGGTGCGAACACGTTCCGGAACCCTGCGCTGGTGGCCAAGATGGCCACCACGCTGGACCACATCAGCAACGGACGCGCCGTGCTGGGGATCGGTGCGGCGTGGTTCGAGAACGAGCACCGCGCCTACGGCATCGAGTTCGGTGGCTCGCCCGGTGAGCGGCTGCGCTGGCTCGAGGAGGCCGTGAAGATCATGCGGGGCATGCTGCGCGGGGAGGAGCCGTCCGGCGAGCGCTTTTACAACGCGCACCATGTGCGCAACGACCCGATGCCGGTGCAGCAGCGGCTGCCCCTCCTCATCGGCGGTGGAGGCGAGAAGCGGACCCTGCGGATCGTGGCCCGCTACGCCGACGCCTGCAACGTCGGTGGCGGCTTCGACAACGTCAAGCGCAAGGACGAGATCCTGCGGGAGCACTGCGCCGCGGTCGGTCGCGACGAGTCGGAGATCGAGCGCACGGTCGGGATGGGCATGTGCATCATCCGTGATGACCCTGCCGAGGCGGAGCGCATCGCCAAGGGCATCTTCGAGCGCAACGGCAGGGCCGAGCCGTGGAAGAACCAGCTGGTCGGCACGCCGGAGACGGTGGCCGAGGCGATGCGTCCCTTCCTGGGGATCGGCTTCAGGCACTTCATCATCGGCTTCCCGTCGCCGTACGACGCCGAGACGATGGAGCGCATGATCTCCGAGGTCAAGCCGGCCCTCGAATCTGCCTGACCTGCTGCTGGTTGCGCACGATCGGGCCGATGCGGAGGGTGATCGCTCCCGCCAGGCGCACATTGTCGCCAATGGTGCCGTCGCGCTGCGCCCCGCGGGCCGGGCAGCCCAGCCGGCCGTTAGGCTGCACCGGTGAAGGTCACGGTCCTGGCAGGCGGCACCGGCGGAACGAAGCTCGCCCACGGCTTCGCGATGCTCCCCGACGTGGACCTCACCGTCATCGCGAACGTGGGCGACGACGTGGAGATGCACGGGCTGCTGGTGTGCCCGGACATCGACGCCCTGCTGTACACGCTCGCAGGACTCGTGGACGCCGAGCGCGGGTGGGGCGTCCGTGGCGACACGCACACCGGGCACGGCATGTTCGCGCGGCTGGGCGAGCCGACGTGGTTCACGGTCGGCGACGCTGACCTCGCCACGCACGCTCACCGGAGCCGCCTGATGCGGGACGGTGCCAGCCTGACCGATGCAATCAGGCAGATGGCGGCGGCGCTGGGCATCGTGGCGCGCATCCTGCCGGCCACCGACGCTCGGCACCGGACGAAGCTCCAGACCGACGAGGGGCAGTTGGAGTTCCAGGACTACTTCGTCCGCCGGAGGCAGGAGCCGGAGGTCCGCGCGGTGCGCTTCGACGGCGATGGCCGGCCGACGCCGGCCGTGCTCGCGGCGATCGAGGCGGCCGACCTCATCGTCATCGGCCCATCCAACCCGGTCGTCAGCATCGGACCGATCCTGGCGCTGCCGGCCGTGAGCGACGCCATCCGCGCCGCACCGGCCCCCGTCGTGGCGGTCAGCCCCATCGTGGCCGGACGCGCCCTCAAGGGTCCCGCCGACCGGATGCTCGCCAGCCTGGGCCACGAGTCCACGGCGGGGGGCGTCGCGCGCATCTACCGCGGTCTGGCGGATACGTTCGTGATCGACGAGGCGGATGCCGATCATGCCGCCGACATCCGGCGCGAGACCGGCATGGTCGTCCACGCCCTGGCGACCGTCATGCGGACCGATGAGGACCGCCGGTCGCTGGCGTCGGTCATCGGCTCATTCGCCGCCGAAGCCTGAATCGGCCGTGCCCTCCAGCACGCGATATGCTCCTGCGGTGTCGATGAGAATCATCGTCCCGCACCGTGGGCTCGAGGCGGCGAAGACGCGGCTGGCGCCGAGCCTCGATCCAGAGGAGCGGGTGATGCTCGCCAGTCAGCTGCTCCAGCGCGTGCTGCGGGTCGCGCGGGAGGTCGCCGGGGACGTAGTCGTCATCTCGCCGTCGCGTCCGCTCGCCGAGATCGTGGAGGCCTCCGGGGCGCGGCTCGTCGCCCAGCGTGGCATGGGGCTGAACGAGGGGCTCGACCAGGCGCGATCAGAGGCGGTGCAGCAGGGGATCGACACCCTCCTGGTCCTCCACGGCGACCTGCCGAACCTTCGGCCAGACGACATCCGGACGCTGTGGCAGGCGCTCCCCGACGAAGGGGCTGGGGTCGCGATCGCTCCCGACCGGGCGGGCACAGGGACCAACGCCCTGGCGCTGCGGCCCCCCGACGTCATCGCCTTCCGCTTCGGGGCGGGCTCCTTCGCCGCCCACGCCGCCGAGGTGGAGAGAGCCGGCGTCCCCGCCGTGGCGGTCAACAGGGCCGGTCTCGCCTTCGACCTCGACACGCCCGCCGACCTCGCCCGCTGGCTCGAGCTCGGCGACGCGGCGTGACGGCGCGCATCGAGCTCATCGCGCTCGACGGCATCGGCGAGATCGCTGCGGGCGCCGACCTCGGTGCCGTGATCGTCGAAGCGGCCGCCGCATCGGGGGTGGATCTCCGCAACGGCGACGTGCTGGTTGTCACGCAGAAGATCGTCTCGAAGGCGGAGGGCCGGTTGGTCGACCTCGGCAGCGTGCAGCCCTCGGACCTTGCGCGTGAGTGGGCCGCCCGCTGGGAGAAGGATCCGCGCCAGGTGGAGGTCGTGCTGCGCGAGTCGGCCGCCATCGTGCGCATGGGAGCCGGGGGCCTGATCATCAGCCGAACGCGCCACGGTCTCGTGTGTGCGAACGCCGGCGTCGACGTGTCGAACGTCGGTGGTGGGGATGTCGCGGCGCTCCTCCCCGAGGACCCGGACGCCTCGGCGCGCGGGATCCGCAAGGGCGTTCGCGAGCGCACCGGCGCGGCGCCGGCAGTCATCGTCAGCGACTCGTTCGGCCGTCCGTGGCGCAACGGCATCGTGAACGTCGCCATCGGCTCGGCGGGGATCGAGGCGCTTGTGGATCTGCGGGGCGAGCCGGATGCGGCCGGACGGCCGATGCGCGCCACGATCATCGCCGTCGGCGACCAGCTTGCGTCGGCCGCCGATCTGGCGGGCGGCAAGGTGGACCAGCGACCGGTGGTGGTCGTGCGGGGCTACGCGTGGCGGCCCTCCGAGCAAGGGGCGGCGGGACTGGTGATGGAGCCCGAGCGCGACCTCTTCCCGTAGGCCCGCGCCTTGCAAGCCGTCCGATGCCCGACGAGCGGGCGAGCATGAACGACCAGCTGATCCTCGACCGATACAGGCTCATCGAGCGCCTCGCCGCCGGCGGGAGCGCCGAGGTCTGGCGGGCGCACGACGAGCAGCTGGACCGCCCGGTGGCCGTCAAGAGGCTGCACCCGCACCTGTTCGCCGACGGATCGTCGCGTGCCCGTCTCGCGGCCGAGGCGAAGGCAGCGGGGCGCCTGTCTCACCCCGTGATCGTGGGCGTCTACGACGTGGATGCCACGGGGGATGCGCCGGCACTGGTGATGGAGCTGGTTGACGGCGAGTCGCTGGCGGCGCGTATCGACCGCGCGGGCCCGCTCCCGCCTCGGGAGGCCGCCGGCCTGGTCGCCGAAGTCGCCGATGCGCTCTACCACGCCCACCAGCAGGGTGTGATCCACCGCGACGTCAAGCCGGGCAACGTCCTGCTGGCGCGCGACGGCCGCGTCCGCCTCGTCGACTTCGGCATCGCCCACAGCCTGGCCGCGGCCGCGGAGCGCTTGACCGTCACGGGCACGGTGATCGGCACGCTCGGCTCCATGGCGCCGGAGCAGCTGGCCGATGCCGCCATCAGCCCGCGGACCGACCTGTACGGCCTCGGCGTGGTCCTCTACCAGGCGCTGACCGGTCGCCCGCCCTACCAGTCCACGACGCCGCTCGCGCTGGCGGAGGCCCAGCGTGGCGGCCCGCCGCCGCTCGAGGACGTCGACCCGACCCTTGCGGCTGTCATCACCGCGTGTCTCGCGTACGATCCCGTCGACCGGCCGCTGCACGCCGGTGCCCTGGCCGCCGCCCTGCGCGACTGGCTGGCGGGTGACGACCGCGCGGCGCTGGCGCTGGTCCCGGGGCTGCCCCTGACCGATGCCGCTGCGGCGACCCGGACGATGCCCGTCGCCGCGATCCGGGGCCCGCTGAACCCCGCCCCCGCCAGGACATCGCCCTCGCACCCAGCCGGCCGGCGCAGGCGCTCGGGCCGGTCCACGGCGCTTCCCCTGCTGGCGCTGCTGGGCATGGCCGCCCTCGCGGTCCTCCTGGGCTCGATGCTGATGCGGGGCGATGGAGACGGAGCCGCGGCCGACGTCTCGTCCGCTCCAACGGCCACGGCGGCTGGCACCACGGCGGAGGCCACCGCGTCGACTCCACCGAGCGCGCCCGCGCCCACCCCGGTGCCCCCGAAGTGGCTGACGAAACTCATCGCCCAGGTGGCAGAACAATGCAGCGCGGACGTGGCGGCCCAGGCCGAGCCAGCGCTCGCCGGTCTGTCCGAGGACGAGGCGAAGGACATCGCCGAGCAGTTGGTCGACGCCTGCAAGGAGGCGGGCGAAGGCGACGGCCAGGGCAACGGCAACGGGAGCGGTGGGAACGGCGGCGGAGGCGGAGGAAACAACGGCGGCGGGAACGACGACTGAGGGACGAGCCCGGCGCGTTGGGTCAGCTGGGGCTGAGGAAGAGCGCCACGATCTGTCCGTTCTCGACCCGGAAGTTAGCCTCGACGTGCATCGGGTCGATGCCGGGTCGCATCACCGTCACATCGGCGATGTAGCTGGCGCCCATGTTGCGGCTATCGTTGATGAACATCCGGAAGCCGTTGCCCGCCCGGGTGAACCAGCCACCGACCTTGTCGCGGCCGCGCAAGTTGGTCCGCTCGTCGGAGCCCGGCACGCTGATGCCCATCACGGCGTTCTCGGCCAGCAGCTCGATGGCCTTCTCGCGCCGGTCGTCGTTGATGAGCTCGATGAACAGGTCGACGGTCTCGGTGGCTCCCATGCCGCCAGTCTAGCGGCCGGCCGAGCGCGAGGCGGTTGGGCGAGGGACGGCGGGCTAGACTTGGCCGATGGAACGGCTTCGCGTGGGGCTCATCGGGTGGGGGACCGTCGGCGCGGCGCTCGGGCAGCTGGTCGCGGACGGGCCGCTGCCCCTGACGCTGGCATGCGTGGCGGTCCGTGATGCGGATCGCGCGAGGGAGCGCGGCGTGCCGAAAGGCGTGCCGCTCACGACGCCGGAGGAGGCCCTGGAGCACGACATCGTGGTCGAGCTGGCCGGTGGATTGGACGGTCCGCGTGAGTGGGCGCGGGCAGCCCTGGACCGCGGCACGCCGTACGTGACGGCGAACAAGGCGCTGCTCGCGACGCACGGTGGCGAGCTGGCGGAGATCGCCGAGCGCCGAGTCGCCGCCCTGCTGGGCAGCGCCAGCGTCGGCGGCGGCACGCCCATGATCGAGACCACCGAGCACCTGGCCGCGACGGGTGCCGTCGAACGGGTGCGCGGCATCGTGAACGCGACGACGACCTACATCCTCAGCGCCATGGGGGAGGGACGCAGCTACGTCGAGGCGTTGCGCGAGGCGCAGCAGGCCGGGTATGCGGAGGCGGATCCGAGCTTCGACGTCGACGGGCGGGATGCGGCGCAGAAGCTTGCCGTGCTCGCCTCCGTCGCCTGGGGCGGCTGGCGGCCCGAGCAGGACGTGGACACGACCGGTATCGTCGGCTATGACGTGAGCGCGGGCGAGACCGTCCGGCTCGTCGCCGAAGCCACGAAGGACCAGATGACCGTGTCGCCGATGCCGATCGAACCCTCCGATCCGCTGGCCCGTGCCGCGGGCATCGAGAACGTCCTGGAGATCACGGTGGCCGGTGCCGGCGTGTTCCGGGTCTCCGGGCCTGGCGCCGGCGGACGCGTGACCGCCGGGGCGGTCTACGCCGACCTCGCCCGCCTCGCTGCCGGCGAGCGGCCGATCCTGTTCGGTGGCCGGCCGTGAGCGACAACGGATGGCCGACCGTCGGGGTGGCAGGCGCCCGTGGCGTCGTGGGCGGCGTGTTCTGCTCGATCCTCGCCGATGCCGGCCTGCCGGCCGACTGCCTCCGCCCGTTCGGCAGCGCAGAGGGCAGGACCCTCGACTATGCCGGCACGCCGGTGCCGGTTCGCGTCCTCACCGATGAGCTCGCCGGCGAGCTCGACGTCCTGTTCCTGGCCGTGGACGCGGCGCAGAGCCGCGAGATCATGGCCGGCCCGGGGCGCGCCGTGCCGCTGGTGGTGGACAACTCCAGCGCCTTCCGCCTGGCCGATGACGTCCCGCTGGTCGTCCCCGAGGCGAACGCGCACGCGGGTCGCGCGCGCAGCGGGAATCTCATCGCCAACCCCAACTGCACCACGGCGGCCGCCGTGGTGGCGCTGGCGCCGATCCGCGACGCTGCGGGGCTCGCGTCGGTGGACCTCGCCAGCTACCAGGCCGTGAGCGGCGCGGGGCGTGCCGGCCTCGATGCCTTCGGCGCGGAGCGCGGGACCGAGCACCGCGATCGCGCGGACGGCTCGCCGTTCCACGGCCGCATCGCCGACTCGGTGGTCCCCCAGATCGACGTGCTGGGCGACGATGGCTGGACGGGGGAGGAGCGGAAGATCCACGCCGAGCTGCGCAAGATCCTGGAGATGCCGGAGCTGGACGTGGCGGCCACGACGGTCCGCGTGCCCGTGCACACCGGCCACTCCGTCGCGCTGCACATTAGGACCGAGAGCGACACCACGGTCGAGGAGCTGGAGGCGGTCCTGCGTGGCGCGCCAGGCCTCGAGTACCGCCCCGCAGACGGGTCCGAGCGGCATCCGATGCCGCTCGACATCGAGGGCCGCGATCCGGTCCTCGTTGGCAGGCTGCGAGCCGTGCCGGGGCGGGAGCGAGGATTTGCGCTGTGGGTCTCGAGCGACAACCTGCGCAAGGGAGCGGCACTGAACGCCATCCAGTGCGCGGCGGCCGTGGACCCCGATCGCTACGGCAGGCTGCTCCCGCCGCCACGGTGAGCGGCGTCGCGTTCGTCGGGTTCCGCACCGACCGATTCGAGGCGATGGTGGCGCTCTTCCGGGACCGCATCGGCCTGCGGGTCATCCGCGAAGCCCCGGGGGCGACGTGGTTCCGCCTCGGTGACGATGCCGAGCTCCACATCTACGCTTCGAGCGACGCCGATCACGCGTTCTTTACCACCGGCCCGGTCGTCGGTCTGCGCGTCGACGACGTGGAGGCGACCCGCGCGGATCTCGAGGCGGATGGCCTCGAGATGCTCACCGACGTCGAGCGAACCGACGGAGCCGCGTGGTGCCACTTCCTCGCGCCGGATGGCACGGTGCTCGAGATCATCGGTCCCAACCGGCTCGCTCCCTGAGCCAGCCGCCCGGCGCCGGCACCGCGTCCGACCGCGACGACCTAGACTGGCCGCACCCCGGGCGAGAACGTAGAGGGAGACCCATGCCGTCCTTCGCCGACCTGTCAGCCGAGTTTCTTGAGGCCGAGTGGGCCGACTCGCCCGTCCGCGCCAGCGGGCTGGGCCTCACGGAGCACGATGACCGCCTGGACGACGTGTCAGAGGCCGCTTTCGAACGACGCCGCAGGGCTGACACCAGCTGGCTCGAGCGCTTCCGGGCCGTCGACCAGGCGGAGCTGTCGTTCGACGAAGCCATAGATCGGGATCTCGTCGTCAGCATCCTGCGCGGGCGTGAGATCGTCGCGGACTTCGAGGTCTGGCGCCGGCAGCCGGATACGTACCTCAATCCCGGAATGCAGGGGATTTTCACGCTCTTCCTCCACAATCTC
>JASLBU010000044.1 GCA_030146365.1 Candidatus Limnocylindria bacterium | reverse complement strand
CAGTGGGACGACGACGCGGGCACGCGGCATTCGGCGACGCGTTACGTCAGCTCGCCAGCTCGATAACGACGTTCGATCGCGGCCGCGATCTTACGATTCCCACGCCGCGCTTGTAGCCACAGCACGGGCTTCATCAGACGAGCACCGAGCTCCAGTCGAGCTGCGAGTTGCGTGTGCATTGAGCCGGTAACCCGCGTCCCGTTGGCGGCTGCTTCGACCTCGTAGCTAGCGATGCTGTGTGCGCCAGCGTCACCGAGGCCAAGGGCGCGAAACGTGACCTTGCGTAAAGGGAGTAGCTCGGTGACTTCGAACTGCCAGGGCTCCTTCAGTCCCGGCCCATTCAGAGTAAGGATGTCACCGAGCGACACCATTCCGGCCGGTTCAACGCTCATCCGCGGCGCGACGTCAGCAGCGGTCATCGATGGATGAGTGAGATACGGAAAGAACAGCGACCGGCGCTTTGACTTGGTACTTGATCGTCATATTCGCCACCGTATCGTGGTCGACCAGTCTGGAGATGCTGTCCGGCCGCTCGAAGAAGGAGTACGCCAGGAGGCCCAGGCGGTGGCCGATAGCGTCATCGGGGCCGCCGCGATCCCTCAGGGTGCAAGCGGGCGCGGCGGCTCTTTGTGCGCTAGACCTGCTGCATCGGAGTGGCGTCGGCGCTCACTCCCAAGCCCACAGGGCAGGCGACGCCGGTCGAGTGGTCCGGGCAGTACCCGTTCGGGTTCTTGGCGAGGTACTGCTGGTGGTAGTCCTCGGCAAAGAAGTAGTTCGGTGCCGGATTGATCTCGGTCGTGATCGCCCCGAACCCGGCCCTGGTGAGCTCCGCCTGATACGCATCGCGCGAAGCCTCGGCGATGCGGCGCTGCTCGTCGGTGTGCGTGTAGATCGCCGATCGGTACTGGGTCCCGCGGTCGGCTCCCTGGCGCATGCCCTGAGTGGGGTCATGGTTCTCCCAGAAGAGCCGCAGCAGTTCCTCGTAGGTGATTCGTCCCGGGTCGAAGGCGACCTGCACGACCTCGGCATGGCCGGTGCGGCCGCTGCAGACCTCCTCGTAGGTGGGGTTCGGCGTGAAGCCTCCGGCGTAGCCGACGGACGTCGAGACGACGCCGGGGGTCTGCCAGAAAAGCTTCTCCGCTCCCCAGAAGCAGCCCATACCAAACGCGGCGAGCTCCGTCCCGTCGGGGTGCGGGCCGCGGATGGGGGAGTCGTTGATGAAGTGGCGCTCTGCGGTGGGGATCGCCGCGGACCGGCCGGGAAGCGCCTCGGCAGGAGCGGGCAGGGTGGTGGGTCTTCCGAATCCGAACATGCGCCAAGTGTACGTCGCTCGGGCGTGGATGCCTCACGGGCGCCTTGGTAGGCTCCGGCGGTGGACGATCACGCGCCGACCGCCCCAAACGTTCGCGTGGTGCTGGTCGGCATGATGGGCAGCGGCAAGTCCTCCGTGGGAGCGGCGCTGGCGGCGCGCACCGGCTGGCCGTTCATCGACAACGACCAGCTGCTGGAGCGGGCAACGGGCCGCACCGCTCGGGACCTGCTGGAGCGCGAGGGCGAACGGGCGCTTCGCACCGCGGAATCGGACGCGCTCCGCGCCGCCGTCCGCGTCCCGCCACCGGCCATCGTGGCGACCGCCGCGGGCACCGTCATGGACGCCGCCGATCGGTCCGTCCTCGATGGTGGAGGGTTCGTGGTGTGGCTGCACGCCTCGGCGGACGTGCTTGCCGCCCGGGCCGCGGGCGCGGCGCACCGCCCGTGGCTGGCGGACGACCCCGTCGCATGGTTCCGGCGCACGCTCGACGAACGAGAGCGGCTGTATGCGGGGATCGCGGACCTGGCCGTGGACACGACCATGATGGACGCCGAGGAGACGGCGCAGCGCATCCTGACCGCGCTCCGCGGAGCGTGACCTCTCTCGGGTCCGGTGGCCGCTACCATCGAAGCCCATGAGCGAACGCGACCAGAGGCTCGATGAGGTTCGCCTGGCCGAGTTGATCATGCCGAACCACACGAACCACCACGGGACGCTGTTCGGCGGGCACGCCCTCGGCCTGATGGACCACGCGGGCTGGGTTGCCGCCACTCGGTGCGCGCGGCGAACGATGGTCACCGTCGCCTCCGATCGGGTCGAGTTCAAGGTGCCCGTGCGGGCGGGTCAGCTCGTGGAGCTGGTGGCGCGCGTGACTGCCGTCGGCCGCACGTCCGTCACGGTCGGCGTCGACATGTACGCCGAGGACGTCGCCACCGGGTCCCGTGGCCTCGCCACCTCTGGCAGCTTCGTGTTCGTGGCCATCGACGACGAGGGCCGTCCGACGCCGGTCGACGCGCCCTAGGAACGCATCCGGCCCCCGCGGCATGCGTCCATCGCGAATGAACGTTTGCCGTGCGGGCCGCGTATCCATGTCACGAGGCGGGTGGGTGCGACGCGGACCCGACGCACCGCCGGCACGGATCGCGACACGGAGCGTCGCAGTGGCCTGAGCGATCCGCGCGCGCCGGTGGTCGACGAGTCCGATGACGCCGTCGCAACCCTCCTCGTCCGTCGCCGATGTCTTCGCGGCGCGGCCCAGGGGCGTGGGTCGCGCCGCACCCCTCAGCCGTCCTCGGTGGGTGTCCGTGGCCGTGGCGGCGCGTCGTCGCCGATCACGCACACGACCGCCCTCGCCTCGACCGTCCCGAGGTTGCGCACATGGTGCGGTTGGAAGTCACCGAAGCTGATCGAGTCACCGGCGCTGAGCCTGTGCTCCGCGAAGCCGACCTTGAACATCAGCTCTCCTTCCAGGACCACGAACAGGTCGCGCCCCGGGTGGCGCAGGAAGTGCTCTCCGCTGGTGGCGCCG
>JASLBU010000032.1 GCA_030146365.1 Candidatus Limnocylindria bacterium | reverse complement strand
ACGCCGTGTCTTCCTGCGCGCGGACCTCAACGTCCCGCTCGATGACGGACGAATCACCGATGACACGCGGATCCGGGCCAGCCTGCCCACCATCGTCAACCTGCTCGAGCGCGGCGCGTCGGTGATCCTCGCCAGCCACCTTGGCCGGCCCAAGGGCAAGGTGAACGACGCGCTCCGACTGAAGCCCGTGGCGGACCGGCTGAGCCAGCTGCTGGGGCGCCCGGTGCGGATGACCGGTGATGCCCTCGGCCCGGGGGTGCAGGTCGCCGTCGACAAGCTGCGGCCCGGCGACCTGCTGATGCTCGAGAACCTGCGCTTCCACGCCGAGGAGGAGGAGAACGACCCCGGGTTCGCCGCCGCCCTGGCGAATGGCGCGGATCTGTACGTCAACGATGCATTCGGCGCGGCGCACCGCGCCCACGCGTCGACCGAAGGGATCACGCACCACCTGCCGGCGGTGGCCGGGCTCCTCATGGAGCGGGAGGTCGACGCGCTCTCGCGCCTGCTCGAGCGGCCTGCGCGTCCGTTCCATGCCGTGATCGGCGGCGCGAAGGTCTCCGGCAAGCTCGAGGTGCTCGAAGCGCTGCTGTCGCGTTGTCAGGCGGTCCTGGTGGGCGGTGGCATGGCCAACACCTTCCTCGCGGCGCGTGGGCTGGAGCTTGGCAAGAGCCTCGTCGAGGAGGACCGCCTCGAGGACGCCACGCGGATCCTGGTGGAGGCGCGCCGCAAGCGCGTCCGACTCATGCTGCCGGTCGACGCCGTGGTCGCGCCGCAGATGCACCACCGGGCGAAGACGCGCACCGTTCCCATCGACGCAGTGCCGAAGGACCAGATGGTCGTCGACATCGGCCCCGCCACCGTGGCGACGTACACGGAGCATCTCGGGAAGGCGATGACCGTGTTCTGGAACGGGCCGATGGGCGTGTTCGAGATGCCGCAGATGGCGGAGGGCACGAATGCCATCGCCCGGTTCCTCGCGAGACGCACGAACCGCGGGGTCATCACCGTCGTCGGCGGCGGTGACTCGGTCGCGGCCGTCGAGCAGCTGGGGCTCGCGGACAGCATGACCCACGTCAGCACCGGCGGTGGTGCGTCCCTCGAGTTCCTCGAGGGAAAGACCCTTCCAGGCGTGCAGGCGCTCCTCCGCGCCGATGCCGACATCAGCCTTGCCAAGGAGAACGCATGACCAGCGTGATCGAGGACGTCATCGGTCGGGAGATCCTCGACTCGCGCGGGAATCCCACCGTGGAGGTGGACGTCTTCCTGACCGATGGCTCGGTCGGCACGGCGATGGTGCCGTCCGGAGCCTCGACCGGTGCCCACGAGGCCGTCGAGCTGCGCGATGGCGACGCGGGCCGCTACGGCGGCAAGGGCGTCCTGGGCGCCGTCGCGCACGTGAACGACACGATCCGCCCGGAGCTCATCGGCATCGATGCGGTCGACCAGGTGAGCCTCGATCGCCTGCTGATCGACCTCGACGGGACGCCGAACAAGTCGAAGCTCGGCGCGAATGCGCTGCTGGGCGTCAGCCTGGCGGTCGCCCACGCGGCGGCTGAGTCGGTCGGCCTTCCGCTGTACCGCTATCTCGGGGGTGCGGGAGCGCGGACGCTGCCGGTGCCTCTGGTCAACATCCTCAACGGCGGCAAGCACGCCATCGACTCCACCGACTTCCAGGAGTTCATGATCGCGCCGCTCGGTGCGCCGAGCTTCCGCGAAGGCCTGCGCTGGGCCGCGGAGACGTTCCACGCGCTCGGCGAGGTGCTCCACGAGCAGGGGTTGAGCACCACGGTCGGGGACGAGGGCGGCTACGCGCCGAGCCTGGGCAGCAACGAGGAGGCCATCGCGGCGGTGGTGGGAGCCATCGAGCGCGCGGGCTATGCCGCCGGCGAGCAGATCGCGATCGCGCTCGACCCTGCCACCACCGAGCTGTACTCGGACGGCCAGTACACGCTGGCCAGGGAGGGCCGGACGCTGTCCGGGTCAGACCTCATCGATTTCTGGGTCGACTGGGTCGACCGCTATCCCATCGTGAGCCTCGAGGACGGCCTGGCCGAGGACGACTGGGAGGGATGGGCGCAGCTCACCGAGCGGCTCGGTGGACGCATCCAGCTGGTCGGCGATGACCTGCTGGTCACGAACACGGAGCGCCTCGAGCGCGGCATCCGCGAACGGTCGGCGAACAGCATCCTCGTGAAGCTGAACCAGATCGGCACCCTCACCGAGACGATCGAGGCGGTCGAGATGGCGCATCGGGCCGGCTGGACCGCGGTGATCAGCCACCGGTCCGGCGAGACGGAGGACACGAGCATCGCGGACCTGGTGGTGGCATTGAACACGGGCCAGATCAAGACCGGATCGATGAGCCGATCCGAGCGGATCGCGAAGTACAACCGTCTGCTCCGGATCGAGGAGGAGCTGGCGGATGCCGCCGTCTTCGCCGGCAGGGGAGCATTCGTCGCCCACCGCTGACGTCCGGCGGAACACGGAACGACCCCGGGGCCAGCCCGGGGTCGTGTGCCGTGATGCGAGCGAGGCTACTCCTCGTCGCTCTCCGTCGTCTTGGCGCGGCGGCGGGCGGCGGCCGACTCGCGGCT
>JASLBU010000002.1 GCA_030146365.1 Candidatus Limnocylindria bacterium | reverse complement strand
ATCTCCCCCGCCACCAGCTCGGCGATCAGCGCCTTTTCGCCATGGCCGGCGCCGCGGAACTTGATGACATACTCACGGCCGTCATCCGCCTCGACGAGCGCAGGGAGGGAGCTGCCCTCACGAAGCGGCGTGACGTACCGGGTGATCTCGACCGATCGCAGCATGGCGGCGAGTGTAGAGCCGCACGCTCGTGACGGCAGCCGCCGCGGCTACGCGGTCGTGGCCGGCCTCGAGAGGACCCACGCGTCGACGGGCTGTCGCTTGCCCTTGACCTCGACCCGGCCGAGCGCCCTGACGGCGAATGCGCCGGCATCGACCAGGGGACGCAGCACCCCGAGCGTGGCGCGCCCGATCACCGCCTGCCCCGGCTCGGCGACTCCGGCCAGCCGGGAGCCGAGGTTCGTGGTGTCGCCGATGGTCGCCAGGCTGTGGCGCCCGGCTGCCCCGACGGTCGCCACGACGGCCCGGCCGGTGTTCACCCCCACCCGGAAGCGGGGCCACCCGGGATGCTCGGCGGCGATGGCATCCGTCACTCGCAGCAGGGCGAGGGCCGCCGATGCCGCCCGCTCCGCGTGGTCGGGCTGGTCCCGCACGGCACCGAACTGGACGAGGATGCCGTCACCGGCGAAGTGCTCGATCGATCCGCCGGCCTCGTCGATGACGGGGACCACCGCCGCCCAGAAGGCGTTGAGCATGGCGACCAGCTCCGTCGGCGGATGGAGCTCGCTGAATGCGGTGAATCCGGCGAGGTCCGCGAACAGGACCGATACGGTGCGCTCCTCCGCGGTGTGGCCGTCGCCGGTGCGAAGCCGGTCGGCGACCGCCTGCGGCAGGTAGGGCCGGAAGAGCGCGTCGACGCGCCGGAGCTCGGTGGCGGCGCCCTGCATCAGCGCGATCTCGTCGGCGGACGCGCCATCGCGCCTCAGCTCCGCGACAAGCCCGTCACTGGGACGTCCACCATCCGCCGCGGCCGCCAGGTCCGCGATGGCACGGGCCTGCCAGCCGCCGACGCGGTCGAGCGTCGCCTGCAGGTAGGCCGCCTCGAACGTCCGCACCAGCGATCCGGTCCGCCGGTACTCCCTGCGGGCTGCGGCGGCGATGGTGGCGAAGGCGGTCACCATCAAGAGGTGCCACTCCCACCAGCTGAGGTGCCAGCTGCGGCTGAACGCGACGGCCAGCATCGCCTCGGCGAGGAGGACGAACGCGGCGCCGATGGCAACCGCGAAGCCGCTGCGCCGCTCGGCGCCGATACGGCCGAAGCGCCAGGCAGCGTACCCATAGAGCGCCACGGTGACGAGTGCCCCGACGGCCCCGGCGAGGTTGGTCTCCTCCTCGGGCGGGCCATCCAAGGGTGGCAGGCCGAGCAGCGACGCGGCGGCCCACGTGGCCAGGAGACCGATGACCGACCGGCGCAGCGCGTTCCTGTGCCGCAGGAGCCACGTGGCGTCCGGCCCGGCCAGTCGCGTGGCCGACGCCGCGGCGAGGACGGAGGCGAGGCCCAGCCCGATCGGCGTGGCGAGCGTGAAGCCGGCGTTCGGGTGATCCAGCAGCACGCCAGGCGTGGCGAGCGCGTGGAGTCCGAGGAAGCCGGCGCTCACCAGGAAGGCGAGCGAGACGAGGACGATCCGCCCGTCAGCCCGACGCCCGGCAGCCTCATTCGTCGCCAGCGCGAGCGCGACGCTGAGGCCCGCGGCGAGCAGGACGAGCCAGAAGTGGCTTGGCTGGTGCTGCCACTGCGCGTCGAGCTCCGGGCGCGCGAGGAGCAGGGCGAGTCCCGCGACCGGCAGGACGATGGCGATCGCGACGAGGAAGGCCGTGGGCCGGAGGGGAGTCGTCACCGGAGGGATTCCGCGGCGGCCCTCAATCGGCCGCGCCGAAGGCACGGGTCCGAGCGGAGGTGCCGGTCTGGGTGCTCGCGGCGGGCGCGGTGGCCACGTAGCCGACGGCCATGGCCACGGCGACGGCGATGATCCCGATCCCGATCCACGCCGCGCTCATCGCGAACGCGGCGGCCAGGACGATCCACGTGCCGATGAGCACGAGGCTGGCGGCGAAGAAAGCGGCGGCACGCATTGTGGGTCGAACCTCGAGAGTGGTGGGTGAACCACCACAGGGTCCGCTGACGAAGCAGCCGTGCCATCGCCCGTTTGCGGCAGCCCGCGCTACGTCATTCGACGGTGCCCCACCCCTGGATCAGTCGCCGCCGGCCTTGTCGGGTCGGCGCGCGTGGCCCGGCGGACCGCCGGCATTGCCGTTGCCGTGGCCGTTGCCGTTGCCCATGATCCCGCCCAGACCGGGATGCAGGCCCAGTTCACGGGCCATGCGGCCCCAGCCCATCGGCTCGCCATCGACGCCGCCGGTGTTGCGCATCGTGACGAGATCGTCAATCCCCGTCCCTGTCTGGTCGGACCACGCGATGAGACGCACCGCTCCGCCGACGCCGTAGCGCTCGGCGAGCTCCGCGAGCCGCGAGGTGTCGAGGCCGCGCTCCGCAAGCCGTTCTTGCGCGCGCGCGAGGCCGTCGCCATCGGCCTCCTCCGTGTCCGTCTCGTTCTCGGCTTCGGCCTGGTGGCTCGCCGCCAGGAGCGCCGGCTCGGCCGGGCCGCTCGGTGCGCGGGTAGCGAGCACGGATCCGGTGACGGCCAGCAGCAGCGCCCCGGCTCCGAGCAGCGCCAGTCGGTTGGTTCGATCCATCAGTGATGGCCCCTCTTCGTCGCGACACTGTACGTCAGCGACCTTGCCGTGTCCCTTGCGGAAAGCGTTCCTGATGCGTGCGTGCACCGTCGCGAGCTCCCCCGATCATCACCGGTCCGGACCTCTGCCGCTACGACGCGTCTCCCTGGGAGTGCCCGCCGCGGCGGTCGAGCTCATCGATCCATGCCTCCAGGCGCGGCAGGTGCTCCGCGAAGTGGTCCGCCCCGGACTTTCGCACCCAGGCCGCCGCCTCCGGCGTCACCCGCGGCAGCTGGGACCACGCGGCGAGAAGCTCACCGTGCGCGGCCGCCGCCTGGAGGTGCACGGTGCCCAGGGGGACGTCGCGCATGGCCTCCAGGAACCGGGCATTCTCCGCGTCGACGTCGATCTCGTCGTCCCGGTACGTGCCGGCGGCGATGCGCCGCAGCACCTGCGCCCCCTGTGCCATCCACGTCCCGAGGTGCGCGACGGCGTCCTTGGCCGTCCACCCCTCCTCGAAGTATCCCGGCTCGGCCGCCGTCTCGGGGGTCAGCCGATCGATGAGTCGATGCAGCCGATGCCATGACTCCGCCTCACCCGGCAGGTCGCGGCTTGCGGGAGCGTCGGTGGCACCGGTCACGCGCCGATGCTACTCCGCCGCGCAAGGTGGCCGCCGGTGCGCTGCTACGCTTCCCGGCATGGACACACGACTCGGCATTCTGCTCTGGAGCCAGGCCACCGACTGGGACTCGTTCGAGCGTGCGGCGACCAGGATCGACGAGCTCGGCTACGAGCACCTGTGGACCTGGGATCACCTGCACGCCATCTTCGGCGACCCCTACCAGCCGATCTTCGAGGGCTACACGACGCTCGCGGCGTGGGCCAAGGTGACGACCCGGGTACGGCTGGGCCTGCTGGTCGGGGCCAACACGTTCCGAAACCCGGCGCTGACGGCGAAGCTGGCGGTGACGCTCGACCACATCAGCGCCGGTCGGGCCATCCTCGGCATCGGCGGGGCGTGGTTCGAGACCGAGCACACCGAGTTCGGGCTCGACTTCGGCGGCTCGCCCGGTGAACGCCTCACCTGGATGGACGAGGCCGCCTCCGCGATGCGCGCCCTGCTTGCCGGCGAGACGGTGTCGTCGCCTGCCCGCGGTCGCTATCGGGTCAGCGGCCTGAAGCTGCAGCCGCCTCCGATTCAGGACCGACTTCCGATCATGATCGGCGGCGGTGGCGAGAAGAAGACGCTGCGGAGCGTGGCGAAGTACGCCGACATGTGGAACGGCATGGGCGCCACCGAGGTGCTTG
>JASLBU010000064.1 GCA_030146365.1 Candidatus Limnocylindria bacterium | reverse complement strand
GTCGCCGCGGCCCGTGCCGGCGCCGAGGTCGCCATGATCGGAGCGGTCGGACGCGACCCGTATGGCGATCGTGCGCTCGCGTCGCTGCGCGCGGAGGGCATCGATGTCACCCGCGTGCGCCAGCACGACATCGAGCCGACTGGCGTGGCCCTCATCACCGTCGGACCTCGCGGCGAGAACCAGATCTCCGTCGCGCCCGGCGCCAACGGGGCCTTCGACGTCGACGAGCTGGACCGGGAGGCCATCGCCTCCGCCGCGGTCGTGGTCACCAACCACGAGGTGCCGGCCCGGGTCGTGAGCGCCGTCCTCTCCGAGGCACATCGCGCCGGCGCGACCGCCATCCTGAACCCCGCGCCGGCGCGGGCGCTGTCCGTGGACATCCTGCGCCTCGGCCCCATCCTCACGCCGAACGAGCACGAGCTCGTCGTGGCCATCGGCAACGACGATACCGCCACCGCTCTGGACGAGCTGGCAGCGCGACACGCGGGGCCGATCATCGTCACCCAGGGGCCTTCGGGCGCTCTCCTGGCGGCTGAGGGGCGGCGTGAGCACTTCGCCGGACGCGTGCCGCCCGCAGTCGTCGACACCACCGGCGCGGGCGACACGTTCAACGGCGTCCTGGCCACCTGGCTCGCAGAGGGAGGGAGCCTCCCCGATGCCATCCGGGCGGCCAATGCGGCGGCCGCCCTCTCGGTGGCTGCGACAGGGGCGCGTGAAGCCATTCCCACCCGTGAGGCGCTCGAGGCGTTTCTCACGGCCAGCTGACCGCGTGACGCGGCACGGGCCTGCCCCGCCTCGGCGGGCCCCACACCGGATCGTGTCGGCATGGAGCGTGCGTATAGGCGAGCTGCCAACCACTCGCGTCATCAGGAGAACCGACATGGACGCTCTGACACTGCTCAAGACGGATCACGACAAGGTGAAGAAGCTGCTCGCTGACGGTGAGGAGACGACCGAGCGCGCGGAGAAGGGGCGCACCGAGCTCTTCGCCACGCTCAAGGAGGAGATGCTCATCCACGAGCGGATCGAGGAGGAGATCTTCTACCCCGCCCTGAAGGAGCACCCGAAGGCGAAGGAGATCGTGCTGGAGGGCTTCGAGGAGCACCACGTCGTCGACCAGATCATGGGTGAGCTCGAGGCGACGCCCGTCACGGATGAGCAGTGGGCGGCCAAGTTCAAGGTGATGAAGGAGAACATCGAGCACCACATCGAGGAGGAGGAGGGCGAAATGTTCGAGCAGGCTCGGAACGTGTTCGACGCCGGTGAGCTCCAGGCCCTCGGTGCGCGGATGCTGGAACTCAAGCAGCTGGGCCAGCAGGTCGGCGCCTCCGACTGAGGCCCAAGTTCGGGCTTGGGGTCTGCCGGCCTCGGCCGCTCCCTCCCAGCCCACGCATCGGTGACCGGGCGCGTCCCCCAAGGGGGTCAGGGGAGGCGCCCGGTGTGTCCGATAGCGTACCAACCCGCCCGGGGCGGTGCGGTCACCGTTTTCCCAACATGCGGTGGACAACTGGATTCGGCTGTGGATATCCCGACGTGGTATCCACATCAGCGGCAGTCGACTGACCTATGGGTCGGCCGCGACATCAGGTGGCCGGACAAATTCCCCTGCCGGCGGCACGTCGTAGCTCACCTCCAGCCGGGAGCGCATGGCGTCAGTGTGCGCGGCGAACGCGACGACCCGCGGAAACGCCGGGTCGATCCGGACCGCGATGGTCGACGGAGGCCCCTCCTCGGCGATGCGCGCCCCCATGACGCAACCCCCGCGGCCCGGGACCATCGCGGGGTCGTCCTCCAGCCGCTCCAGCTCCAGGGCCCCCAGGTACTGCGGCACGGTTTCAAGCGGGGTCCAATGGCCCGGCGGCACCTCCTGCCACTGTTGCGGGTCTTCGCTGTCGGCCGGCACGAGCCACCAGGCCGCCTCGCCGATGCGCATGGCTCGCAGGAAACCCACTCCTGTTCCGGCGGGCTCGTCGGTCCTGACGACCTCCTCGTGGTAGCGGTCGTCACCGAGGACGGCGCCCCGCGTGAGCGTCGCGCGCCAGACTCGATCGTCGCCGACTCGGCGCGGTGGCCGCTCGAAGGAGACCTCCTGAGTGAAGCGATATCCCTCGACGTCCTCGATCGCAGCCAGTGCGGCGGCCAGGACGTCCGGGCCGCACGGCTCCCGAGCCATCGCAGTCTGTGGAGGAATGGCGCCCGAAGGTGTCACCGACGGCGAGCCGCACCCGGTCGCGCCTCCAACGACCGCCACGGCGCCGATGACCCAACGTCGATCCACGCACGGAGGATCCGTGGATTCGGTCCGGAGCGCAAGACGGCACGCAGGCTCCGGGCCGGCACAGGCGTCGCCGATAGAATTCGCGCATGGCAACCGCACGCAGCCGCATAGCTTTTCCAGGCGTCATTGCGATCTACGTCATTGGAATCTGGCTCACAGCCTGCGGCGGTGTAGTCCCCGGCCCATCCCTGGAGCCGGCACATCCTGACTGTCAGTTTCCCGCGGGCACCGGTTTGGCGTTCAGCGGAACAGCGACGCTCGAAGGGGCCGGACTGGGCGGCGGGCCGGTGGACGCGGATGTTGGTCAGCTGTACGTGACGGCCGACCCGATCCGGATCCCCGAGATGGACCAGAACGACCTCATTCGGAGGTTCTGCATCATCTACCCGGAGAGCGAGGGCGGCCTCTCGCAGGTAAGTGGGCTCGTGCCGGATGACTGGACGGCACCGGCCGCTCCCTGATCGAGCAGGTTTCGAGAAGTTGCCGCGTCCGGGCCTCACTAGCATCGTGCTTGACCGACGGAGATCGCCAAGAGAGGAACCGCCGTAATGACCGACACGAAGAAAAAGGCCGCCAAAGCCGTGGGCTCGCGGGCCACCGCGTCAGAAGGCTGGACCGACGAGGAACGCGCGGCGATGAAGGAGCACGCTGCGGAGCTCAAGACGGCCAAGCGCCGGGGTGGCACCGGCAAGGCGGACGGCGAGGCAGACGTCCTGGCGAAGATCGCGGAGATGCCGGAGGCCGACCGCACCATGGCCGAGCGGATTCACGCCGTCGTGACCGCGGTCGCGCCGGAGCTGTCTCCGAAGACCTGGTACGGAATGCCCGCGTATGCCAAGGACGGCAAGGTCGTTTGCTTCTTCCAGGCTGCGGACAAGTTCAAGGCGCGCTACGCGACCTTCGGCTTCAACGACGTGGCGAAACTCGACGACGGTGCCATGTGGCCCACGTCCTGGGCATTGACGAACCTGACCGCCGCCGATGAAAAGCGGATCGGCGAGCTGGTCAAGCAGGCCGTCAGCTAGGCACGTGCAGCCGTCACGTCGCGACGGCTCGGAGCGACGCTACTGCCCGGTGGCTCATCCGGAGCCCTCGGCTTCGTTTCCGATGCGGTGATGTCGTCGCTGCCGGGTGAGTGCCCCGTCGGCTCGCTCGATGAGCTCGTCGACCGACTCGCCCGGCGCCAGGCTGGCCACACCGACGCTGATGCTGATCCCATGGTCGCTGCGGAGGGCCTGAGCGATCAGGTCGAACCGCTGCTGCGCCTCTTCGATGGCAACTCCGCCCATGCCCGCCACAAATTCGTCGCCACCGTAGCGCAGCACCGGATCGAAGGACCGGAGCCGCCGCCGCACCGCCGACGCGACCGCCTTGAGGGCGAGGTCCCCGGCGTGGTGGCCGTCCCGGTCGTTGATGTCCTTGAGACCGTCGACGTCCACGAACGCGACGACGAACTGGCCATCGCCGCGTCGCGCCCGGTCGATCTCCTGCGCCAGCGCGGTCCGCCCCATCGCGCGCCGGTATGTGCCGGTCAGCTCATCGATGTGCGCCTGCATCAGCTCGGCCTCGAGGCGCGCCCGATGTCGATCGTTCGCTGCCCGGTCGCGCGCCGCGCGCGCACGATCGCGAGCCGCTTCGGCCCGATCCGCAGTTGCCTGCTGTCGCAGATCCTGGAGCTTGCGGGCCAACGCCGGATCGACCCGCGCAATGGCCAACTCCACGAGCGCCGCCTCGGCGTCACGCAGGGCCGCTCGCTCGTCACGCCGAACGGCCACGGCATCGCGGGATTGGTTAGTCGAGCTGCGGCGCTGTCCACGGCGTTCTCGCTGCATGTGCGTCGCATCGCGCTGGTCCGAAACTTCGGCGCGGTCGGCGCGCGACTCGCGGAAAGCCTCGTCGTCTCGGGGGCTGTGACCCTCGGCATCCTCCCGGTCAGCGGTTGCCTGATCCCGGTCGGATAGCTCCTGGTCCTGCTCGGAGCTTGCCTGATCCTGCTCCAAGGCCGATGTGTCCTCGTCCGCCGCAGTCTGATCCGCATCCGACAGCGTCTGGTCCGCGTCGGAGTCCACGGCCTGGGCGGCCGCGTCGGCTGACGTGCTGCCCATGTGGTGTCTCACAGGACCGCTGCGCTCTGCGCGTCGTTGTGCGGTTCGCCCACCGCCTCCGGGGAGTCGGGGGAGTCGCTGACAACCGTCATGCCGCGAACGGCCATCTCCGTGGCCTCTTATGGACCCGCAATGTATCACGGCGTACAGAGCTGCCAGTTGCCCAAAGTCCGGGGGCAGCAGTAGTACTGCTCGGCTCGTCGGCCGGCGGGAATGGCACCGGTCGGAACGTGGCGGTCAGCCCGTGCTCGAGCATTCCGGTGATGCGCGGTGCTTGCGCGTGGCGACGCGAGCGGAACCGCGCTTGTAATGACAGGAGAAGAGAGCCGCTGGCGCCCGCTGCACCGTGCGGAACCGCGGGCGGGACGGGGTGAAGGCGACGCACCCGAAGGTCCGGGTCGGCTTACGCCAGCCGATACCTACACTCGGTGCATGACAATGCCCACGAAGGCCACTGAAGAGGAGTCGGTGCTCCACCTGGAAGAGGCGGCTGCCGCCGCTGACGAGTGGGCGTCGCGGGACGACCAGTTTGCCGCGAACGAGGACGAGGCCGCTGCGGCCCGCGACGCGGCGGACGGCCGGCGCGACCAGGACCTGGCCCAGCACGAGCAGGAGAGCATGGCGAGTCGGCGCTTCGCGGGCGACAGTGAGGTGGACTACGCCGCCGAGGCCATGACGTCACGCTTGCTGCGGATCGCGGGCACGGCGAGCCGACGCGTGACTCGGGGGATGCGGTCCGCCGCTGCGACCGCAAGGAGAAGGGCCGGGGAGAAGCGTGCAGCGGCGTCGAGCATGCGGACTAATGCCGCCGATCGTCGGCGCCGCTGAGCCATCGAGGGCGAGACCGCGATGCCGGCTGGTCGGAGAACCGGGACGGCCACCTTCGTCGGCCGGGCTGCGGGCCGTCTTGACCAGCGGGTCTTGGGTGCTGTCGCGCTGCTGGCGTTCATCTGCGGCTGCGCGTTGCCGGCTTCGGAGCCTTCGCTCGGGGAAGCGCCGCCTGACTGCCGCTTTCCCGCTGACACGGAGCTCGCCTTCGCGGGCCAATCGACCCTCGCGGAGCTCGGCCTTGACGGCGATCATCCTGACCGCCGCGCACGGCTCTACGTGACCGCGAGCCGGATGACCATGAGTGGATCGCCGATGTCCCGTTCCAGCCAGTCGCCGGTTCTGCGCTTCGCTGGTGCCAGTGGGTCAGGCGTTCCGGGTCCGCTGCCTGAGGATTGGCAGCCGCCTCCCTGAGCCGCTGATCCGAGGCTGCTGGGTGCAGCGGTGCGGAACGCCCAAATCTCAAACAACAGCCGTCATGGCAGTCATTTCGTGCCCGGATCAGTGAGTTGGTGGGCGACACTGGAGTGACGCCAGCGGCTATGACCTCATGGCCTATCCGGGTGCTTCACCGACGGCGGTGGCTAGCAGCGGCGAGTCGCGCGAATGCCGCCGCGGGATGAACCTCCCAATGACGCTTGCGTTACTGTCACGTTTATCCCACTGGCAGGCGCCGTTGTCTTGGGCTGACGGTCGATGGACAATCGGTGGTGCAGCAACCGCACACCGAGGTGACCGACATGGATTCGTCCGTTGGGACCCACGCACCCGTCGTCCCAATGCTTGCCTACGAGGACGCAGGAGCCGCGATTGCGTGGCTCCAGCGAGCGTTCGGTTTCCGTGAGCAAACCAGCTTGCGGTACACCGATCCGAGCGGGAGCGTTACCCACGCCGAGCTGGAGGCTGGCCACGGCCGAATCATGCTGGCGTCGCCGACTCCGGAATACCAGAGCCCGAAGCGACATCGGGAAACGTGTGAAGCGGCCGCGGCTTGGTCACGTGTGCCGTGGGTCATCGATGGCGTGCAGGTAGAGGTCGATGATGTCGTTGCTCACCACGAACGCGCACGCGCCGCTGGCGCTCGCCTTCTCACGCCCATCCGGGATGAGCCATATGGCCGCCTCTACAACGCTGAGGACCTAGAAGGTCATCGCTGGATGTTCATCCAGCCGTCCTGACCGCCAGGCGGACGCCTAGTGTCGCTTGGCCCACTGTCAAGTTCGGCTCTGAGACGAATGGCGTTATGGCGCCGCGTGCCCAAGACGTCGGCATCGGCAGACCTTTGCACCGGCTGTCGTGCCTACTGGCGCCGAGCTCCCAGGCGGATCGCCAACTTCTCGAACGCTTGGCCGTACCCACTGAGGGCAAGATCCTTCCCATCTACGGACATCGGGCCGTCACTGAGCGTCATGATGGTGCCGTCGCCGTCCTCCACGAGGTCGACCTGGACCAACGTGGCCTCGGCGCCGCCCGGGTCGTGCTCGGTGTGACGGAGGACGATGCGCGACGGCTCGTGCAGCTCCAGGATTTCATAGCCAATCGGAAACTGGAATCCATCGTCGATGCGAACCATCGTTACTTCCCAACGTCCCCCAACGGCTCCATCAACGCGGACCCGGTCCGCACGCCACCCGTCCGGCCCGTACCACTCAGCGACCTCGGCGGGGTCCGTCCAGGCGCGATAGACCGCCTCGCGAGGCGCATCGAAACGGCGGCGGAGCCGGACGGTGCGTTCGGCATCGGTCACGCTGGCCTGGGTGGTGTCAGTCATTGGTTTGCTCCTTCGACGTCCTTGTGAGGTGAGCATCAAGCCGGTCCATCCGGCGCTCCCACGCCTGAGCCCGTTCGTCCAGCCAGCTGCGCGCCATGAGCAGCGGTTCGGGGGCAAAGCGGCTCGGCCGCCATTGCGCATCCCTGCCCCGCTCGATGAGGCCCGCCCGCTCCAGAACCTTGAGGTGACGCGAGATCGCCGGCAGGCTTACGTCGTGGGGGGCCGCGAGATCCCCCACCGTCGCATCGCCCTCCGCGAGACTCGAGAGGATGGCGCGGCGGATCGGGTCGGCAAGGGCGGCGAATGTGCGGTCTAGTTGGTCTGCAGGCATGTAACGCCTCCGTTAATTAACGAAGACGTTAACCGCCAATGCGAATCACGTCAAGTCGGTGAGCGGCTTGGCAGGGACCCACGCAGGCGAAAGTCATAGTGATACGCACGGCCGCTTACGCCACTGTCAAGTTA
>JASLBU010000250.1 GCA_030146365.1 Candidatus Limnocylindria bacterium | reverse complement strand
CTGATCATCACGTCGGACGAGGCGCTGGCGCGTGACGACGTGCCGGGTCGGGTGACGATCGTGGGGGCCGGGGCGATCGGCGTGGAGTGGGCCAGCATGTACCGCGACTTCGGTGCGGAGGTCACGCTCGTCGAGTTCGCTGACCGGGTGGTGCCGCTGGAGGATCCCGAGATCAGCAAGGAGCTGGCGCGGGTGTTCCGGAAGCGGGGCATCGCGATCCATACCGCCAGCACCATCGACCCCGAGTCGCTCGACAGGCGCGACGGAGAGGTTGGCTTCCAGATCGCGACCAGGGAGGGCGGCAAGCGAACCGACGTGACCGCCGACGTCATCCTGGTCGCCGTCGGCCGTCGACCGCTCACCGAGGACATCGGCCTCGAGACGATCGACGGCGTTGAGGTCGAGCGCGGCTACGTGAAGGTCGACGAGTTCATGCGGACCGGCGCCAAGGGACTGTATGCCATCGGCGACATCGTGCCGGGCTTCGCGCTGGCCCACGTCGCCAGCCACGAGGCGGTCGTCGCGGTCGAGCACCTCGCTGGCCACGATCCAGAGCCGGTCCGCATGGACCTGATGCCGCGGGTCACGTTCTGCCGGCCGCAGATCGCGTCGGTCGGCGTGACGGAGGAGGAGGCGAAGTCCGCGGGACGTAAGGTGAAGACCGGCCAGTTCCCCTTCCGAGCGCTCGGCAAGGCGACGATCGTCGGGGAGATCGATGGCTTCGCGAAGTTCGTGGCCGACGCGGACACCGGCGTCCTGATCGGATGCCACATCATCGGCGCGCACGCTGGCGACCTCATCGCGGAGCCGACCCTGGCCCAGCTGGTGGAGGCGACGGCGAGCGAGCTGGCGATGAACGTCCACGCGCATCCGACCCTGCCCGAGGTGCTGCCCGAGGCCGCCCTGGCGGTCGACGGCGCACCGTTCCACATCTGAGAGGAGGACGCCCGACCATGGTCAGCGCCGACACCAGGGGTCGTCACGCCGAGCTGGGGCTGGCCGACAGCGACGTCCTCGGCATGTACCGCGCGATGCTCATGGCTCGCGCCGTCGACGAGCGGATGTGGCTGATGCAGCGCGCCGGGAAGATCGCGTTCATCATCTCCGGCCAGGGTCACGAGGGGGCCCAGGTCGCCTGCGCCTGGCCGATGCGTCCCGGGCAGGATTGGATGGCGCCCTTCTATCGGTCGATCGCCAGTGCCATGACCTTCGGAATGAGCGCCGAGGACATCATCACCGCGCACCTCGCCAAGGCGGACGACGTCAGCTCCGGCGGCCGCCAGATGCCGGGGCACTACGGCGGAGCCCGCTACAACATCGTGTCGCTGTCCTCGCCGGTCGGCACGCAGGTGCTCCATGCCGTCGGCATCGCCATGGGCGCCTGGGTCAAGGGCGACGACGTCGTGACGATGACCCAGTTCGGCGAGGGCACCAGCAACCAGGGCGAGATCCACGAGGCCATGAACTTCGCGGGGGTGCACCGGCTGCCGGTGATCTTCGTGTGCGAGAACAACGGCTACGCGATCAGCGTGCCGCTCGACCGCCAGGTGGCCGGCGGCTCCGTCTCCGCGCGCGGCGTCGGATACGGGATGCCCGGCGTCGATGTCGACGGCGGCGACGTGCTGGGCTGCTACGCCGCCGCAAAGGCGGCTCACGAGCGGGCGCGGCGGGGGGAGGGTCCGACGCTCATCGAGGCGCGGGTCGTCCGGCTCACCTCCCACTCGTCGGATGACGACCAGCGTCGCTACCGAGATCCCGGCGAGGTCGAGCATCTCAAGGAGCAGGACCCGATCCCGATGTTCGCGGCCGAGCTGCGCACCTGGGGCGTGCTCACCGACGAGATCGAGGGGCGCCTGCGCGCCGAGGTGAAGGCGGAGATCAACGACGCGACCAGGCGGGCGGAGGCGCGGCCCGATCCGACGGCCGAGGAGGCGCACGAACGTGTCTACGCGGAGACTATCGTCGGCGGCGGATCGCCGGTGCCGCTGGCGCCGACCGACGGGGGGCCGCACTGATGGCGGAGCTGAACATCCTCGAGGCCATCCGGGCCGCCATGGACGAGGAGATGGAGCGCGACGAGAGCGTCATGGTGCTGGGGGAGGACGTCGGCAAGAAGGGCGGCGTGTTCGGGGCCACCGAGGGGCTGTGGGCGAAGTACGGCGACCGGCGCGTGCTGGACACGCCGCTCACCGAGGCGATGATCGCCGGCGCCGCGATGGGTGCCGCCGTCTACGGCCTGCGCCCCATCGCCGAGATGCAGTTCGCGGACTTCGTCTACCCGGCGTTCAACCAGATCGTCTCCGAGATCAGCCGCCTCCACTACCGCTCGAACGGCACCTTCAGCGCCCCCATGGTGATCCGCATGCCGTATGGCGGCGGCGTCCACGGCGCGCTGTACCACTCCCAGTCGAACGAGGGCTACTTCACGGCCACCGTGGGCCTGAAGGTGGTGGCCCCCGGCACGCCCGCCGACGCGAAGGCGCTTCTCAAGGCGGCCATCCGCGACCCCGATCCGGTGATGTTCTTCGAACACAAGAAGACGTACCGCCTGTTCCGGGCTGAGGTGCCCGACGGCGACACCGTCGCGCCGATCGGCAAGGCGTCGGTGGTGCGAGAAGGGCGGCACCTGTCGATCTTCTGCTACGGGTTCATGCGGACCTGCGCCCTGGAGGCGGCCGAGACGCTGGCACGCGAGGACGGCGTCGAGGCGGAGGTCGTCGACCTGCGAACGCTGCGCCCCCTCGACCATGAGACGGTGCTCGCATCGGTCGCCAAGACAGGGAAGGCGCTCGTCGTCCACGAGGCCAATCGCTTCGGTGGATTCGGCGCGGAGGTGGCGGCCACGATCGCCGAGAAGGCGTTCGAGCACCTGGACGGCCCCGTGACGCGCCTGGCGGGGCCGGAAGTGCCCGGCGTCCCGTTCCATCACACCCTCGAGGATTGGTTCATGGTCAACCCCGCGCGCATCGTCCAGGCCGCCCGAGAGCTGGCGGCCTACTGACCGAACCACGACTCACATTTCTGGCAGGATCACCGGACACACGAGGGCCGCACCACCGATGGCAACCACGATCAAGATGCCCCAGCTGGGCGAGTCGGTCACCGAAGGAACGATCGAGCGCTGGCTGGTCTCCGAAGGCGACACGGTCGAGCAGTACGACCCCCTCTTCGAGGTCGTCACCGACAAGGTGAACGCGGAGGTGCCCGCGGAGATCGCGGGCACGGTCACGAAGATCATGGTGCCCGACGGCGAGACCGTGGCGGTCGGCACGCCGGTGGCGGAGATCGACGCCGAGGGCGGTGCGGCTGCAGCCGATGCTCCCGCGGCGGAGCCTCAGTCGGCGCCCGCGTCCGAGGCGCCCGCATCAGAGGCCGTCGCGTCCGAGGCGGCCGCCTCAGAGGCCGTCGCGTCCGAGGCGCCCGCAAGCCCGGCTGTCGCGGCCCCGGCACCGGCGGGCCAGGCGGCGGCACCAGACTCCGGTGCGCCGGCCGAGGGCGACACGGCAGAGCCGCAGGAGAGCCCGCGAGCACCCGAGGCACCCCCGCAGCCCGCGGAGGCCCCGGCCCCGTCCCCGGCCGGTTCGGCGGACGGTGCGTCCGCGCCGGACGATGGCACCGGCACCGCCCGCATGACCCCGGCGGTGCGTCGGCTCGTCCGGGAGCACGGCATCGACGTGGCCAAGCTCACCGGGACGGGCGCCGCGGGCCGGGTCACCCGTGACGATGTTTTGGCCTTCATCGAGAAGGGCTCGTCCGCGGCGCCCGCCGCTGCACCCGCCCCAGCCGCGCCGGCTGCCGCCGCTCCCGCGGCCGCCGCTCCCGCCGCGCC
>JASLBU010000248.1 GCA_030146365.1 Candidatus Limnocylindria bacterium | reverse complement strand
TCGACGCTCGCGGCGGGAGGGTGGGTCCCCGAAACGCAACGAGGCCCGCCGCGAACGGCGGGCCCCGATGGGCACGTCCCTGCCTGAAGCAGTTGCTACTGGAGCGCGAACCAGTTCGTCGAGCCGTCGAACGGGGCGAACTCGGCGCCGAACTCGACACCGCGGGCGCAGGTGCGCGACCAGGTGTAGGGAAGGCACGGGTTGAACGGGTTGACCCGCCCGTACACGTCGGCGTGGTAGTCCTCGAGCGGATCCGGATTGGAATCCGCGTCCGGTCCGTCGGGGCCTTCGAGCACGATCGCGTCGCTGATCACGCACGTGCCATCGTGGGCGTCCCAGTCGGCCTCGCCCGAAGCCATGTTGCGGCTGAGCTCCATGATGTTCGGGATGTCGTCGTGGTCCTGGTCGTCCGCGCCGTCGATGACGCCATCGCCGTCGGAGTCGCGGTCCACGAGGTCCGTACCGGCGTACTCGACGGGGTAGGGCTTCTCGTTGACGCTGGCGTAGCACTTCGCCCACTGGGCGCTGCTCATCCGACCGCGGAGCTCGTCGAGGTTCGTGAGGCCGTCGGCGTCCTCGTCGCGCTCGTCGTCGGACAGGAAGCCGTCGCTGTCCTTGTCGTAGATGGTGGCCTCGCCACTCAGGTAGCCGTCCCGGCCATCGCCGTCGACCGTGCCGTTGTGGTTGACGTCGCGGATGTCGTAGGCGACGCGGGTGGACGCGTCGTACCAAGGGGCGCTCTTGCTGATCAGGACCGGGTTGTAACCGTGGCTCGAGGCCCACGAGAGGAACTCGTCGCCCTTCGGGTAGCTTCCGGCCCGCAGGCCGGGCGTGCCGCCGGGACCGACCGAGTACTGCCTGCCGTCCGAATAGAGCATCTGGTAGTCGTCACGCGGAAGGGTGCCGGCGGGGCGTGCCCCGAAGGCCTTCCAGAGGCGATACTCGTCACCCTGGGCGAGTCCGTCACCGTCGTGGTCGACTGCGTCGTCCTTGAAGAGCGGGTTCGGGTACGGCCGCTTGCCAGGGTACGGAAGCAGCGTATCGGCGTCCTGGTACTCGTCGTCGTTGAGATCGCGCGCCGACTGATACTCGTAGCCATCCTCCACGCCATCACCGTCGGAGTCGGCCTTGCAGGCGTCCAGCCCAAGGGCGTTCTCGCGGCCGGCGTCGAGCATGTCGCCGTCCTGGTCACCCGTGCAGACGGGCGCCGGCGGAGCGGGCGTGGACGAAGGGGGCGTGCTGCCGGGACTGCCCGGAGTGCCGTCAGCGGGCAGCGGCCGCGCGGTGATGTTCGGCGAGTTGCGGTTGGAGGTGAACTTCTTGCTGAAGCGCCGCGAGAGCACGCGCAGCCGGAAGCGGGCGGTCGTGTTGTCCGGCAGGAACTCGCGCAGCTTCTGGGAGGCGACGACCCGGATCTGCTTGCCGGTGGCCAGCGTGGACTTCACGAAGACGGCACGCGAGCTGTCGCGCTTGAAGACGACCGTGTTCCGGTTCTTGCCTCGGATGAAGTTCTTGCCGCGAATCGTGAGCGTGTCGCCGACGTCGACGTTCATCGGCCTGACCGACGTGACGACCGGATAGCGCTTCGTAGCCGCGTTAGCGGTGGCAGTGCCGGCAGCAGTGGGCACGAGGACTGCGCCGAGGGCGGCCGTGAAGGCAGCGCGGCGCGCGATTGGGCTGATTCGGGCTCGGAGTTCCATCACGCCCGGATATCGGCGCGACCCGGCGCGTTCTTGAGCGAATGGCCGGGGTGCGGACCTTATGCGACGACGATGAGGTCCCTCGTGGTGCTCGTCAGCACGTCGCAACCCAGTTCGGTCACGACCACGAGGTCCTCTATGCGCACGCCGCCGACGCCGGGGAGGTAGACACCCGGCTCGACGGTCACCACGTTGCCCGCGACGAGCGCGTCATTGGCCGTGCGGGCCAGCCGCGGGGCCTCGTGGACGTCCATGCCGACCCCGTGCCCGAGGCCATGGCCGAAGTGCTCGCCGTGACCCGCCGCGTCGATCATGTCGCGCGCCACGGCGTCCACTTCTCGCCCCGTCGGCCCGGCACGCACCGCCTCCACCGCGGCGTGCTGGGCTCTCTGGACGAGTAGGTAGATCTCCTCGAGCTCGGGTGAAAGCGAGCCGGTCGCCCACGTGCGGGTGCAGTCGGAGCAGTAGCCGTCCAGGATCGCGCCGATGTCGAGCGTCACGAGCGCGTTCTCCGGGATCGGCTCGTCGCCGCGGGCGGCGTGCGGGAGGGCGCCGCGCTCGCCCGAGGCCACGATCGACGGGAAGCTCGGATCGCTGGCCCCGCGGACGCGCATCTGGTGCTCGAGGGCGACGCCGACCTCGCGCTCGGTGCGCCCGACGATCCTCCACTCGCGCAGCCAGTCGTAGACGTCGTCGACGAGCCGCGCGGCGGCCCGGATGGAGTCGAGCTCGCCCGGCTCCTTGACGGCACGCTCCGCTTCGACGACCTCGCCGGCCGGCACGAGCTCGATCCGCTCGGGCACGA
>JASLBU010000048.1 GCA_030146365.1 Candidatus Limnocylindria bacterium | reverse complement strand
TCGCCCTTGAAGCCGGTGGCCGTCAGGGCATCCACCAGCCACGCCTCGGTGGCGCCGGAAAAGAACGTGAACCCCAGGCCGAGCAGGGCCGACGCGAGCGCCCAGCCGATGAACGGCGCGCCGCTCCGCCACATGAAGAGGTACAGCACCGTGGACGCCAGCAGCGTGCCCGCGCCGAGCATGAAGCTGAAGCGACGCCCTCGCGTGTCCGCCACCACGCCGGTCGGGATCTCGAAGATGACCTGCCCGATTGAGAAGAAGGCGTTGGCGGCGAACGCCTCCGCGTTGCTGAGCCCCGCGTCCAGCAGGAAGAGCGTGTTGACGCCCCAGATGAACGAGGCGGCGAGCGTCGTGAGCAGCGTGAGGGCCAGGTATGTGCGCTGGACGCTGCGCGCCTCGGTTGTCATGGGCGTCGGGGGCACGCCGATGCGCGCGGCTGGACGGCCCGTGGGCCTCGCTCGGGATTCGCCATCAGAACGGCTCGGGCTGTGTGCGGCTACTGCACTCGGGACCGGCGCCGGCCGCGGATCTCATCGGTCCGTCGCGCATCCTACTGCACGCAGAACTCGTTGCCCTCCGGGTCGTTCATGCGCACCCAGTACTCACCGTTCTTCTCCATCGGCCCGCGACCGTCCGTCGCGCCGAGCGCCTTCAGCCGCTGGACCTCCGCGTCGACGCGCGATCGTCGCTCGTCGAGCGGCACCGTGTGGCCCCCGCCGACATTGAGGTCGAGGTGGACCCGGTTCTTCGCCACCTTGCCTTCCGGCACCTTCTGGAAGAACAGCCGGGGACCGACTCCCTCGGGGTCCTCGACGGCGTTCTGGTCGTTCCACTGCTCCTCGGGCACGCCGGCCGCCGCGAGGAACTCCGGCCACGTGGTGTGTGGTGGCGGAGGCGGCGGCGAGTGATAGCCGAGCGCCTTCTGCCAGAAGGCCGCCTGGGCGGCGGGGTCGGCGCAGTCGAACACGATCTGGATCTTCGTCGCCATCTGTGAGCCCTCGTCGGAAATGGAGCGTCACCGTACCGTTGGGTACCTGACACGACCGGTCAGGATTGGCTCAGGGGTCCAGGCGCGGGGGAAGCCCGAAGAGCGGGAACCAGCGGGCGGTATCGAGGAAGAACGTGATGCCGCTGATCTTCCCGTCGCGCGTCTCGAGCACCTGGAGAGACCATGGGTCCCAGCCTCCCTGCGGCGCGGGCTTGTACTGGCCCCAGGCGGGCAGCCCGTTCGCGGATGTCGGAATCAGCTTCGAGCCGCGGCACGCGTGTCCCTGCCCCAGGCACCAGGCAACGATGTCCTCGTGGCCGGTCAGCCAGAGGGCGTAGGGCGGCATGTTCCAGGTGGCATCTTCGTGCAGGAGCGACGTGAGGGCCTCCATGTCGTACGACTCGAACGCGGCCACGTACCGGGCCAGCAGCTCGGACGACGCCTCGTCCAGCGAGGCGGGTGCGTCATCGGTCGTGGCCGCGAGCTCGTCGAGCGTCGCCCTGGCACGCTGCAGCGCCGAGTTCACCGACGCGACCGAGGTGCCCAGCAGATGGGCCACCTCTGACGCGCGCCAGCGCAGCACCTCGCGCAGGATCAGGACGGCGCGCTGTCGGGGCGGAAGGTGCTGCAGGGCGGCCATGAAGGCGAGCCGGATGGATTCGCGCGTCACCGCCGTCTCGGCGGGGTCCGCGCTGGCCGGCATGACCAGCGCGTCCGGCACCGGCTCGATCCACGCCGTCTCGATCAACGGCGGCGGCAGTTGGCGATCCGCGTGCGACGCAGCCTCCAGGTCCATCGGCCGCGCCCGGCGCTCCTTGCCGTTGAGCATGTCCAGGCACACGTTCGTGGCGATGCGGTACAGCCATGACCGCAACTGCGATCGACCCTCGAATCGGTCCAGCGCGCGCCAGGCACGGACCATCGTCTCCTGCACGGCGTCCTCCGCCTCGAAGGCGGAGCCGAGCATGCGGTAGGCATAGGCCGTGAGCTCGGTGCGGAAGCTCTCGAGCTTCGGCTCCAGTTCCTCGCGCGTCGGGGTGGCGGCGGTCGGTTCGTCCGTGGCGATCGGTTCGGTGGCGGTCTCGGTCATCGGCGTCATGGTACTGCCCGTCACCGAGGCCTGCCCTCGTGGAGCACGGCCACTGCCTTCGCGATGCGACGCTGCCGCGTCTCATCGGTCTTCGCGCCTTCGATGGACTCGGCATGGAAGCGTCGGTTCGAGTACGACAGGCCGTCCCAGGTGCGCTGCGCCTCGGGATCCGCCTCCAGGGCCGCGGCCAGGTCGGGCGGCACGACCACCTCGCGCGGCGCCGTGTCGAGCTCCAGCTCGACGTCGATCTCGTCCCCGGCCGACAGGCCGGAGCCCGCGCGGTGCTCGGCGCTGAGGCCGATCATGTAGGTACCGCCCATGACGGCCACCGTGTTGCGGTACGTGTAGCCATTGACGGTGACTTTCACCGCCGGGCGCTTTCCGGAGCCGAGCGCCTCGACGACGTCCGCCGGAACCTCGAACCCGGTCGTCGTGCCACCCCCGGAGATCAGCGTCGTTCTGAATTTCATGGCGTCCTCCTGGAGCTCAGTGGGCGATGTGTCGAGTGGCAGCCGTGCGCCGCACCGGACGGTCGATGGCGACCAGGCGCGCCTCGTCCGCGCCGATGTTGACGATTCGCTCGCAGTCCACCCAGTCGAGGCAGAGCAGGTCGCCCGGCCCGAAGGCGCGACGCGCACCCGCTGCGCCGACGACCTCCACGTTGCCGTGCTCGAGCACCACGATCGCGCCGTGCCACTCGCGAGCGATCGACCGGTGCTCGGTGCCGGGCGAGATCGCGATGCGGCGCACCCCGTACTCGTCCGGCACTCTCCGTCCCAGGAACCCGGGGCGGTCCGGGCTGGTCACGACCCGGGCGCCTCCGCGGCCACGTTGTGGTTGCGGTGGAACAGGTTCGTGGGGTCGTAGCGGCGCTTCACCTCCACGAGGCGATCCCACGTCTTGCCGGGATAGGCGGCACGCACCCGATCGGGGCCCTCGTCGGCCACGAAGTTCACGTAGGCGCCGTCGTCGCCCTGGTGGAGCGCCTCCACTGTGCCGTCGACCCAAGCCTGCTTCGCGAGCCGGTCGGGGGCCCCTTCGTAGAAGGCGGCCACGTTGGCCATCACTCGGCTGGCACGGTGGGCATAGGCGGTCTCCGCGACCGGCACGCGCGCCGATGCCCCGCCCAACGCGCGGAGCTGGACGGCGACGAACGGCGCATCGGCCGTCTGCAGCCGGTCCACGACCACGGCGGCGGTCTCCCGGTCGACGTGGTCCATGAACATCGTCTTCGCCACGGCGGTCGGGCGATACTCGCCCTCCTCGGCCGGGAACAGCGACGAGTACGGCGCCACCGCGACCATGTCGGCCAGCGGCTGTGCCAGTCCGCGGAAGCCGGCGAGCACGCGCTCGCCCTCGACGGTGTCACCGGCCCAGCACAGCATCCCCATGAGGACGACCGTGCCGTGGTGCTCCTCCGGCACGAACGGCATCGGCGGACAGGTCATCACGTTCGCGATGGTGGAGAGCTCCTCTGGCGCCTCCTCGGAGAGGCGCATGAAGCCCGCCACCGTCTCCGCCGTCGCGGGAAGGATCAGCATCCCGCCCAGGATCTGCTCCAGTGGGTGGAGCCGATACTGGAAGCGCGTCACGACGCCGAAGTTCCCGCCGCCGCCCCGCAATGCCCAGAACAGTTCGGGGTGCGATGCCGCGTCCACCCGGAGCCGCTCGCCGTCGGCGGTCACGATGTCAGCGGCGAGCAGGTTGTCGATCGTGAGCCCGTGCTTGCGCACCAGGTAGCCGACCCCGCCGCCCAGGGTGATGCCACCGATCCCCACCGTGCCCGTATCACCGAAGCCGATGACGAGGTTCCGCTCCGCCAGGGCAGCCGTCACCTCTCCGGCCGTCAGCCCCGCCTCGGCCCATGCGGCCGTCCCGTCCGCGTCCACGTCAAGCGCCTTCATCGCGCGCAGGTCGATGACGATCCCGCCATCCGTGCTGCCGTGACCCGCGCCCGAATGGCCGCCGGATCGCACGGCCAGCTCGGTGCCGGTGTCGCGGCCGAAGCGCACGACACGCGCGACGTCATCGTCGTTCGCCACGCGGGCGATGGCGCCGGGCCGCAGGTCGACGCTCGCCAGCGCGATCGTGCGCGCCGCGTCGTACTCGTCATCGCCCGGCAGGACGAGCTCGCCGTCCAGCTGCGCGCGGAGCTGCTCGAGGTCGGTGGATGTGGGACTGATCGTCGTCAAGGGTCTGCGCCTCCGTTGCCGCTCGGTCTCATTGATTCGATGGTAGGACGAGGCCGTGGTCCGGAACTCATCGGCTTGGCGGCCGCAGCGCCTGTGGGTGCCCGGGCATGTGACCCGTACGGTGGAGAGCCGCCGTGTCGGTCCCGCGCCGAGCGATGAGTTTCAGGGCTGGGCCTCGTCCAACCAGCACATGACCCGCAACGAGATGAGCCGAGACCGATGAACGAGACGACCGTGCCAGCCAAGGCGACCCGCAGAGAGTGGATCGGCCTCAGCGTGCTGGCCCTCGCGTGCCTCCTGTACGTGATGGATCTGACCGTCCTGCACCTGGCCGTGCCCGCCATGAGCGCGGACCTGCAGCCGACCAGCGCCCAGCTGCTGTGGATCATCGACATCTACGGCTTCTTCGTCGCCGGCTCGCTGATCACGATGGGCACGCTGGGCGACCGGATCGGCCGTCGCAAGCTGCTGATGATCGGCGCGGGGCTGTTCGGCGTGGTCTCGATCATGGCCGCCTTCAGCACGAGCGCCGAGATGCTGATCGTCAGCCGCGCGCTGCTCGGGATCGCCGGCGCGACGCTCGCGCCCGGAACGCTGAGCCTCATCTTCCACATGTTCAACGACCCGAAGGAGCGCTCCGTCGCCGTCGGCGTCTGGATCGGCTCCTTCAGTGCGGGCAGCGCCATCGGCCCCGTCCTGGGCGGCCTGATGCTCGAGTTCTTCTGGTGGGGCTCCGTCTTCCTGCTCGCGCTGCCGGTCATGGCTGCGCTGCTCATCCTCGGCCCGCGCGTCCTGCCGGAGTACCGCGATCCGGACGCGGGCCGGCTCGATCCGCTGAGCGCCGGGATGTCGATCGCAGCCGTCCTGGCCATCATCTTCGGGCTCAAGGAGATTGCCCAGGCAGGCTTCGGGCCGATGCCCATTGCCGCCATCGTGCTCGGCCTCGCCATCGGCGTGGTGTGGGTTCGGCGCCAGCAGCGGCTGGCCGATCCGATGATCGACGTCAACCTCTTCCGCATTCGATCGTTCAACGCGTCGCTGGCGGTCAACTTCCTGTCGATCTTCGTGATGGTCGGCTACTTCCTGTTCGTGGCCCAGTACCTCCAGCTGGTCGTGGGTCTCTCCGCCCTGGAGGCGGGGCTTTGGTCCCTCCCATCCGCCGCGGCATTCATCGTGGGCTCGCAGCTGGCCCCGCGGATCGTGCAGCGCGTGCGGCCGGCGTACCTCATCGGCGGGGGACTGGGGATCGGCGCGGCCGGACTGGGCATGCTGGTCAACGTGGGGACGACGGATGGGCTGGGCCTGCTGATCGCGGCGTCGGTGGTGATCTCCATCGGGCTGGCGCCCGTCTTCGGCCTCACCACCGAGCTCATCGTCGGGTCTGCGCCGCCCGAGCGCGCCGGAGCGGCGTCAGGGATCAGCGAGACCGCGGCGGAGCTCGGTGGCGCGCTGGGCATCGCGATCCTCGGCAGCGTCGGCGTGGCGATCTACCGCGCCGAGATGGCCGCCGGGCTGCCCGCATCCGTGCCGGCCGGAGCTGCGGCCGCCGCCCGCGACACGCTTGGCGGTGCCGTGGCCGTGGCGGCGGACCTGCCGTCCGAGCTCGGCGCCACCGTACTGCGGATCGCGCAGGAGGCGTTCGTGGCCGGCATGCACTTGACGTCCGGAATCGCCACGGTCATTGCCTTCGGGCTCGCGATCCTGGCGGTGGTGGCGCTTCGCAACCATCGGCTGGGCGGCGGGGAAGAGCCGGAAGCGGAACCGGCCAACCGCAACACGACGCCCCCCGAGCAGGTCGCGCACATCGCGCCGTGCGAGCTGGAAGGCGCCGGCTGAGTCGCGGCGCGGTGTGACCGCCACCATGCCGAGTTGCGGCCCGGGCACCTAACGACGGAGTTGGGCGCAGTTCCGGTGGCTCGGCTGCCCCGTTGCCCCACAGGCAGTCCACACCCACGGAGAAGGTCGTCCGTCGCCGATAGTTGCGCCGGTGGCAATCGGAGTGTCACGGGGCCACGTCAGCCGACGAGGGTTGGGCACAGGCTCTGCACCTCGCGGCGGCTCTGCCCGTACGAGCCCTCGCACCGATGCCAGCCACTCACCAGCAGCTCAGGTTCATCGGGAACGCCACCGTCCTCATCGA
>JASLBU010000232.1 GCA_030146365.1 Candidatus Limnocylindria bacterium | reverse complement strand
GCTCGGGCACCTGATGGTGGAACACGAGGGCCAGATGTGTTTGTGCGGTGGGCGGGGATGTCTCGACACCGTGGTCGGTTCGGCCGCGCTGATCGCCAAGGTGAAGCAGTCGCATCGCGGCACTGACCGCGAGAACCCCGGAACGCTGACGGATCTGATCGCCAGTGCGCGTCGCGACGATGCCGTGTGCCGGCGGGTGTTGAACGACGCCGGCCGCGTTCTCGGGTTCGCGCTCGCGCAGCTGTGCAACCTCATCAACCCGCACCGCATCGTCATAGGTGGCGAGCTCTCGTCGGCGGGTGAGATGGTGCTGGCGCCCTGCGAGAGCGAGTTGCGCCGGCACGCCCTGTACGCCGCGACGTGCGAGCCGTCCGATTTCGAGCTGGCGGCCAGTGCGCTGAGCCCGTTCGCGGAGGCGCACGGAGCGCTGGTGCTGGGACTTCGTGGCTGGTCTTCAAAATGAACACGATTCACGCAGTCGCATGGGAAAATTGTTCAGATAATTTTCTCCATCATTTGTAACGATTCACCCCAAGGGGTGGATATCTGAAAGCGTGACCAGGGTTTTTGAGTGCGGCGAGGCGCAAGCACAGGGGCGACTCGATTTCGGTGGTATAGGCTCCGGGCCTGTCGCCCACCGTCTCCGGGTCGACACTCTCCGCTGTCCTGCGATCACGAGGCAACATGATGCTCTTCTCCTCGCTTGTCCGCCTGTTCTTCGCTTCGTCTTCGAGGAATGTGGCCGGCACGTCTGTTCCCGACGCGGACGGAAGCTACGAGCCGCCCCTCCTCGCCATACCCGGTGGCGTGCGGCGGGTCACGCTGGGCAGTTCGCCGAGTGGCAACGCCGACGCGAACTCCCAGTACTACTGGTGACCTCCTCACTTCACTGACCCCATGCGGTTCACTGCAGAACAACCTCGGCTGACCGGTACCTTTCCGTGCGGCCGAGAGAGTCTGGTCGTCACGGGCACCTGGCATCCGGGCGAATTTCGGTCGATCGAATGCGCCGACGGCAGGCTGCTGCTGGTCGGACAGTGCCCGATCGACTACGACCGGGCACGCCAGGCGCTCGCCGAGGCGATCGGCGCCGATGAGTTCACGGCGCTGACGAGATGGCCGGGAAGCTATCTGACCATCGTCCAGACCGACGCCAAGATGGTCGTTCTCGCAGACCTCGCAGGTCAGCATCCGCTCTACTACCACCACGACGGCCGTCGGCTGGTGTTCGGCACCGAGCTCCTCGCGACTGCGGCGGCCGCGCGCCTGCAGGTCGAACCGGACTCGGAAGTGGCGCTGGCGGAGATCTTCTGCGGGAGCATCCCCGGACTCACGGCCGGTCGTACACCCTTGGCCGGTCTGCGAAGGCTCGGACCCGGCCGGGCGTTGCGCGCCACCGCAACCGGTGATTTCCGTTGCTGGACCTATGAGGATCTCGTTCCGGACGAGGACCAGACCTTGGACGACTGCGCGTCGGGGCTGGCGGTGGCTCTCGAGGACGCGGTCGGCTGGCGGATGCGGGTGCATTCGCGGGTGAGCGCCGACTTCAGCGGTGGCCTCGACTCGACGACTGTCGCCTTTCTCGCCCTACGGCATCGCAAGGCCTCGATGCCGGTATTCGTCTACAGCCATCCCGACGCGGACGCGGGCGATCTGCGGCACGCGGTCCAGAACGCCGAGCTCGATCCGCTGCTCGACCTCGAAGTCGCCCGCGGCGATGGCGACACGCTGGCATATCAGCGCCTGGCCGAGGCGGAGCTCACCGACGCCCCCGACTTCGCGGTGGCCGTGCACGGGCGCAACCAGTTCCGGCTTCGGCACGCCGCGGCTTCGGGCAGTTTCCTGCATCTTGGCGGGGAGGGTGCCGACGCTCTGCTCGTGGCACCGCCGGCCTATCTCGGTGAACTGGCGGCCAGACGCCAGCTCCGGTGGTTGATGAGCGATGCCCGGGCTTGGAGCGTTGTGCGGGACGAGTCCCAGGCCGCGATCGTCCGGCGAGCCGTGCAGCTCGCGAGAACGCCGATGGCCAGCGCGTTGCACGCCCATGCGACTCAGCTCGGCCGCTCGCGAGCGCACCATCCGAAGTGGATCGACGCCATCTCGTGGTGGCCCGGTCCAGGGCTGGAGACGAACTGGCTCACCGCGAGTGCCCGGACGATGTTGGTCGAGCTGCTGCGGCAGTACGCCGACTCGGTTCGCGGTGCGGATCAGAGCGGGGTCGCGAACGTCTTGGCGTCGCAGGACCTGCGGCGCTCGGCAGAGGTGCAGCACCGGCTGGGCCGGCTGGCCCGTGCACACGGGATCTGGCCGCAGGCGCCATTTCTGGACAACGACGTGATCCGTGCCTGTACGCGCATGCCCGTCCGGCTGCGGGCACGGGGGACGGCGCTGAAGCCGTTGTTGCGTCAGGCAATGCGTGAACGGGTGCCTGCCCAAGCGCTCATGCGCGGCTCGAAGGGGAACTACGGCAGCGAGGACTACTTGGGCGTGCGGCGGGCGGCGCGGGACCTCCTCCCGCGCCTGTCGACGTCGCCGCTGGTGGAGCTCGGTCTGGTCGACCCGGACGCGGTGATCTCGTCATTGCGCTTCGCCATGATGGGACAGGCCATGCCGTTCTCCGCGCTCAACCGTCTGATCGCGTACGACGTGTGGCTGAG
>JASLBU010000182.1 GCA_030146365.1 Candidatus Limnocylindria bacterium | reverse complement strand
GTCGCCGGCGAACAGCCCGACGGCGCCGCCGAGGGCCAGGTACGGCCCGAAGGGAATCGCGGTCTTGCGCCCCTCCTTGGAGCCCTTGCGGGCGATGATGAGGGCGCCGACGACCGAGCCGGCGATGAGGGCGACGAACATCGCCGGGCCGACCGCGCGCCCGAGGAAGAGCCCCATGACGGCGGCCAGCTTGACGTCACCCATTCCCATTCCGGCGGGATAGGCGACGGCCGCCACGAGCAGGAAGCCTCCGGCGGCGAGTCCCGCGATCAAGTGCTCCACCAGCGAGTCGCTTCGCGTGAGCAGCACGAGCACGACGGCCAGGACCGCTCCCGGCAGCGTGAGCTTGTTGGGAATCAGCCGGTGATCGAGGTCGATCAGCGTGATGGGAACGAGCAGCAGCACGAAGGCAAGCCCGAGAATCGCGTCCTCGTCGGCGCCCTTGGCGATCACCACGAGGGCGCACAGGAGCGCCGTGCCGGCTTCCACGGCCGGATAGCGCCAGGAGATCGGCTCCCTGCAGTTGCGGCAGCGCCCCCGCAGGATCAGCCACGAGAGCACCGGGATGTTGTCGTAGGGCTTGACCGGCGCCCCGCAGCGCGGACAGCGCGAGGGCGGGTGCGCGAGGGACTCCCCGCGCGGGAGCCGGTACGCGACCACGTTGAGGAACGAGCCGATGATCGCCCCGAGGACGCCCGCCAGCACCGCTCCGAACGCCGTGGTCATCGCGCTCTCACTTCAACGGCGCGCGTCCCTCCCCTGCCGCGGCGGCTGACGCCGTCGCGGCCCGGGCGGGACTCAGGCGCGGTCTTCGATGGCCAGGCCGGCCGCGACCGTCAGGCGGCCGGGATCCAGCTCGGAGTCCTCACCGGCGTCGAGGCCGACGAGGGCCGGCTCGACGGGCAGGTTGAGCTGCTCGCCGAGTCGCTCGGCAAAGCCCGGAATCGCCAGCGCGGGTCCGGTCAGCATGGCGCGCTCCACCGTCTCGGCGCCATCCTGCATCCGATAGAAGTTCAGCGAGTTGCGCACGGTGTCGGCGAGCTGGTGCACACCCTCCTCGAGGGTGGTGCGGGTGGTCGCCAGCAACTCGGGGTCGCCCTCGAGGTCCTCCACCGGCGTGACCAGACCGACGTGCCGCATCCATTGGCGGGCGTGCTCGTAGGTGAGCCCGCGCCGCTCGGACAGCGTGTGCACGGCCGCGTCGAGGCCGCCGGCGGCCGCGCGGGTGAACAAGCAGCCGGAATCGTTGGCGACGGCCACGTTCGTCAGCCCGGCGACGTTGATGTAGAGGATCGCCTGCTCGGTGGCCTTCGGGGCGAGGGCGCGGACCATGCCGAAGGCGGCGAGGTCGATGCCCTCGACCGTCAGCCCGGCCTCGTGAGCGGCGCCGACCAGGCGGTCGATCATCTCGCGGCGAACCGCGACGATCACGACGCGCGAGCGCGGGCCCTCCGGCGTCTGCACGACGCCGAGCGACTGGAAGTCGACGACGGCCTCGTCCATCGGCATCGGAATGTGATCGGGAGCCGCCGCATGAACCGCGGCGGCGAGGCCCTTGGGTTCCTCGATGACCGGCAGGTCGAGCGAGCGCACGACTATGCGCTGGTTGGCGATGCCCAGGCGCACGCGCGACGGGAGGTCCTGGCCGGCGAAGAGCTCTTTGAGGGCCTCGGCGAGGGCGACCGGATCCGACGCTTCGCCATCGCGCAGGACGCCGGGGCGCAGCGCGACGACGGCGCCGTTCGTGACCGTCACGCTGCCGTTGACGTGGGCAACGGCGGCGGCGATGTGGCCGGGATCAAGCTCGAGCCCGACGACGGTGGGGGAGGATTGCTTTCTCTTGAACACGAGGTCCCTATCGGCAGCGCACGGGTCCGGCGTTAGCCGCTGACCAGTTCGCGCCAGGTGTTCTGGATGATCCCGGCGTTACCGAAGGCGGTGAGGTTCAACACCACGGAAGCGTCGTACACGAGGTTCGGCACGCAATTCGCGCATTCGCCGGCATTGCCGGAGTTGCCGATGCCGAGGCGACCCTCGCCGTCGACGAAGATCGCGCCGTGCACGGTGGGCGTACCGGTGATGATCACCACGTTGTCGTTGTAGCCCGTGTAACTGAGGCAGTTCGTCGTAGTGGGACCGCAGTTCTGGGCGTTGAGGGCGTAGAGCACCCCCCACCATTCCACGTTTCCGGCGAGCGAGATCGTTCCGTTGTTGACGATGAAGATGCCCTTCTTCGTCGTTGCGTTCACGATCATGTTGCCCTGGTAGCTGCAGTTTCCGACCTCGACCCAAACCACCTCGCCGCTCGGGTCCGCCGGGCAGCCGTTCGCGTAATACGTGCCGTTGTTGATGGCCATCTGCTTCAGCGAGTCCTGCAGGCCGGGCGCAATGGCCTCACCCGCGTTCGGGTCGGACTTGACCATGTTGATGGGCGACAACTGGCCGGCGCCGTAGTCGACGCAGGTCGGATCGACGGCCACATCGCAGCGCACGACGCCGTACACCCCCGGGTCGGTCTGGACGATCACCTTGTTTCCCGCGGCGTTTCCCGTGTTGAACTTGCCGGCCACGAATGGAGCAGCCGGCGGCTTGAGTGGGCGCCTCTCCACCCGCACGCGGGCGACCACGACGCGCTTCTTGGGTCCCAGCTGTCCTTCTCCGCGGACCCACATCTCGCCGTTGGCGTTGGCATCATAGGTGGCCCGCGGGAGCACGGTTGCGTCGTCGTAATACTGGCCGGTGGTGCCGGAGACGTCGTCCCGGACCTTCACCGACCAGTTCGTGGTCGCCGGCTTGAAGTCCGCCCCGGAGAACTGTGCCTTCAACTGAGACGGGGTCGGGCACAGCGGCTGGACACTCGAGTCGGTGCAGGTGTCGGGGTACGCCTGTGCCGCGGTGGTCGGCCAGCTGCGGGACATCTGGAAGATCTCGGCGGCGATCACGCCCTCCGTGAGGTTCAGGCGCGACTCGTGCGTGCGCTCACGATTGGACGAGTTCGTCTCGCTGTTCACGAAGGACAGGGTCGCGATGCCGATCGTGAGCATGATCGACATGACGATGATGGCGGTCGCGACGGCATAGCCGTCGTCGGTGCGGAGGCGGCTTTTCATGGGCTCACAGTGCAGGAGATGGTTGTTGTGCCGGCGCAGATCACTGTCTTCGCCGGCGCCGCCGTGGCGGTGAGGTTGCCGACGTCCTTCACGCGGACGGCCACGCTGTGCGTGCCGGCGCTCGCGTTGAAGGAGTAGGTGGCGTTGGGAAGAAATCCGAGCGCAGCCCCGGTATTGGGATCGGTGAGCACGGCGCCGTTGTCGAGCCATTGGTAGGACAGCGTGTTGCCCTCGGGGTCGTCGGACATCGACGCGTTCATCGTGATCTTGCGACCGCTGGCCACCACGGTGAAGCTCGCGGTGGGCGGCCGGTTCTGGTTGCGCAGGAACACGCGAGTGGTGAGTGTGCTCGGGCCGGGCCGGCTCGCCGGGTCGGGGTCGATGGACAGCGTGGTGCGCAGCGCGATCGCGGTCGGGAAGTCAGCGGGCGCGACCGAGGTCAACTCGGAGTAGGTCCCCGGGACCGGGCTGCCCTGATAGTGGAACACGGGCTGTGTGCCGTTGACGACATTGGAGACGACCGTCCTGGTCTCGGGCCAGCCGCCCCCTGGGCAGCCATTCGTGGACGGCGGCGTCGCCGGCATGGCCCCGGTCCAGGTCTGGCGCTGCTCGTAGAGGACCTCGTCATTGCCCAGGCAATAGCGGTAACGCACGAGGTTCTGTGGATTTTCCGTTGTGGGAGTGCCGTTCGAATTGATCGTGCGGAAGACCAGGTCCTGAGGCTGCGCTCGCTCGAGCGGCTGCTGGTCCAGCGGGTTCGTCGAGTCGGAGGGGCTGGCCAGGTTGCGGAGGCGCTTCGCCAGCGTGCCGGTCGCGACGCGTGCCTGCTGCTGGTTCTCGTTGAGGCGCTGATTGATCGCCGCGCCGCGCTCCATCGTCGTGAAGACGGCGAGCGTGGCGGCGAAGATGATCAGCATCAAGGTCATGGCCAGCAGCAGCTCGATCAAGGTGAAACCCGCCTGGCCGCGGACGATCCGGGTCACGGCTCGATCCCTCCCGGCGGCGCCATCTCGGACTCGGCGAGGTCGTCGTCGACCGCCGTCAACCAGTAGCGGTGACTCGCGGTGGCGCCATTGGGATCGGTGATCGCGTTGTCCACCGAGGCGCCGGTGCGGTCGAGTCGCTTTGTCCAACTCGTGTTGTCATCGCGATAGATCCGGTAATAGCGAACGTCCGAATCAGCGGGAGGGGTCCACCTCAGGGTCGTGCCGTTGACGTCCCGGATGCCCGTGATGTCCGACGGGGCTCCTGGCGGGGTCGCGCCGCCAACGGCACGCGTGCCGGTGAGCAGCGGCAGCGCGCTCTCCTCGACGCCCGCCGACCCACGGGCCGGAGCGTAGGCGACGACGTAGTAGTGCTGGACGCCGAGCAACGACGCGGCGATGGTCGCCGTGCAACTCGTGGTGTCGTCGACGCTTCGATCGCAGACCACCTCGTCGCTCGTGCTCGGCCCGAGAAGTCCCACCACGCGCTTGACGCGGTAGCCGAGAAGGTCGCGTTCCGGATTCGGGTTCCACTCGAACTCCACGAAGCCGCTGCCCCACAGCGGGTTACGACCCCCGGCAAAGCCCGTCGGCGTGGTCGGCCTGAAGCGGTTGAGCTGTAGCGTGAGCGTGCGGCTGGTGCCGGACTCCCCGAACTGGTCGAAGGCCTCCGCTCCGATCTCATAGGTGCCGTCGACGACCGTGCTGGGAATCGGCCAGTTGAACGACCACGCCTTGCCGCTCGCGTTCGTAGACGTGGCGCTGCCCTGGGTGAGGCCATCCAGCGTCCACCGGACGGTCGCGGCGCGCGTGGACGTCGTCGCGGCGAAGTTGATGCTCGACACGGACGGGTCGGTGATGGAGGGTCCCGCAGGGCTCGAGGTGAGCGTCTTGATCGCCGGCGCGAATGCGCTGCCCGGGTTGTTGACCACACCCTGCTGGCGCGCCGTGCGCGTCTCGCCGCGGTCCTGCCAGGTCACATCGATCGCGACGCGCTTGTAGTCCTCCGGGTTCGTGTCCGTCGTGCCCTCAGTACCGGAGTCGGCGCAGTAGGAGCCGCCGGCGTGATTGCCGAATCCGTCGGCGACCACGGTGCCGTCGTCTACGGAGCACACGCTGGGAACGAGGGTGTAGACGATGGCGCGGCGCGTGACGGTCCAGCCGGCCGCCGCCGAGTTGTCCTCCAGCCCTGGCTGTGACTTGAGCTCTGCCTCGATCCGCGTAGGAGTCAGATTGGGAAACGGCACGGCGCGAGCGGCCTCGATCGCCTCGCGGGCCAGGTTGGTGCCCGCCTCGCGGGCCTTCGTGCGGGCTGAGCCCTGATTGGCGAAGTCGAGCATGCTGAGGACCCCGAGGACGCCGATGAGGAGCAGCGTGGCGGCAACCGTGACCTCGATGAGGGTGAATCCCTCTTGTCCCGGAAAGCGGGCGCGCGACGTCATGAGAGCTTGATCGGCCCCGCGTGCACCATCCTTGAGCCGAATGGACGTCTTGGCGGACACCGGCTCGCCGGTCCCCGTTAAACGCCGCGAGGCGGGCCATCTGGCCCGCCTCGCGGATGCTGCCGTGTGTAGCTTTGCTGCTGAGTGTGCGCGCCTAAATTAGGCGGCGGGGGCGGGGGCGGGGGCCCCGGTGACCGTGCCCCACGAGGTGTTGCAGCCGCCACGTTCCTGGTTGTTCACGCAGGCGCGGGTGGTGGAGCCGTCGGTCGCGCTCTTCGTGATGCTGAAGACGTTGGTCGAGTCCGACGTGGACGTGATGGTGTAACCGTTGACAGTCGGGGCGATGACGAGGCCGTCAGCCGCGGGCGTCAGGCCGGCGTCCACCTGGTCGAAGCCGACGTACGTGTTGCCCTCGGTGTAGAAGGACTCGAGCTGGGAGACCGCGTTGCGGGCATCCGACTTGGCGGACGAATCCTGACCCTTGGCGCGCTGGCCGAGGAACGCCGGAAGGGCGATGGCGGCGAGGATGCCGATGATCAGAATGACGACCAGGAGTTCGATGAGCGTGAAGCCCTTCTCGTCCTGGGCGCGTGAGCGCAGCTTGTTGAGCATGTGGTGAACCCTCCTGAAGGGATCGTTGGGCCTGTAGTAGTGCTTGCGTTCGCCATGGCCTCGGTCCCGCTTTCACCACCAATAAGTGGCAACCCGGCGAGCTCATGCTGAGCCCCGTGGTTTTGCGTCTCGCCCTCACAGGCGATTTGCCTTTGACACCTTGGTTCTGGCATACCGGGTATCGGCACGCGAGGGGGTTGCCTTAAGTCTTTGATAAGCGCTTTTCGTCCACCCGTTTGCAGCGGCTTCTAGATTGGGACCATGCTCGCGCGCCGCCTACTGATCGTCCTCGCCGTCCTGATAGCTCTGACTGCGCTGGCCGCGGGCGTCTCCCCCCGCGATCCCGTGAGTGGAGGCGGCGGCACGCCGCCGTCCGTGGACGCCGCGCCGGCCCCGCCTCCCGTCGCGCGGACGCTCCGAGCGGAGGAGACCGGGCAGCGCGTCGTCGCCCGGGTGGGTCAGACCGTCGTGCTCACCGTGGAGGCGAGCACGCTGGACACCGTCCACATCGCCGAAGTCGGCAGCGAGGGAGTCGAGCCGGCGTCTCCGGCGCGCTTCGAGCTGCGCGCCGACGTGCCGGGCAGCTACGCGATCGAGCTGCTGGAATCCGGCCGCCGGATCGGCACGCTCGACATCCGCCCCGCCCGCGGTTAGCTCGCAGCGCCCTCGTCGCCGCGACGGGCGGCCTGGGCATCGTGACCGGGGATTCGCCGGCCGCTGCCCTCGCACCACGGGCACGTGACCTGTTCCGGCGTTCCGCCCAGCGTCGAGATCACCTGGCCGGTACCTCGGCAGGCGGTACAGCGCTCGGGGTCGTGCGACGCGGGATCGGCCACGGCCGCGGCACCATAGCT
>JASLBU010000149.1 GCA_030146365.1 Candidatus Limnocylindria bacterium | reverse complement strand
CGCGGAAACACCACCGAGACCGGGGAATGGAACGCGTGCGTGGATCCCGAGGCGGCGGAGGTGTGCCTGCGCAGCGGTTCGATCAGCCGCATCTTTCCGCTCGACGCGACCCAGGACATCGTCTTCACCATGGAGGACCTGGGTGCCCTCCCGGAGACGCACCTCGCGGGGATCGTGCGTGACGCCGTCCGGTTCTATGTCGGCTTCCACCAGCAGGCGGATGGCCTCGACGGCGCGTACTTGCATGACCCGGTGGCGCTCATCGCCTCGCTCCTGCGGCCGGACCTCGTCACCGAGACCGTGTCGGAGACGCTGGCCTGCGATACGAGCTCCGATCCGTACCTGGCCGGCAGCCTCTACCGAAGCGAAGCCGACGGCCGCCCGGCCGTGACACTCGCGACGGCGATCGACGTGGAGGGGATGAAGCAGGAGCTCATCGGGCGCCTCTCGCGCGCAGTCGGCGCGCCGTACAGCTAGCACGCTCGGGACGGAGGAGGGCCGAACACCGTGGTCATTCGTTGGCTCGCCGCGCTGGTGGCGTTCCTCGTCGTCATCGCCATCGGGGTGGTGGCGATCGGAAACTTCGCGACCGGCTTGGATCCGGACAGCTTCTTCGACGCGGAGGGGGCGAACTCGTTCGCGCTCATCGGCGCGATCGCGCTGGTCGTCGCGTTCGCGGTGTATGCCGGCGTCGAGTACGCGCAGACCGGCGGCTTCGGCTCGATCGCCCGCCAGTTCGACACGCGGACCATCGTGCTGATGCCGATCGCCGTGGCGATCAACATCATCCTTGGCGCGACGGTGGCCAACGCGCTGAAGATCCCGATCTACCTGGACAGCATCGGGACGATCCTCGTCGGCGTCCTCGCGGGACCGGTCGCCGGGGCGCTGACCGGGTTCCTGTCGAACCTGCTGTGGACCTACGTGATTCCGCCACCCTTCCAGAACGGTCCGGCCGCGGCGTTCGGGATCGTGGCGGTGGTGATCGGGGTGCTCGCCGGACTTGCCGGCCGCGCCGGCTGGATGCGGCCGCGGCCGAATCGGACGATCTCCCAGCTTGCGGTGGGCGCGGCCCTCACCGTCGGCGTGATCCTCGCGATGGCATGGCTCGCGTACCTGGGCTGGACCTCACCGGCGTTCGGTGGGGAGGTGAACTTCGACGTCGCCGGCTCGGATGCGATCTTCACGGTCCTCGGCTGGCTCGTGCTCCTGCTCGTCGCCGGAACGGTGGTCGGCCTGCTCGTCGTGCTGTTCGTGCGCCGGGATCTGACCGCCGCGTACGTCGTGGTGGCGGGCCTCGGCACCGGGATCGTGGCCGCCATCCTGAGCGCCCCGATCAGCGCGAACGTGTTCAGCGGCGTCACCGGGGGCGGCACCGACTTCCTCGTTGCGGCGCTCCGCCAGGCCGGCGCCGACATCGGTGCGGCGACGCTGGGACAGGGCCTCATCAGCGACCCGATCGACAAGATCACCACCTTCTTCGTCGTCTACCTGATTCTGTCGGCGATGGCCCGACGGACGAAGGCCCGCTTCCCGCAGGGCGACCGGCTGCTCGAAGAGGACGCCGTGTCCGACGCCGAGGAGGGTGAGTGGCGGAGCGCCCCCGCCTGAGCGGCTCCGGCGTTCCGGAGTTTCTGGGGCGCCCGGGCGCGAGCGCGATCCATCGGCTCAACCCGCTGACGAAGGCGACCCTGGCGACGGTGACCGCCGTGGCCGCCGTGGTCTTCGGTGGGCTGGCCGGACCGATCCTGCTCGTGACGGCCGCGGTGCTGGTGCCGGCCGCCATCGCGCGGGTGCTGGGCCGACTGGTCAGAACGGCGCTGCTGTTGGCGCTGCCGATCGCGCTGTCCGCGTTCATCGTGAACCTCCTGTTCTACCCCGGCGGACGGGAGGTGCTGCTTCGCCTCGGCCCTGTCGTCGCGACCGCGGAGGGCCTGGCCTTCGGGCTCGAGATCCTCGTGCGCATCCTCGCCATCAGCGGCGCCCTGACGCTGTTCTACCTGACGACCCGGCCATCGGACCTGGTGGTGGACCTCGAGCGGCGCGGGATCGGCTCGCGCGCGGCCTTCGTCGTGAACGCGTCGGTGCAGACCGTCCCGGCCATGGTCGAGCGCGCGGCGCAGATCACCGCTGCCCAGCGGGCACGCGGGCTCGACACCGAGGGAAGCGCGTGGCGCCGGGTGCGGGGCATCGTGCCGATCGTCGGCCCGGTGATCCTGGGCGCCATCGCCGAGGTCGAGGAACGCACGATGGCCCTGGAGGCGCGCGGGTTCACGCGGCCCGGCCGCAGAACGCTGCTGTGGACGCCCCCGGACAACGCCGCCGAGAGGGTCGCGCGGTGGGCGCTCATCCTTGCGCTGGCGGGACTGATCGCCGCGCGTGTTGCGGGCGTCTGGGAATGACGTTGACGTTGTCCGCGGTCGGCTACCGCTACGCCGGGTCGGCGCGTCCCTCGCTGCTGGACGTCGATCTCGAGCTTTCTGACGGCAGCGTCGTCGGGGTGGTCGGCGCCTCCGAGGCGGGCAAGACGACGCTCTGCCTGGTGGCCAGCGGCCTCGCCCCCCGCACCGTCGGGGGTCAGATTCGCGGCACGATCCGCCTGGACGACGAGGACGTCGACGCCTGGCCGATGCACCGCCTGGCGGAGCGCATCGGCATCGGCTTCGAGAACCCCGTGACGCAGCTCTCGCAGGTGGCTGGCACCGTCTTCGAGGAGGTGGCGTTCGGACCCATGAACCTCGGCCTTCCGCTCGACGAGGTGCTCGAGCGGACCTGGTCGGCGTTGGCGGCCATGCGAATCGACGCCCTCGCCGAGCGGGATCCCCAGCGGCTCTCCGGCGGACAGCAGCAGCTCGTCACCATGGCCGGGCTGCTCGCGATGCGGCCCGCGCACCTCGTCCTCGACGAGCCGACCGCCCAGCTGGACCCCGCCGGGACGCGCCTGGTCGCGGAGGCCGTCGCGCGCCTGGCCGCGGACGGCGCCAGCATCCTCATTGCCGAGCAGAAGACCGACCTGCTGGAGGTCGTCGCGTCACGGGTGGTCGTCCTCCGGGAGGGCCGCGTGCTGTTCACCGGGACCAGCGCCGAGGTGCTGGCCGATCGCCGGCTGGTCGAGGCCGGGATCGCACCCCCGGCGCGCGTCCGCCTGCGCCGCTCGGCCGCCGATGCAGGCGTGGCGGAGCAGCTGGAGGCTGCCTTCGCATGACGGAGCTGCTGGCCGAGGGACTCGCCCACGTCTATGGCGGTGGCGTGCGCGCGCTCGACCGGATCGACCTGGCCATCGGGGCCGGAGAGCGAGTGGCGCTGATCGGTCAGAACGGCAGTGGCAAGACCACGCTCGTCCGCCACCTCAACGGCCTGCTCCGCCCCACCCAGGGCCGCGTCACGGTCGACGGCCGGGATGCGGCCGAGATGACCGTCGCCCAGCTCGCATCGCGCGTGGGGCTCGTCTTCCAGGACCCGGGGAGCCAGGTGTTCTCGGGCTCCGTCCGCGCGGAGGTCGAGTTCGGACCGCGCAACCTCGGGCTGTCTGGAGCCGATCTGCGGGACTCGGTGCGGGAGGCGCTCGCGGCCACCGGCCTCATCGACGAGGAGGGCACGAACCCGTACGACCTTGGGCAGGCGCGTCGCAAGCTGCTCGCGCTGGCATCGGTGCTGGCGATGCGGACCCCGGTCCTGGTGCTCGACGAGCCCACCACCGGGCAGGACATGGGCGGCGTGGAGCTCGTTCGTGCCGTGGTCGCCCGAGCGTCGGAAGCGGGGCGGACCGTCATCGCGATCAGCCACGACATGCGGTTCGTTGCGGAAACCTTCGAGCGGGTCATCGTCATGCGCGCGGGCCGGATCGTGCTCGACGGGACTCCGCAGCACGTCTTCGGCGCCGAGGCCTGGGACGCGCTGCGGTCCAGCTACCTGGAGCCGCCCCTGGCGGCGTGGGCCGGGCACCGGCTGGGCCTCGGCTCCACGCCCACGGACGGGAGCCTGATCGAGGCGCTGCGGCGGACCGCCGGCCCGCCCCAGGGCTAGGTGTAGTAGCCCGGCGGGGGAGGCAGCGGCTGGCCTGCCGCATCCAGCCGTTCGTCCGGCGGCAGGTCGTCGCGATGCCTGCGGCCGTCCAGCGGCCCGGCGACCGGGAGGGCCATCACCGACTGGGGGACCTCGTCCAGGCGGTCGTTGATGCCGCGAAGGCCCAGGCGTCGCAAGGCCGGCGAGAAGCGATCGGCAAAGTCCGCGTTGCGGAGCAGCCCGAACATCAGCGAGGAGTGCGAACGGTTGAGCAGCTCGATCGCACGCGCGGCCTCGGGCGCGTTGACCTGGTTCAGCCCCAGCTGGTTGTCGAGCGCATCCAACGCACGGTTGGCCTCCTTGCGCGTCGCGTTGCTGAAATGCGGCGTACGGTTGACGAGGATCCGGGAGCGGTGGATCGCCTCCCGGACGCGGCTGTCTCGATCGAGGTGGGCCTGGGTCATGGACCGAATACTACGCGCTGAGCCTGGATGGCAGGATGCCATCGCCGATGCGCTCCGGGGCGCGGCCCGCCCGATCCCGCTGGACGAGCGGCTGCTTCCCCGGGACCGCGACGGGCAGGTCACTCGGCGCCGATTCGACAGGGGCAGCTTCCCGACTGCTCGGCCCGCGGCGACACTGCTCGCGCTCTATCCCGACGCGGCCGGCCGGCTCGTCATCCCGCTGACCGTCCGTCGCGACGAACTTCGGGCGCATGCCGGGGAGGTGTCGCTGCCCGGTGGCGCGGTGGATGCGGCCGACCCGTCGCACGAGGCGGCCGCGCTCCGGGAGGCGTGGGAGGAGATCGGGCTCGACCCGAGCGCCGTCACGGTTCTCGGCGAGCTCGACCCGGTGTGGATCCCCGTCAGCAACTTCGAGCTTCGCCCGGTGGTCGGCGCACTTACCGTCCGCCCGATGCTCGTGCCGCATGACGCGGAGGTGGCGGCCATCGTGGAGCTGCCGCTGTCCGCCCTCTTCGACCCGGACGTCATCGGCGTCGAGGAGTTCCACGTGCGCGGCATGCGCCTCCGGGCCGGCGCCTACCGCCATGACGGCGTGCGGGTGTGGGGAGCCACCGCGCTCACGCTGGCGATGCTGGGCCACGTGCTGGGCCACGCCGGCGGCGACGGCGCGGACTAGCTTCGGGCCTGGACCGTCGTCCGCACCGACCGAAGGATCTCCAGCAACGCGGCGTGCTGGGCGGTCGGCGCCGCCACCACGCTCGCCCGGGGCCCTCGCACCTTCGGATCCCACCACGACCCGCCGGTCACGCCGGTGACGACCGCCCCGGACCGCTCGGCGATGAGGCCGGCCGCCGCCACGTCCCACGGCGAAAGGCCGCCATTCTGCACGAACGCGTCGAACCGGCCGTTGGCGACGTACGCGAGGGCGAGCGCGGCACTGCCCATACGCCGATGGATGCGGATCGAGGGCGCGATCCGGCGCTCGCGACTCAGGCCCCCACGGCCGATCACAGCCATGCTCACCACGTAGTCGGAGAGGGCCTCCTTCGTGGAGGCGGTGACAGGCTCGCCGTCGAGCCGTGCCGGACCGTCCGCGACCGCGTCGTAGAGGTCGTCCCGGGCCGGATCGAAGATGACCCCGACGGTCGGGACGTCGTCGACGACCAGCCCGATGCTCACACAGTAGAACGGGATGCCGTTCGCGTAGTTCACCGTCCCATCGAGCGGGTCGATGACCCACGTGCGACCGTTGTGCGACCCGTCGTCGCGGATCACCCCTGCGTGCTCGCCGGACTCCTCGGCCAGGATCCCGTCGTCGGGATACCGGCTCTTGATCGCGTCCATGACGAGCCGCTCCGATGCGTAATCGGCGTCCGTGACGACGTCTCGCTTGCTCTTGTAGTCGATCCGCTCCAGCCGCTCGTAGCTCTCGGTCAGGAGCGCGCCGGCGCGACGGGCGGCCTCGGTGGCAAAGGCGAGCTCACCGTCCCATCGGCTCATTCGGCTCATTCGGCTCATTCGGCTCAGGGTAGCCGGAAGCCGATGACCTGGACCGTGACCTCGCCCTCCGGCTCGGCGCTGAACCCGAAGCTGACGCTGACCGCCGTTCCCGCGGGCAGGTAATCCACGGAGATCTCGCTCTCCTCCTCCGAGCCGTCCACGGCGGCGGTGGCACGCAGGCCGAGCGCCTCCGCGGCGGTGTCGCCGTCGTTCGTCAGCTCGGCGGGCAGGATCCAGCCGTGGTCGGTCATGTACGCCTCGGCGTCGAGCAGCTCGACCACGGGGGTCGGCGGCCGGCCCTCGTCCGCCACGCCGTCGACGACGAGGAACCCGACCACGCCGATCACGGCGACCACGCTGGCCGCCAGGGCGACCCATTCGAGCCAGTTCTGGCGCATCGGTCAGGTCTCCTGCTTGCGGCTCGGCGATCCACCGCCCAGCAGGAGCCGGCCCGCCGCCGCCCCGAAGGAGGCCAGCACCGCGAGCATGATCATCTGGCCGGCGATCACGGCGATCGTGGCGCCCTCGGTGCGACCGAAGGACCAGAGCAGCAGCAGGCTGACGAGCAGGCTGATGGCGTACGCCGCGAGCGTCTCGCTCAACGGGTGGTCGAGTGCTCCGTCCCGGATGTCCCGCGCGCGTCCGCCGCGAAAGTCGGCGTAGAACACGATCGCCAGCGTCATCGCCATCGTCGACACGGCGACCAGCGCCAGCAGCCACCACGGCGCCTCGACGCCGAGCAGCATGGGCTCCTCCGTCGGCGCGACGTTGAGCGCGAACACCAGAGCGCCGCCCGCCGCCACGACCAGGCGGCCGAGCGTCCCGGTGCCGGCGCCATCGCCGGCGGCGCTGCCCTGCTCGTCGGCATCGCCCTCGTCGTCAGCCGATGCCAGCTGGCTGCTGGCCAGGGAGACGCCGAACGCGACCGGGATCGTCTCCAGCGCCACCTTGCCGATCGCGTCACGCAGGCCGACCTCCGGCCCGATCCGGCCGAGCAGGAAGAGCGCCACGGCCGAGACCACCATCGCGATGCCCATCGTCTCGAGCGAGTCGACGAGCAGCTCCCTCCACGTCCGCTCCCGCCGGAACCCGCTGACGGCGCTGTAGCCGATGACGACCACGAAGCTGACGGCCAGGAGCAGGACGATCTTCCACGACGGGATCAGGAACGAGTGGAACCACATCTCCATGGTGAACAGCAGGGGCAGGCCGACGAACAGGCCGCCGCCGACAGCCCGGAGCAGGTCCTGCGCCGTCTGCGTCACGTCGTTGTTCGGCGGAGTCTGGCTCACGCGGCGATCATCGCACGCCGCCGGCCGTCCACGGGCGGTCCTGCGATAGGCTGTGCGCATGCCACAGATCCACCTCCGCGCCGAGGACGGCGACTACGCACCGCTCGTCCTGCTGCCCGGCGACCCGAACCGCGCGCGCCGCATCTCGGAGCGCTTCGACCCCGGCTCCGTTCGCCAGGTGAACGACCATCGAGGACTCCTCGGCTTCACCGGGACCTATGGCGGCGTGCCCGTCAGCGTCCAGACCAGCGGGATGGGCACGCCGAGCCTGAGCATCGTGGTGGAGGAGCTGCTGCGACTCGGCGCGCGTCGCCTGATCCGGGTGGGCACCTGCGGCGGCATCGCCATGGGACTCCGGACCGGGGACCTCGTGATCGCCACGGCCTCCTGTCCGGTCGACGGCGCCACCCGGACCTACCTGCATGGCGAGCCGTACGCGCCAGCGGCCGACTTCGATCTGACGCGCTCGCTGGTCGACGCCGCAGCCGCCGCCGGCGTGGAGGCGCAGACCGGGCTGGTGGCCTCGGTCGACGTCTTCTACAACACGGACAACGACTACGCTCAGCGGTGGCGGGATCGCGGGGTGCTGGCGTTCGAGATGGAGGCGTCGGCGCTCTTCTTCCTCGCCGCGCGGGCCGCGGTGCAGGCCGCCTGTGCGCTTACGGTCAGCGACGTGCTGTCGGAGGAGGTCAGCACCGAGGAGAGCTACCTGCCGCTGGAGGAGCTCGACCGTGCCATCGACCGCATGATCGAGGTGGCGCTCGTCGCCGGCACGGGAGCGGTTCCGCGCTGAGCGGAGACGGCATCGGTCCTGCGGTATCCTCCGCTGGCTCGAAGGGAGACCACCCATGACCGACACGCTGTCGCGCGGGGCCGCCAACCAGGCCGGCGCGATCATCAACAGGAACGCCGCCGCCGAGGCGCAGGACTTCCTGCCGCTCAAAGGCATCGACCACGTCGAGTTCTGGGTCGGCAACGCGAAGCAGGCCGCGCACTACTACCGGGTTTTGTGGGGCTTCACGCCGGTGGCATACGCCGGCCTCGAGACCGGCGTGCGCGATCGGTCGAGCTTCGTGATGGTCCAGAACGACATCCGCTTCGTGTTCACCGCACCGTTGACCCCGGACGGCGAGATCGCCGAGCACGTCGCCAGGCACGGCGACGGCGTGAAGGACATCGCCTTCGCCGTTGACGATGCCGCCTCTGCATGGCGGGAAACCACGGCGAGGGGCGCGGTGTCGGCGCTGGAGCCGACCGAGATCGTCGGCAAGAAGGGGACGCTGCGGCGCAGCTCCATCCGCGCCTACGGCGACGTGGTCCACTCGTTCGTCGATCGCTCCGACTACCAGGGGACGTTCGCGCCCGGCTATCACCGCATCACGGCTCCGCCGGCGGCCGCGTCGGGGCAGAGCCTGCTCGAGGTGGACCACTGCGTGGGGAACGTCGCTCTGGGCGACATGAACCGGTTCGTGGACTACTACCGGAACGTGCTGGGCTTCGCCCAGCTGATCCACTACGACGACAAGGTGATCCACACGGACTACTCCGCGCTGATGAGCAAGGTGATGCAGAACGGGAACGGCCGGATCAAGTTCCCGATCAACGAGCCGGCGGCGGGCAAGAAGAAGAGCCAGATCCAGGAATTCCTCGACTACTACCTGGACGCGGGCACGCAGCACATCGCGCTCCGGACGGATGACATCGTGGGGACCGTCCGGGTCCTGCGCGAGCGGGGGGTCGAGTTCCTCGGTATGCCCCACGCCTACTACGAGACCCTGCCGGATCGGGTGGGGGACGTCGGCGTGCCGATCGCGACGCTCGAGGAGCTGGGGATCGAGGCCGACCGGGACGAGGAGGGCTACCTGCTCCAGATCTTCACCCGCCCGGTGCAGGACCGCCCGACGTTCTTCTTCGAGATCATCGAGCGCCACGGCTCGCGTGGCTTCGGCGTGGGCAACTTCAAGGCGCTCTTCGAGGCGATCGAGATCGAGCAGGCACGACGGGGCAATCTGTAGCGCGGGCGGCAGGGGGCCGCGCCGGCCACCGCATCGGCATCGGGTAGCATCGGTGGCTCATGAGCACCAACAAGCTGCCCTCCCAGGCTGACGACTTCCCCGGCTGGTACGTCGAGGTGGTCAAGCGCGCAGAGCTTGCCGAGCACGGGCCGGCCAAGGGCTCGATGATCATCAAGCCGCATGGCTACGCGATCTGGGAGCTGACGCAGCGCGCGCTGGATGACCGGTTCAAGGCAACCGGGCACGAGAACCTGTACTTCCCGCTCCTCATCCCCATGAGCCTCCTCGATCGGGAGGCGGCACACGTCGAGGGCTTCGCGCCCCAGGTGGCAGTCGTCACGCACGGCGGCGGGGAGAAGCTCGAAGAGCCACTCGCCATCCGGCCGACTTCGGAGTCGATCATCTGGTCCACGTACAAACGCTGGATCCAGAGCTACCGGGACCTGCCCCTCCTCTACAACCAGTGGGCCAACGTCCTGCGCTGGGAGATGCGAACCCGCCTCTTCCTGCGCACGAGCGAGTTCCTCTGGCAGGAGGGCCACACCGCCCACGCCACCGCGGAGGAGGCGACCGCGGAGGCGCTCCAGATGCTGGAGGTCTACCGCCAGGTCGCTGAGGACGTGCTCGGCATCCCCGTCCACATGGGCCGCAAGTCGACGGGCGAGCGCTTTCCCGGTGCCGTGGAGACGTACTGCATCGAGGGCCTGATGCGCGACGCGAAGGCCCTCCAGTGCGGGACCTCGCACTTCCTGGGGCAGAACTTCGCGAAGGCCTACGACGTGACGTTCCTCAACCGCGACGGCGAGTCGGAGTACGCGTGGGCGACTTCATGGGGCTTCAGCACTCGCATGGTGGGCGGGACGATCATGGCGAACGGGGACGACGCCGGTCTGCGCCTGCCGCCCTCGGTCGCGCCGGTCGAGGTCGTCGTGGTGCCGATCTTCCGCACCGAGGAGGAACGCGACTCGGTACTCGGCGTGGCGGAGAAGCTGCGCGCGGATCTCGCCTCCGCGGGCGTTCGCGTCCGCCTCGACGCCAGGGACCAGCACCGACCCGGCTACAAGTTCGCGGAATGGGAGCTCAAGGGCGTACCCGTGCGCATCGAGCTCGGTCCACGCGACGTCGCCTCCGGGCACGCCGTGCTGGCCAGCCGCCTGGGCGGTGACAAGGAGCAGGTCGCGCTCGCCGAGATCGCGCCCGGGATGCGCGGCCGGCTGGACGCGGTCCAGCGCGCCCTGTACGCCGATGCGGTTGCCTACCGCGATGCGAACACCCACGAGATCACCTCGTACGACGCGTTCGCCACCGGCGTGGCGGAGCAGGGCGGGTTCTGGGTGGGCGCGTGGTGCGGCGACGGAGCCTGCGAGACCGAGATCAGCGCCAGGACCAAGGCCTCGATCCGATTCCTGCCGCTGGAGCCGGAGGATCCCGCCCGGAGCTGCATGCACTGCGGCAAGCCGGGCACCGAACTCGCGACCTGGGCGCGGGCGTACTGACCGCATGAGCGTGTCAATCGAGCCGCACATCGTCTCCATCGACGAGATCCGCGAGGCGGCTGACCGGATCCGCGGCGTCGCGACCCGTACGCCACTTCTGCAATGGGATGAGACCACCTGGCTGAAGCCGGAGTCCCTTCAGCCGGTCGGCGCGTTCAAGATGCGCGGGGCCTACAACAAGATCGCCTCACTGACCGATGCCGAGCGCGCACGCGGGGTCGTGACCTACTCGTCCGGGAACCATGCCCAGGCGGTGGCGCGTGCCGCGCGTCTGCTCGGTGCCCATGCCGTGATCTGCATGCCGCGCGACGCGCCGCGGATCAAGATCGAGGGCGTGGAGCGCGACGGC
>JASLBU010000124.1 GCA_030146365.1 Candidatus Limnocylindria bacterium | reverse complement strand
GCCGTCCCGTCGCCGACCGACCGCCGGCAGGCTCTCTACCCCGACGCCTTCTACGTGTTGGCCACGCTGACCAGCCGCGATGCCGGCCTGTCCGACATGCTGCGCGCCTGGCGCATCGAGGCCGGTGCGGCCGACGAGGTGAAGCTGCAGCTCACCTGACCGGCTCCGCCGTCCCGCGCGGGAGGTCGAGCCGGAGGTCGAGCGCCGGGGCACCCTCCTCGCCACCCGATCGGTACGACAGGACGAACACGTCCTCCTCTGGAGGCGGGAGCCACCGCACCGACAGAAGCGCAAGGTCCTCGAGGTCGCCGCTCCACGTATCCCGTGCAGCCCGATCCAGCGCGGGGAGCAGCTCCGCCGGGAGCCCGCGCAGGTTCGATTCGCTCAGGGCCACGGTGCCCGATGGCCGGTCCACCGTGAAGACATACACGTCGTCGCCGACGGCGCCCTGCGGGGCGCCGGCCAGTTCGATCGTGCAGATCGACGGGCCGCAGGAACCGCTCGCCGTGATGTCCCGCCACGGGTCGCCGTCAAAGGTGAACGTGCGCTCCGCAATTGCGGCAGCGACGGCGGCAGTCTCCAGCTCGTCCGGCACGCCACCCGGACGGCGCGAGCTGCGCATCGCCTCCAGGACATCGGTCATGTCGAACGGGCGATCCGGCGTGGGCAGGGCGAGGACCTGCGTGGGCAGCGGGCTGCGAGGTAGCGCCACGAGGGAACCGGACGACGACCCTGGAAGGCTTGAGCTCGGCGTTGGCCCACGGGTCGAACGGTCCTCGCTATCGGCTGTCGGAGATGCGGTGCAGCCCGTGGAGATCGCGATGGTCAACGCGACGCAGCTGCCCAGTCTCACCGGCGGCGGCGGTCAGCGATACGCACGGTGGAGGAAGGCCGCGAGCTGCCCTCTCGTCACCCAGGCGGTCGGGCAGAAGGCCGTTCCCCCGCATCCGCCGGTGATGCCGGACTGGGCCAACGCATTGATGGCCGCTTCGTGTGGGTTCGTGTTGTCGTCGGTGAAGTAGTCGCGAGCGGCGGGCGGGAGGCGGAGCGCGCGCGCGAGCATCGCGGCCATCTCGGCACGGGTGATCCGGGCGGCGGGACAGAAGCGGTCAGTGCCGCAGCCGCCGGTGATGCGTGCCGCCGCAAGGCGATTGATGTCCCCCTCATGGATGCTCTGTTCGTCGTCCCGGAAGAAGTCGGTCGCGGTTGCCGGGAGATCGGCGGCTCGGGAAATGAACGACGCCATCTGCTCACGTGTCACCACCGCATCCGGGCAGTATCGACCTGCCGCGCACCCGCCGGTGATGCCTTGGTCCCACGCCCACAGGATGTCGCTGCGGAACGGGGAGTCGTCGGCGTCGAAGAACGGGCCGCTGGTCGCCCAGGCCAGCCCGTAGGGCTCCGACGCGGCATCGAAGCGCGACGCCCGGATCTCGATGCGCATCGTCCCGGTCCTTCCGGCCACGATGTCGAGCGCCTCGTAGGAGTTATCGAATGTCGCGCTCCAGCGCACGGCCCCGTCAGGTCCGGCGACCCGCAGGTCCAGGTCGGCCGTGAGCGTGTCTGCCTTCGCCGTATTGCTCCCGGATGTGTGGCTGCTCCAAGCCAGGGCGACGCGCACGCGCTGGCCCTTCACGACGGGGATCTCCTGGACGACCGTGGGCCCGGTCATCGAACCGATGCGGTAGCCGCCAAACGCTCCGTTCGAGAGGACTCGGTTCGACCAGGTCGCGTCCGCAGTCCCGACGCCCTCGCGATCCGGGCTCAGGGATCCGTCGGCCATCGGCGTGCGGCGAAGTGCGCCAGCCATCAGGACCGCGCGAGTGCCCTCCGGCCAGGCCGCCAGCGTCGGCGCGCGTGCGATCACCTGCGCAGCCAGACCGGCCACGATGGGGCTCGCGATGCTGGTGCCGTCGCCGTACATGCCGTTCGCAGTGCGAACGCTCACCGCCGGCGCAGACAGATTGGGCTTGTTGTAATCACCGTGCTGGTTCCACGTGGCGTCGGAGCGGTCCCGGTAGTTGCTCCCATTGGTGCCCGGCCAATTCCAGATTCGGTCGTCGCTCCAGCTGGTCGTGTTGCGGTCGTCGATGCCACCCACGGTCAGCACGTTGTACCCGGTGCCTGGAGAGAGGATGTCCCAGTGCCCGAAGGTACTGAAGTTGCCGGCCGCTGCCACCACCAGCCGGTTGTCCTCCCATCCGATGGAGTCGAAGTAGCGGCGCGCCTCCTCGGACCCGAGGGCAGTGTCCTGGCCAATGCTGGCATTCACGATATCGGCATCGCCGCCGGTCGCCGCCACCGTCCAGTCGGCCGCGGCGATGATGGCTCGATCCGTGGCGAGGCTCGGTGAGTACCCGCCGGTCGAAGCGGACACGATATCTGCCCCGGGAGCGGTGCCACGGTACGTCCCTGACAGGCTGCCGATGGCGCCGCCGACCCACGTCGGGTGGTCACCTGCGTAGGCCAGTGTCCCGGTGGTGCTGTACGAGCGGATCACCTGGCCTGCGAGGTCACCGCTGTTGCGCACGTTGTGATATTCGACCACCGCCACCCTCGCACCATTTCCCTGGTCCGCTGACCCGCTGGTCCAGTCGGCGCGGACGGTTCGACCGGCGCTCGACATCTGCGTCTCCCACGTTCCCTCGAGGCCGAGACTCCGGACCTGATCGTTGGCCGCCAGTGCCTCCACAGCAGCGGCTGGCAGATCGACGAACACGAGAGGAGCTGACGTGCTGACGTAGGCAACGGTCCCGCCGGCAGCCTCGATCCGCGGGATCAGGGCCTCGGCTGCCGCCGCGTAGGCATCTCGCCGTGCCTCCCAGAGCTCACCGCGGAGTCGCCGGACCGTCTCGAGGTCGTGTGCCAGCGGCCGTCCCTCCAGCCACTCGACCTCAGGGTGCCGGTCCCGAACGGCCGCCTCTGCGGGCCCGGGGTCGGCTTCGATCCACATCGCCACCGGAAGCTGCGCGCCTCGTGCAGAGCTCGCCACGGCGGCCGCCAACGCGCGATCCGCCTTCGCCTGAAGTGGTGTGGCGTCCGCGGCCGCGGCGGTGATGCGTTCCGCCAGAAGTTGGTCGCCGCCGTACGGGCCGGCCGGCGCTCTGTAGGCGGCAACCAGCTCGCCAGTGCGTCGGTCGAGGAACTTGCCCGACCACACGACCGTCTCAGCGCTCGGCGTCGACGTTTCGTGCAGCAGCGAGTAGTCGGACGCCGTGCCTCCGTGGAGACGCGCCAGCTCGCGAGCTCCGGCGACCGCCGGAGGGTCGGCTGCCCGCGTGGCAGTGGGAAACGACCCAATGACCACGCCGAGTACCAGCAACGCCAGCAGGCCGTTCCTCGGGCGCGAGGTGCGTGGCCCGGCCGTCATCGCCTCATCAGCGGATTACTCCGTCCCCCGTTCACGTTGTGCATCATAGTCACACGCGCCGGTCGCGGCCATGGTGCCTCACACGCCGGCACGGTCGCTGCCACCAACGGTGGTAGCCTGCCCGACGTGAGCACTTCGGCACCACCTGCGCGGTTCCCCCGCTCCGTCCATACGGACCGGCTCGCCCGTGGAGGCAAGGCGGCAGCCGAGCGCGGCATCGATGCGCTGCTGATCACGCCGTCGTCTGACTATGCGTATCTGCTCGGATATCGCGCGCCGGCCATGGAGCGGCTCACCTGCTTCGTTCTGCGTGCCGACGGACCGCCCGTGCTCGTCCTCCCGCGCCTCGAAGAACCGCTTGCCCGCCATGAGCTGGGTGAGCTGGTGGACGACCTCGAGGTCGTCACATGGGAGGAGACTGACGACCCCATTCGCCTGGTGCAAAAGGTTCTGGGGCCAGTGCGGCGGATCGGCGTCCAGGACCAGATGTGGGCGCGATTCGTCCTGCGGCTGCGGGCGGTGCTGGACCCCGCGGAGCTGGTCGAGGCCGGGCCGACGATGGCGTCTCTGCGAGCGGTCAAGCAACCGGAGGAGATCGAGCGGCTCCGCGCGGCCGCCGAAGCCGCCGACACGGCGATGCGCGCGGTGATCGCCGACGGCCTCTCGGGACGGGCCGAGTC
>JASLBU010000098.1 GCA_030146365.1 Candidatus Limnocylindria bacterium | reverse complement strand
GGCGGCGGGGCCGCCGGCGCGGCGACGTCGTCGCTTCCGGCGTAGCGGACGGCGAGCACCCCGAGTACGAGAGCAGCCAGGCCGTATAGGGCGATGTGACGCGGCGTGAGATCGGGCATGCCGCCACGCTAGGCGGCGTTTTGTGACGCGTGGGGCCCTGTTCGTGCCGGTTGCGCACCGGAACCGTCACAAGTCTGCGCGACACCCCCGAAACCGCCTCCCGACGTGCAACGGTGGCTTCAGCGAACGACGAAGTTGACCAACTTGCCCGGGACCACGACCACCTTCACGACCTCATGACCGTTCAAGTGCGCCTCGATCTTCGGACGGCCGCGGGCCATCTCCTCGAGCTCCTCGCGCGACGCGGCGGCCGATGCCTGCACGCGATCGCGGAGCTTGCCGTTGATCTGCAGCACGACCTCGACCGTCTCGCGCTCGAGCAGCGCCAACTCGGCGGCCGGCCATGGCTGCTCCCAGACTCGGTCCCCCGTGAGCATCTCGTACACGTCCGAACCGGTGTGCGGTGCGAACGGGAAGATCAGCGAAGCCGCCGTCGCGGTCGCGAAGTGCAGCGTCGAGGAATGAACCGCCTGGCGATGGCGGTACGCCTCGTTGACGAGCTCCATGACCGCGGCGATGGCCGTGTTGAACGCGAACCTCCCGGCCATGTCCTCCGTGACCTTGTCGATCGCCCAGTGCGTCTTGCGCATCAGCTCCAGGTCGGCACCCACGGGCTCGTCGAGCGGTCCGAGCGGCTCCTGCACGCCGGTCTGCTCGGCGACGTCGGCCCCCAGCCGCCACAGCCGGCCGAGGAAGCGGTGCACGCCCTCGACGCCCTTGTCCGTCCAGTCCGCGTCATGGTCTGGCGGCCCGATGAACAGGATGTAGCAGCGCGCGGTATCCGCCCCGTAGCGCTCCACATAGGGCACCGGGCTGATCATGTTGCCCTTGGACTTGGACATCTTCGCGCCGTCGCGGGTGATCATCCCCTGCGTGAAGAGCGCCCTGAAGGGCTCCTGCACATCGAGCAGCTCCATGTCGGTCAGCGCCTTCACGAAGAAGCGCGCGTACATCAGGTGCAGGATCGCGTGCTCCACTCCGCCGATGTATTGCTCGACCGGCATCCAGTGGCGGGCGACCTCGCGGTCCCACGGCGCGGAGTCGTTTCCCGCGTCGGTGTAGCGCAGGAAGTACCACGACGAGTCGACGAAGGTGTCCATCGTGTCGGTCTCTCGACGAGCCGGCGCCCGGCAGCGGGGGCACTCGACGTGCAGCCAGTCCTCGGCCGACGCCAGGGGCGAGCGACCCTTCGGCGCGTAGTCCTCGATCTCCGGGAGAAGGACCGGCAAGTCCTCCTCGGGAACGGGAACCAGCCCGCAGCGGTCGCAGTGGACAACCGGGATCGGGCAGCCCCAGTACCGCTGTCGGGAGAGGAGCCAGTCACGGAGGCGGTAGTTGACCGACCGATGACCCTTGCCTTGCGAGTCGAGCCAATCGACGATCCGGTCGAGCGCCTCCCGGTTGTTCAAGCCGTCGAACTCGCGGTCGGAGTTCACCAGGGGACCGTCGCCCGAGTACGGCAGCACGTCATCGGGACCCTCGATCACCCGGCGGATCGGCAGATCGAAGGTGGTGGCGAAGTCGTAGTCGCGCTCGTCGTGACCCGGCACCGCCATGATCGCGCCCGTCCCGTACTCCATCAGCACGTAGTCGGCGACGAACACGGGGATCCGCTCGCCGTTGACCGGGTTGACGACGGTCCTGCCCAACGGCACTCCGGTCTTGGTGCGCTCGGCGTCGCTGCGCTCGTCGGCGCCTTCGGTCAGCGTGCGATTCACGTAGTCCCGGACCGCCTGCTCGTGCTCCGTTCCCTCGGCCAGGCGCCCGACGTCGGGGTGCTCGGGGGCCATGACAAAGAACGTCGCGCCGAACAGCGTGTCCGGCCGTGTGGTGAAGACCGGATAGTCCGTTCCCAGTTCTGGGCAGGTGAAGGTGACTTCGGCGCCCTCCGAGCGTCCGATCCAGTTGCGCTGCATCGTCTTGACGTGCTGGGGCCAATCGATGGCGTCCAGGTCGTCGAGCAGCCGGTCGGCGTAGTCGGTGATGCGGAAGAACCACTGCTCGAGCTGCCGAGCCTCGACCGGGCTGCCGCAACGCTCGCAGCGGCCGTCGATGACCTGCTCGTTGGCCAGCACCGTGGCGTCCTTGGGACACCAGTTGACCGCGGCCTCCTTGCGGTAGGCCAGTCCCCGCTCGAACAGCTTCACGAAGATCCACTGGGTCCAGCGGTAGTAGCGCGGCTCATGCGTGCCGAACTCGCGAGACCAGTCGATCGAGATACCCCACGAGCGGAACTGCTGCTGAAACTGCTCGATCGACTTGGCAGTCGAGTCGCGCGGGTGCTCACCGGTGCGGATCGCGTGGTTCTCGGCCGGCAAACCGAAGGCGTCGTAGCCCATCGGGTGCAGCACGCGGCGGCCCGTGCGCCGGTGGAAGTGGGCGACGGCGTCGCCCACGGCGTAGTTCTTCAGGTGCCCCATGTGGGGCTCACCGGAGGGGTACGGCAGCATCTCGAGCACGTAGGACTTCGGGACGCCCGCCAGCTCGTCGTTGTCCACCTCCCACGTCCGCTCGGACTCCCACACGGCCTGCCACTTGGGTTCGATGGCATGCGGGTCATAGCGGCGCTCGCTCATGGGAGCGCGGAGGTTAGCGTTCGCCCGGATTCGAACCGGGGCGTGCGCGTCGCGGAATGGCGGCCCTGATGGTGTCCGAGTCGACGCTTAAAGGTGCCGTTGCGGAGGCGGCGATCACGGCAATGGCGGTCGAGCTCGGGATCGTCGTGTTACGGCCGATCGTCGAGGGCAGGCGGTATGACCTCGTCTTCGATGTTGA
>JASLBU010000011.1 GCA_030146365.1 Candidatus Limnocylindria bacterium | reverse complement strand
TCGAGGTCGAGGTTGTCATCGGTCTCGATGCCCCACGGCAGGCTGACGAGCCAGTCGACGTAGGTGCGGATGACGCCCTGCTCCGGCGACGCGCTCGGGATGCGCGACAGGCGGTCGACCTCCTTCAGCGCGCGGGCCTTGACGTCCTCCGGCATGGCCGATGCCTCGACCCGCTCGCGCAGGTCGCTCGCCTCGGCGACGGCGGGATCGTCCTCGCCGAGCTCCTTCTGGATGGCCTTCATCTGCTCGCGCAGGATGTACTCGCGCTGGGTCTTGTCCATCTCGGACTTGACCTCGGACTGAATGCGTCCCTTGAGCTCGAGCACCTCGATCTGCTTGGCGAGGAAGGCGCTGGCCAGCCGCAGCCGATCCGGCACGTCGATCGTCTCGAGCAGCTCCTGGCGCTGCTCGGTGGTCATCTCGGGGCTGTACGCCGTCATGTCGGCCAGCAGGCCACCATCGACGATGTTGCGCGCGGCGACCGCCACCTCCGGTGGCACGGACGCGCCGCTGCTCACGTACTGCTCGATCTGGGCGTGGATCGAGGCCATGAGCGCCTCGATCTCGAGCGTCTTCTCGGTCGCGTCGTCGATCAGCTCGACGCGCGCCTCGAGGTGTGGCTCGGTCTGCACGAGGTCCAGCAGGCGGATACGGCGCTGTCCCTGGACGATCGCCCGGATGGTCCCGTCCTGGAGACGGATGACCTGGGCGATCTTCGCCAAGGTGCCGATCGGGTAGAGCTCGTCTGTGGCGCCGATCTCCTCCTGCTCGCTCGAGCGCTGGGTGACGAGCGCCACCGGCTGGGAGGTCCGGACCGCGCGATCGAGGGCCTTGACGCTGCGGTCGCGGCCGACCTGGAGCGGCACGATCATCTCGGGGAAGATGACGGTGTCGCGCAGGGCGACGAGCGGCAGCACCTGGACGCGGTGGAGGCTCACGGCCTGCTCGTCGTCCTCGGTTGCCTCGATGTCGGGAGTGTCAGGGGTCTGGTCGTCAGTTGCCACGCTTGGTCGCTCCTTCAGCCGTCTGGCTGTCGGCGAGCTCCGGCTCGTCGAGTTCTTCGGCGAATCGCTCTACATCGTCCGCATCGAACAGATCGTAGACCCGGATCTTGCCGAGCTCCTCGAGCTGAAGGATGACCCTCACGCCGGCGAGGTTGACTCGCTGCCGGCGCGTGAGAAAACGAATGATACGAACGCGCTGGATGTCCGCCTCGCTGTAGAGGCGGAGGTTGTTCCGGCGCTGTGGGGCGAGGAGGCCCTCCTCCTCGTAGATCCGCAGCGTCCGCGGGTGACAGCTCGCCAGCTCTGCGGCGATGCTGATGATGTATCGGGGTCGGGTCAGATCGTTGCGCCGCGGGACGCCGTTCGTGTCTGCCGGCGTCCCGCGGCGCGATCGATCCACGTCAGGACGCCGCCGTCTCTTCGACGTGGGCGCCGTTGCCGTTGGCATTGATCCGGATCTGGCGGGGCTTGACCTCCTCCGCCTTCGGAATGGTGAGGGTCAGGACGCCATCGGTAAAGTCGGCGTTCGCCTGGTCCCCCTGGACCCGCACCGGGAGCTGCAGGGTGCGGCTGAACGAGCCGAACCGGCGCTCGCGATACAGGTACTGCTCCTGCTTGACCTGCTGATCGGCCTTGAACTCGCCCCGCAGGGTGAGCGTCTGGCCGGTCATAGTGATCTCCACGTCCTCCGCCTTGATGCCCGGCAGGGCGGCGGTGACGACGAGCTCATCCGCCGTCTCGTGGACGTCGATGGCCGGGGCCATCGTCTCGCCACCGGAGATCGTGCGCCACGACAGCGGGCTCACGAACGAGTCCTCGAAGAGGCGGTCCATCGCCGATCGCAGCGAGACCATCTCGTTGAGGGGGTCGAACCGGGTGATGTTCGCCATGGTGTTGTTGCCTCCTTCACGCGAACGAACGTTTGTCAGTCGAACGCACGGGTGAAATAGAACGATCCGTGGCGCGAACATAAACCCTGACAATGCCGTTGTCAAGGGTCTTGCCTGCGAAGACTCAGTCGGTCGCGGACACCAGCTCCCAGCGCACCGCGCCGATGTCGCCGCCACCCGGCAGCTCGACCGGCTCCGCGGCGAGTTCCAGAGAGAGGATCCGGTCGTCCACGACTGGCACCAGCTCGGTGCCCTCGAAGACCACCAGGAACGACGAGGGACGGCGCTCGTAGTGGATCGCATCGGCCACCGCGGTGGCCCGTCCGTCATTCACCGCCACGATGGTGAACCGCACGTCGTGGAAGCGGTCGGGGCCCGAGCCGAGCCCATCTGCCGCCTCACCCGCCGCCGCGACCACCCCGGGCGGCCATTCACGCGCCGAAAGGGTCTCCGAGGTCCAGGCGCCGACGAATCGGTCGAGGGCCGCCGCCGGTGTAGCGGCGTCGGCGCCGATCAGCCAGAAGCCGGTGAACCAGGCAAGCATCGGGAGGCTGAGCCAGCCGATCGTGGTGGCCGGCGAGCGCTCGGGCGTCGGGGGACGCGCAGCCTCGGTTGCCTGCGCCTGCCGGTAGGCGGCCACGGCCTGCCATCCCCAGGCGACGAGGAAGCCGATGCCGGCGAGAAACGGGATGAGATAGAGGTTGCTGTCGGCGAGCCCGATGGTCAGCCACGCCACGAGCAGGGCCGACACGAGCTCCGCCGCCAATAGGCCCCAGCCCACTGAGCTGCGCCCCAGCGCGAGGTGCCCCAGTCCCCAGCCGATGATCGCCCGCCGCAGGACGTGTCCGGGGTCAGGCGCCGTCACTCCCCGATCAGGAGGGCGCGCAGCTCCGCCTCGCCGTCGGCCGAGGTGACGGCGAGCAGCTTGTCGCCGACGCGCAGCCTGGTGTCCGACCGCGGTGACTGCGCGCGCTCGTCGCGGATGAGGACGGCGATCGAGCTTCCCTCCGGCAGCTGGAGGTCACGGAGCTCCCGGCCGATGACCGGCGAATCGCCGTCCAGCTGGGCCTCCACGATCTGGACCTCTCCTCCCTCCAGCTCGGCGAGGTGGAGAAGGTCGTGTACGGGGATCTCGTGCTCGATGACGCCCAGGATGGAGCGGGTCGGGCTGACCACCTCGTCGATGGCCAGCTGCCGGAACAGCTTCTCGTTCTTCGGGTCGTTGATCCGCGCGATCGAGCGGGGGACGTTGAAGCGCATCTTCGCGATCTGGCAGGCGGCCAGGTTCACGGCATCATCGCCGGTGACCGCAGCCATCACGTCCGCGCGGCCCATTCCCGCCTCGGCCTGGTAGCGACCCTCGCAGCCGTCGTTCGCGACCACGATGCTCCCCAGCTCATCGGCGATCTGCCGGGCGCGGACGGCATCCTCCTCGATCACCACGACCTCGTGGCCGGCGGCCAGCAACTCCTTGGTGAGGTAGTAGCCGACATTGCCACCGCCGATGACCACGACGTACACCTAGAGGCCCCCTTCCTGCCCGTCCCCGGGCTGGACGACGTCGGTATCGCGCTCGGCGTTGTCGGCGGCCGTCATGGCGGCCCGTGCCTGGCTGTCCGCCAGCGAGCCGGGTGGCGGCGCCCCGCGCAGCGGCTGCGCGGTCGGCGGCTCGACGAACCCGTTCGTGGCCTCGGCACCCTGCAGGGCGGCGACCACGAGCGCGTCGCCCAGGATGAGCGTGCGGCTGATCGTCTCGAGGCCGAGCGCGCGGTACGCCTCGCCCCGCAGTGGATCGTTGATCTTGGCAATCACGCGGGGAATCCCGAACGTGTGCTTGCCGAGCTGTGCGGCCAGGGCGTTGCGGTTGTCGCCCTCGGTGAGGGCCATCAGGATGTCCGCCTGCTCCGCCCCGGCGGAGCGAACCACGTCCTCGTCCGTGCCGTTGCCGCGCACGGTCTCTCCCTTGAAGCTCTGCGGGAGGCGGTTGAACGAGCTCGCTCTGTGGTCGACGACGGTGACGTGCTCGCCACGCTGGTCGAGCTCCGCCGCGACCCGCGCCCCGACGCGGCCGCAGCCGACGATGATGACCCTCATGGCGCGTGTGCCAGCTCCTTCGTCTCGGCGCGCAGGCACCACACCGGCGCGGTCGAGTTGCGCATGACGTAGGGGACGGTCCGTCCCGCGTCCCATTGTCCTCCGAAACGCTTCTTGTAGCGCAGGCCCATGACGATGAGGTCGCAGCCGAGCTCGTTGGCGTCGTCGACGATCGCGGGCCCGGCGGCGCGTGCCTGGACGGTGCTGGTGCGCGACGGCACGCCCTTCTCCCGAAGCAGTGACTCCGCATGCGAGAGGATCTCGTCCGCCCGTGCCACCGCGGTGTCGTCCTCGGTGTCCAGGGTCCGCTCGAACGGGACCTCGATCACGTGGAGCAACGCGACCTCCACGCCCTCCCGGCCACCCAGGAGCAGCGCCGCGATCTTCAGCGCCGGCTCGTCGACGGCCGGCTCACCGAGCAGCGGGACGAGGATGCGCGCGTGATCGAACGTGGTCGGGCGCTTGTCGGAGCGTCGGAAGAAGGTCATGCCGCTGGCTATCCTACGGTGCCCGACGACGGCTCGGCGGGCGCCGGCTCCGCCACACCGGGGCCATGGCAGCGGGCATGCGCTCAGCGGCCGTAGCTGAGGCGCTCGGCGAGGCGTGCCGGCAGGCCGAGATCGCGCATGGAGCGTTGCGTGCGGTCCACGTCGTAGCGGACCCGCCGGAACTCGACGCCGTCGTCGCCGGCGCGCTCGCTCACGTCGAGGATCGCGTACGCCGCCTGGGGCATCCCGTCCCGCGGTTGCCCGACGCTGCCGGGGTTGACCAGCGCGCGCACGCCGCCAAGGCGGATCTGCTCGCCCGGCAGCCCGATCGTGGGCTCCATTGCGCCGTCCACGGACCGAAACACCATCGGCAGGTGGGTATGGCCGAACAGGCAGAGCCGGGTGTCGAAGGAGTCCAGGTTGGCGGCGGCGATCGAGGTGCTGGTGATGTACTCCCAGATCGGGTCCCGCGGCGAGCCGTGCACCGCCGTGACCTCGCCGTCGCGGCGAACCTCCGGCAGCGAGGCGATGTAGGCCCGAGCGTTGTCGTCGATCACCGTGGCGGTCCACTCGATCGCGGCGCGGGCGTCCGGGTTGAAGTAGTTCGCGTCCACCGTGCCGATCGCCGCGCCGTCGTGATTGCCCAGGACGCTGCGCGCGCCCATTGCCTGGAGGGTGGCGATGACCTCGTTGGGCTGCGGTCCGTAGCCAACGATGTCGCCCAGCACCCAGACCTGGTCGACGGCCGGGAGGTCGGAGGCGACCGCTTCGAGGGCGGCCAGATTGGCGTGGACGTCCGAGAGGACAGCGATGCGCATGCGAGCGAGGAGTATAGCGACGCCCCGAGCGCCGGCCCCCCTCAGACGGGCGCCCGGCCGAGCGGTCGCCGGGCCGGCTCACCCGGCCGCCGGGGGTAGCGGTCCGGCGTCTCGCGCTTCTTTCGCACGGCCACCAGCACGTGATCTCCCAGCGCCGCCAGGCCGGTCGACCTCACCACCGGATCTCCGCCGCCGAGCACCGCGGCCGCCTCGGTGCCTGCCGCCATCTCGGCCACGGAAAGCAGACCCTTCCAGGCGATCAGCCGACCCTCCGGCCGCAGGAGCGGCATCGCGTACTCGACGAGGACGGGCATCGACGCGCAGGCTCTGGCGGTCACCACGTCGAAGCTCGCGCGCTCGGGTCCCCGGCCGAGGTCCTCCGCGCGGGCGGCACGCACCTCGACGTTGGCGAGGCCCAGAGCGGCGGCGAAGGCGGCCAGGGCGTCCGCCTTCTTTCCGACCGAGTCGACCAGCGTCCAACGGATGTCCGGTCTCGCAACCGCCAGGACGATGCCTGGCACGCCGCCTCCCGAGCCGAGGTCGAGCGCCCGTCGCGGACCGTCCTCGGCGAGCAGCGGCAGCGCGGATAGCGCATCGAGCAGGTGGAGGCGCGCCACGGCGGCCGGCTCGACCACGCGAGTCAGGTTCAGTCGTCCGTTCGCCGCGAGCAGTAGACCGACGTAGCGCTCGAGGGACTCGGACACGCCTGGGCCGAGGAGAGCCCGGAGGTCTGGCGCGGCCTCGAGCAGGCGCCCGAGCTCCACTCGCGCAGTGCGCGCATCTGCCCTGGCGGCGTCGGACATGAAGGATGCTCCTTCGAGCGGGCCTTTCGGTCTTCCCGTGATCGGGCGGTATCGTGGCTCGCTCTCGCCTGAGCCCCGCACCATCCACGGTTACCGTACTCGGTCGCTCGCAGAAGCAGGACGGCCACCGTAGCAGCGGCGGGCGCCGGGTCACAAGCCACTTATCCACCAACCGCACCGATTGCCGCGGCCTGTGGATAACTCGCGCCGATATACTCGGTGACGATGACAGTGCGGGTCGGGGCGCAGGGTACGATCGAGGTCAGGTGGCGGATCGCATGACCTCGGATTCGCCACCCCGCTTCGCCCACCAGAGCGAGGCGGAGCTGGCGAGGATCCTCGACTTCTACGGTGTCGCGTGGCGCTACGAACCAGACGTCTTCCCCATCTCCTGGAACGCCGACGGCGCGGTCACCGAGTCCTTCGCCCCCGATTTCTACCTGCCGGAGATCGGGCTCTACCTCGAGCTGACGACCCTGAAGCAGTCGCTCGTGCGCAAGAAGAACCGCAAGCTGCGCTGGATGCGACAGCTGTACCCCGAGATCCGGGTGAAGCTGTTCTACGCGCGTGACTTCCGCGCCCTGATGGTGAAATACCGGCGGCTGGACTTCCTCACCGATGTCACCGCGGCGAACGGGGCGTATGCCCACACCGGCGCCGGGACCGGCTCGTCCGCCGCCGCGGTCGCCTCGGGGGTTGCAGCGTCGCGACCAGCCGCGCGATGAGCCCGAGCATCCATGACGACGTCGAGGAGATCCTCATCGACTCGCCCACGCTCGCGAACCGCGTGGCCGAGCTCGGAGGAGAGCTGACCCGGGACTTCGCCGACCGAGACCCGGTGCTGGTCAGCGTGCTGAAGGGGTCCCTCGTGTTCCTCGCCGACCTGATGCGGGCGATGGAGATGCCGGTCAGCATCGACCTCATGGAGGTCTCGAGCTACGGCGCGGGCACGGAGTCGAGCGGGCAGGTCCGGATCATCAAGGACCTGTCCAAGCCGATCGACGGCCGCCACGTGGTGGTGGTCGAGGACATCATCGACACCGGCCTGACGCTGAACTACCTTCTGAAGTACCTCGCCGACAAGGGCCCGGCATCGATCAGCATCGTGTGCCTGCTCGACAAGCCGGCACGCCGCCTGGCCGAGATCCCCATCGACTACCGCGGCTTCACGATCCCGGACCGCTTCGTCATCGGCTACGGCCTGGACTTCGACGAGCGCTACCGCAACCTGCCGTACATCGGCGTGCTCAAACCCGCGGTCTACGGCGGCGCGCCGCCCGAGGGCTGACCGGGATGGACGATTCCGGGCGGCGCTCGCGAGTCCTCGTATTGCTGGGCGCCCTGGCGATGATCGGCTCAGGCTTCCTGCCCTGGTGGCGGTCCGGCGGCGACTCCGTCGGCGGCGTTCCGCTTCCCGCGCAGGAGGGGATCGGGCTGGAGGGTCCGGGGATCGTCATCTACGGCGCGGCCATCCTCGCGCTGGTCCTGCTCGACATCGGGTACATGCGAGGCCGATGGGGGTTCGTGCTCGACTCGCCGTGGGTGTACCTCCTTTTGGGGCTGGTAGGCGGGGCGGCGGTCGCGTACCGCGGCTGGGAGCTGTGGTCGGTGGGCTACCTGCCGCTGCCCCAGCAGTCACCCGGGCTGGCGCTCGCCGCGGCCGGCGTGGCGCTGGTCCTGTACGGCGCCGGTGCGGGGTTCGGCGTCGCGCGTCGGTACTGAGGCGAGGGCGGCTCGGACCTAGGCGGGCAGGATCATCGGCGAGAGCAGGAGCCACGCCACAACCACCACGACCAGGAGCACCGCCAGGACCAGCATCGGGCGGAGGTCCGGCCGGTAGTCGCCGGGCGATCGGCGCGGCCGCTGGTCCGTCACGGCCGGGTCAGATCTCGCCGAGGTAGGCCTGCCGGACCTGCTCGTTCGCGGCCAGCGCCTGCGCGGAGTCGGCGAGCACGATCCGCCCCGTCTGGATGACGTACCCACGGTGCGCGGCGTGCAGCGCCATGAGCGCGTTCTGCTCCACCAATAGGACGGTGGTTCCCTGCTCGTTGATCTCCCGGATGATGCGGAAGATCTGCTCGGTCAGGATCGGCGAGAGGCCCATGGAGGGCTCGTCCAGGAGCAGGATGGTCGGGTGGGCCATCAGCGCTCGTCCCATGGCCAGCATCTGCTGCTCGCCGCCGGACATCGTGCCGGCCTTCTGTCCGCGCCGCTCCTTGAGTCGCGGGAAGAGGTCGAACACGCGTGCCACGTCGTCGTCGATCTTCTGGCCGCGCCGGCTGAAGGCGCCCATCTGAAGGTTCTCGAACACGCTCATCCGACTGAACACCTTGCGACCCTCGGGTGAGTGCGCGATCCCCAGGCCCACCACCTCGTGCGCCGGCAGGCCGTTGATCTCGCGGCCCTCGAGGCGGATCACGCCGGTTCGCGGCTTGTGCGTCCCGCTGATCGCCCGCAGCGTCGTGCTTTTGCCAGCGCCATTCGAGCCGATGAGCGTCACGATCTCCCCGCGGCCGACGGTCATCGACACGCCCTTCAGCGCCTCGATGTTCCCGTAGAAGACGTGGATGTCGTCGATATCGAGGAGCGGCGTGGCGTCGGTCGCGGCATCGCCGCGCGCTGCGGCGCCCTCGGTGGCGGTCATGCGGTCGTCGCCTGCTTGCCCAGGTAGGCCTCGATGACGCTGGGGTTCGACCGGATCTGCTCCGGTGTCCCCTCCGCGAGCAGCTCGCCGTGGTCGAGGACCGTGATTCGCTCGCTGATGCCCATCACCACCTTCATGTCGTGCTCGATCAGGAGGACCGTGAGGTCGAGCTCGTCCCGCAGTCGCCGGATGAGCTCCGTCATCTGCGCCGTCTCCCCGGGATTCATGCCGGCCGTCGGCTCGTCGAGCAGCAGCAGCTTCGGGTCGCCGGCCAGCGCCCGTGCCACCTCCAGCCGACGCTGGTCCCCGTACGGCAGATTCTTGGCGGCGTCGTCCCAGTAGCGTTTGCGCAGCCCCACCAGCTCCAGCAGCTCCTTTGCGCGTTGCTCGACGGCCGCCTCTTCCTCACGCACCTGCGGCAGCTTGAGCAGGGATGCCCACCACGTCGCCTTCATGCGGGTGTGCCGGCCGACCATGACGTTCGCCAGGGTCGTCATCGCCCCGAACAGCCGGATGTTCTGGAACGTGCGTCCGATGCCCAGCTCGGCGATCTCGTGCGGCGTGAGGCCGATGACCGACTGTCCGTCGAATGTGATCTGCCCGGACGTCGACTCGAGCATGCCGGTCAGCTGGTTGAAGAACGTCGTCTTCCCGGCTCCGTTCGGCCCGATGAGGGACACGATCGATCCGCGTGGCACCCGGAAGTCGATCTCTCGGTTCGCGACCAGGCCGCCGAAGCGCATCGTGACCTTGTCGGCACGCAGCAACGCGTCCGTGTCGGCGCTGACGGCCGTCGCGTTGGTGGACCCCGGCGCGGACGTGGCGCGCTGGGTCATGACGTCACCACCGGTCTGCCGGTGTGCTCGCCGGCGCGCTCCGGATACTGCTCCTCCTCGTCCTCGTCGCTGTGGAGCTCGGCGCGCCGCACGCGGCTGGGGAGGAGGCCCTCCGGCCGCAGCAGCATCATCGCCACCAGGACGGCGCCGTAGATCAGCAGCCGATATTCGCTGAACTCGCGCAGCACCTCCGGCAGGCCGACCAGCACGATGGCGCCGACCACGACCCCCGGAATGCTGCCCATCCCGCCCAGGATGATGAGCGCCAGGGCGTTGATGCTCACCAAGATGCTGAAGCTGTCGGCATAGATCACGCCGATCTTCGCCGCGAAGAACGCGCCGGACAGGCAGCCGAAGGCGGCGCCCAGGCCGAACGCCAGCAGCTTGTAGTACGTGGTGTTCACGCCGGTCGCCTCGGCGACCGACTCGTCCTCGCGCATCGCGTTCCATGCGCGCCCGACGCGCGAGGTGGCGAGGCTCGTTGCCGCGATCGCCGCGAGGACGCAGAACAGCAGGATCGGGTAGTAGATCGACTGCGGATCGCGCTCGAACGGCAGGGCGGACGGGATCGACAGGATGCCCTGCGCGCCGCCCGTCACCGGCTGCGCCCAAGAGGACTTGACGATTTCGCGAGCGATCTCGCCGAAGCCGAGCGTCACGATCGCCAGATAGTCGCCCCGCAGCCGAAGAACCGGCGCACCGACGAACAGCCCGATCATCGCCGCGGCGACGATCACGAACGGTAGAGCCCCCCAGAAGGGCAGCTCCGGGGTGAACGCGGGGGACGCCGGTGAGGTGAGCAGCGCGACGGCGTAGGCACCCACGGCGTAGAACGCCACGTAGCCGAGGTCCAGCAGGCCGGCGAATCCGACGACGATGTTCAGGCCCAGGCCCAGCAGCACGTAGAGCCCGATGGTGCCCAGGATCTCGGACACTCGGCGGCCGACGATCTGCGGCAGCACGAGGAGCAGGATGACGATGCCGATGTAGATCGCGATCTTCGTCATCTGCTGGCGCCGGGTCGGCATCGAGCGGAACCGCGCCTTGGCCATGGGCCCGCGAGCAGACCACAGGTACGTGCCGCCGGCGATGAGCGCGAAGACGAGGACGAAGCCGAGCGCGGTGAGGCCACCGCTGTCGTAGAGGAACTGCTCCACGGCCGTGAGCCTGAGGTTGTCGAGAATCGGCGCGACGAATGGCTCCATGAGCCCGACCAGCAGGGTGATGACGAGGCCGATGGAGACCGAACGCGCCAGGCGACCGGGCAGCACGTGGAGCGCGGCGCCACCGAGGCCCATGAGTGCGCTCCCACCGACCATCAGGAGGGAGCCGGCCATCGGTCCCTGGCCGAACTGGAGCGCCTGTGCCAGAGGTCCGCGCGCGTTCACCAGCATCCAGTTGATGGTGACGATTTCGACCAGGATCGCGAGCAGCGCCACCATGAGCCCGCTCACCGCTCCAGCCAGCGCTCCGAGGCCGAGGCTCTGCGCCGCAGACGGGAACATCATCTTGACCCTGTCGGGCTTGCCGGCCCGCCAGCCGACGACCGCCGCGATGATCAGCGGCAGCAGGCTGCCCACGCTGATGACGTCGCTGATCGCATCGCGAGTCTGGAGCGCGCCGACCAGCCCGACCAGGCCAACGTGGACGCCGGCCGCGCCCCCGAAGAGGCCGCTGATGACGGCACGTCGCAGGAGCGGGTCCATCACGTGTTCTCCTTCCGGCCGAGCAGCCCCCAGGGCCGGAAGATGAGGACGAGCACCAGCACGGTGAAGGCGATGACGTCCTGGAGCTGGTTCGGCGACGGGATGCCGTAGCCGGTGAGGAACAGATTCGGCCCGACCTGCTCGAGGATGCCAAGAATGAGGCCCCCCAGGGCTGCGCCGATGATGTTGCCGATGCCTCCCAGCACGGCGGCCGTGAAGGCCTTGATGCCCGGCAGGAAGCCCATGAAGGCATGGACCTGGTTGAACAGCAGCGTGTAGAGGATGCCTGCCGCGCCGGCAAGCAGTCCGCCGATCATGAACGTGGTGACGATGATCCGGTCGACGTTGATGCCCATCATCGCCGCGACGTCCTTGTCCTCGCTCACCGCTCGCATGGCGCGGCCGGTGCGCGTGTGGTTGATGAACAGGTAGAGGGCAACCATCAGGGCCACGGCCGCCAGGATGACGACCAGGCGGACCACGGTGATCGTGACGGGGCCGATGGCCACGGATCCACCGAAGAGGTTGAAGCTCGGGTAGCCGCGCACACCGGAGCCATAGAAGCCGCGCGCGGTGTACTGCAGGACCAGCGAGGCACCGATCGCCGTGATGAGCGGCACGAGCCGCGGCGCGCCTCGGAGCGGCCGGTACGCGATGCGCTCCAGCAACATCGCCACGACCATGCTGACGAGCATCGACGTGGCCAGCACCAGCAGAAAGGCGAGCAGTGGGGCGCTCTCCATCATGCCGGCGTCATCGAGCGCGGTCGCGGCGAAGAACGCGGTGAACGCGCCCCACATGAACACCTCGCCGTGGGCGAAGTTGATCATGAACAGGATGCCGTAGACGAGCGTGTACCCCATGGCGATCAGGGCGTACACGCTCCCCAGGGCGACGCCCGCAACCAGGAGATTCTGGAAGGCCGCCGCCGTAAAGCGGCCCTGGCCGATCGACAGGACGGCGCCCACGAGGGCCAGCGCGATGAGTCCGCCACCGAGGGCCAGCAGGAACAGGTTGACGAAACTGAACCGGAAACGGCTGCCGAGCATGTGGGCGGGCTCCGTGCCTCGGGTCGGGATAGCGATGCGGGTGAGCCGGCGTCCGGCTCACCCGCACCTCATGGGGTGGGAACTGGGGTTCCCGTTACTCGTCCGGCCAGATCCGGCTGAACTCCAGACCGTCGTCGCCCTCGACGACCTCGCTGACGCTGATTCGCGCGTCCGCGCAGTCGCCGAACTCGTCGCAGGTCAGGGTGCCCGTGATGCCCTCGTAGCCACTCGTGGCGAAGAACGCATCTCGGAGCGCCGTGCGCGGGATGAACGTCGTGCCGTCCTCGGTGAACGCCACGGCCTCCATCGCATCCGCGATCATGTTGTAGGCGTCGAAGGCGTGCGCGTGGAACACGCTGATGGGCGCGTCCTCGCCACTGACCTCCGTGTACGCCGGCAGGAACTCGTCGGCGTAGAAGTCACCCGAGAACTCGAGGTCCGGGCCCGACAGGATGTGCCCCAGGGCCGCGTCGCCAGCCGCCTCGAGCCAGTCGGGGGAGAAGTAGCCGTCGGCGCCGGCGAGGACGGTGTCCTCGAGGCCCGAGGTCTCCTTCGCCTGCTGGGTGAGGAGCGCCCCCTCGGCCACGAAGACCGGGAAGTAGAGCAGCTCCGGTGAATCCGCCGCGATGTTCCCCAGCGCGCCCGAGAAGTCGGTGTCACCGACGGTGATCGCTTCCTCGGCCGTGATCGTGCCGTCGCACTGCTCCTCGAACGAGCGGGCGAAGACGTTCGCCAGCTGATCGGCGTATGGCGAGCCGTCGTCGATGGTGGCAGCCGTGCCGACGCCGAGAACCTCGCAGGCGTACTGCGCCATGGCGGCGCCCTGGATCTCGTCGTTATGCGCCGTGCGCGCGTAGAACTCCTGGCGGGTGTCCTCGGCCGTCAGGGATGGGGCCGTGTTCGACGGGGACACCATGAGGATGCCCTCGGCGCTGGTGATCTCCGACGCCGGCGCTCCGGCGCTGGAGCAGCTCGTGCCGATGACCGCGGCGACGGCCTCGGACACGAGCGCCGTTGCGGCGGCCGTGCCGCCCTCAGCGGAGCAGCCGTCGTCCTGGTGGTTGAACTCGACCTCGTGGCCAGCGACCTCGGGCCGGAGCGAGCGGGCGACCTCGGCGCCGTATTGGCTGTCGAGGCCGAGCGACTCGTTCGCGCCGGTGATGACCAGGGCGGTGCCGATCTCGAGGGGCTCGCCTTCGGCGATCTCGTAGCAGCCGAACTCGTCCGACTCACAGTCGCCGGCCGCTGCGCCGCCGCCGCTGGCACCGGCGCTCTCGGCCGGTTCCTCGCTGGAAGCGGCGGTGCTCTCGGCGGGCTCCTGGCTCGCATCGTCGCCGCCGCCACTGCCCTGGCAGGCTGCGAGCACGAGCATCAGCACGACGAGGACCGCGCTCCATCGCATGTACTTCTGCATCCGGTTTCTTCTCTCCTCCAATGGTGTGCTCGGGGCACTCGCGCACGCGCGGACCCGGCAAGCTAAGGTGCGCGGCATCATAGACGCGCCTGCGCGATCGGCGCAATACCGCCGGAGCGCCCCTGCGCTCGCTGAGAATGCACACCTCGGCCTCGGGATCGGGGTCCGTGGTATCCTCGACCGGGTCGTCCCGCGGCATGCTGCTGCGAACCGTACCCGAGAGGCCTTCGTGGAGGTACACGTCCGCAACGCCCGACATACCGATCTCGACGCCGCCGTCCGCCTCCTGGTGGTCGAAGGCAGCGACGATCGGGCCGAGCGAGAGGACGCAACCGACTTCCTGCGCAACCTTCTCTTCGTCCCCTCCGCGACGGTCGTCGTCGCCGAGGTCCAGCGAAAGGTAGTTGGCGTCGGGGTCCTGTCCATCAGGCCCTCGGTGCGATCCGGTCCCTTCGTCGGTGTCATCGACGAGCTGGGGATCGCGCAGCCGCCGGCCCTGGACGCCGCCGACAGGCGTCGTGCCTCCGACGGGATCGTCGAGCACCTCGCCACCTCGGCACGAAACAAGGGCTGCACGCGCGTGGAGGTCTCCGAACCGCTGGCGTCCGCTGAACCGTCGCTCTGGAAGCGACACCGGTTCGCGAGCCGCGGACGAATGCTGATCCGACCCCTCGGTCCAGGCATCGGCTGACACCGACCACCCGCGCCGGCCATATCACCTACCACAGGAGAAGAGCTCAACCGTGAGCAAGAACGTGGCGATGTTCGTTGACGTCGCCAACATGTACTACGCGGCTCGAGGCCAGGACGTCGACGTCGACTACGTTGCCCTCCTCAAGCACGCCACCAAGGGGCGCGATCTCATTCGTGCCTACGCATATACCGGGCTCGACCCAGAGAACGAGAACCAGCGCAAGTTCATCGACTTCCTCGGCAAGAACGGCTACAAGCCGGTGGTCAAGGACATCCGGAAGTTCGGCGACGGGCGCATGAAGGCCAATCTCGACATCGAGCTGGTCGTCGATCTGTTCCGGCTTGCCGACCGCATGGACATCGCCGTCATCGTCTCGGGGGATGGCGACTTCGCCCCCGCCATCAGGGCGTTGCAGGACAAGGGTGTCCGCTGCGAGGTCATCAGCTTCAAGCCGAACACCTCGTCGGACCTCGTCGCGGTCGCCGATGAGTTCATGGACATCATGAAGGTCGCCTCCATCAGCCGGAAGGAAGGGCGAGCGTTGCGCGACAGCATGAGCGCGCCCGAGATGCCGGCCAAGGAAGTCAATCCCGAGTTCGGCTTCCGCGAGGCGTCCCCGTCGGTGGCCGCCGCCGCTCTCGCGGCCATCCGTGGAGGACCGGCAGCCGCGAGCCCGGTCGCGTCCGGGCGTCGCACGACGCGCACCGCCGCGCCCCGCCGTGCCGCCACGACCACCGAGGACGATGCCGCCGAGGCCGTTCCCGTGCCTGCGGCCCTGGGTGACGCAGCGGCAGAGGCGAGCGAGGAGACGCGGCGCCGCCGTCGTCGCCGAGGTGGTCGCGGCCGTGGTCGCACCCGGCGCGACGACGAGGGCGGACTCGCCGTCGCCGCCGGCGAGGAGATCGGCTGGGAGGAGCTGGACGACCTGAGCCAGGTCGACGGGCTTGACGTCGCCGACGTGCCTGACGCCGAACGCGAGTACTCCTTCGAGGAGGCGGATGCGGACACCCTCGCAGAGCTGGGCCTCAGCCCGGAGGAGCTGGCCGCGTTGGTCGGGTCCGCCGACGGAGTGCCCGATGAGTCGACGGAGACGCCAGTGCCAGAGGCGACGCCCGAGGAGGAGAAGCCGAAGCGACGCCGGTCCTCTCGCGCGAAGCAGCCCACCGACGAAGGCGCCGACGGTTCCAGCGGCGTCGGGTCGACTGAGGCCGAGCCAGCCGGCGACGACGAGAAGCCGAAGCGACGCCGCTCGACGCGCGCCAAGCAGGACGACGGGGCCGCGGCGGCGGCGCCCGAGGAATCGGCGCCTGCGTCGGATGGCGACAAGCCGAGGGCGCGCCGCTCGACCCGCTCGGCGTCGAAGGACGACGCCGGGGGGTCCGAGAAGCCGGTCCGCCGACGATCCACACGGGCCAGCGGCTCGAGCGAGTCGGACGCCGCGCGTTCCGCCGAGGACGCGTCCGGTTCCGGCGAGCCCGGCGCGGAGCCGCAGGGCATCTGGGGACGGTTCCGATCGGCCCGCAAGCCGCGGAGCGGCAGCTCCTCCAGCTAGCCTGCCCGGTACGACCAGAGCCGGCCCTCCGGGGCCGGCTCTTTCATGTCGCGTCCGTCGTCGGCGGCTAGGTGGTCGGCTCGCGCTCGACGCTGTCGTACGACTCGTTGATCAGCTCCGCGGCGTCGTCGGCCGCCTGCTCGGCGACCTCGCCGCTCGCCGCGCCCGCTTCCGCAGCGGCGTCCTCGAGCGACGCGCCCCCGTCTGGCGCCGTGCCGGCCGCAGCGTGACCGTTCGACTCACCGCTCTGGAACAGTGGCACCCACTCGTCGCGCGCCTTGCTGGCAAGCTCGTCCGCCTTTGTGGTCAGCTCTCGCCGGACCTCGTCGCCGCGCTTCGGCGTGGTCAGCAGCGCGACGGCGGCGCCGCCGATGGCCCCGAGCACGAGGCCAAGGAAGAACGCCCCCCAGTGACGCTCCTCGCGCTGCTTGAGACCCAGACGGATGGCGGCCGCGTCCGCCAGCTCGCGACCCGCGGGAACCGCGGCACCCGCCGCGCTCGCAGCCAGCGTGCGCTGCTTCCACAGGTCCTTCAGAACCGGGCGCAGCTGCTTCCGCCATGTCTTGTCCGACCACTTCGTCGCGTCAGCAGTGGTCCGGGACAGCCGCTTGGCAGCATCACGGCGCAGCGGTCGGGAGTCGCGCCATGCCTCGTTCGCGACGCCGGCGACCTCCGCGCCTCGCTCGGCGATGACGCCGGCGACGTCCTGGCCACGCCGGGCCATCTCCTGGGTGATCCGCGCGTCCACCACGCGGTCGATCAGTGTCTTGATGGTGTCGGTGATGTCGTCGCTCGCGCGCGCCGTGCTCGTCGGCATAACGTCGTCTCCTGTGGGTACCAGCCGGTCGGTGCACGAAGTATGCCACTGGCGGCGGCGGCGTCCCAGGGCCGGAACCGGCCGAGGACGGGCGTCGAACCTATACTCGGGCGGTGATGACGATGCAGGCCGAGCACGGCTTCCGCAGCCTCGGACAGCCCGTTGCCCGTCGCATCGCCCGGCAGGCGGCCGCGCGTGGGCGGCTGGGACGCACGCTCCTCGTCCACGGTCCGCCGGGAGCCGGCAAGGACGCGTTCGTCGACGACCTGCTGGCCCTCGCGATGTGCAGTGCGCCGGACCTCGGGGACCGGCCGTGCAACGGCTGTCGCGGATGCCGTGACGCCCGCGCGCGCTCGCATCCGGACCTGGTCATCGGCTCGCCGGATGCCTGGCGGGAGATGCGGCACACCGGTGAGTCCATCGTCGCGGCCGCGCGCCGCTGGCTGGCCGAGGCCTCGGGTGCGCCCGTCGTGGCTGACCGACGGGTGGTGCTGATCGAGCGCGCGGATCGCGCCAGCGAGCACATCCAGAACGCTCTTCTCAAGGCGCTGGAGGAGCCGACCGACCGTCACACCTTCATCCTTGTCGCTGACGAGGCCGCGCAGGTCCTCCCCACCATCCGTTCGCGCGCCCAGCCGCTGCGCATCGGCCCGGTGGCTCGCGCCGAGCTCGTGGCCCACCTCATGGACGTGGAGCGGCTGCCGGAGGATCTGGCCGAAGCGCTGGCCAGCCTGTCGGGCGGGCTCAGCGGCACGGCCGTGTCATATGCACGGGAGCGAGCCCTGCTCGATTGGCGCCGTCGGGTCCAGAGTGGCCTGCTCGACCAGCTGACCCGGGGTCGCAGTGACCGCTTCGCCGCCATCCGCGACCTGCTGGACGACACCGTGGCGCTCGTGCCGGCCGCACGTCCCGTGACAGACGAGGACGAGCCGCGTACGCCGGCGTCGGTGCAGCGCGAGGCGGCGCTCCTGGTCGTCGAGGCCTGGATCGGCTGCGCCCGCGACCTCCTGGTGGCCGCCGTCGGCCGTCCGGAGCTTGCCCCGGGCGGCGAGCTTCAGCCGGACCTTCCCGTGCTGGGCAAGCGCATCGGGGTCCAGCCGCTCGTGCGCACGATCGCCCGGCTGGAGGAGGTCCACGCCGGCATCCGCGAGAACGGCGCTCCTCGACTGGCCCTCGAGGCCGCCATGCTGGGCTGGCCGATGCTGCCGCCGGCAGATGCCGGCGGACGGTGAGCGCCTGACCGCCCGGATCACGGGGCGGGTGCAGGGCGTCGGCTTCCGCTGGTGGGTGCGCCGGCAGGCCGGAGGCCTCGGCCTGACCGGGTGGGTCATGAACGCCGATGACGAGCGCACGGTCGAGGTTCTCGCCGAGGGCCCTGCAGACCTGCTCGACGAGCTGGAGCGACGGCTCTGGTCCGGGCCGGACGGCGCCCGGGTCGAGACGGTGACGTCGGCGCGCGCGCCAGCGAGTGGCGAGTACGAGGGCTTCGGGATCATGCGCGGATGAACTGGCGCGCCATCGGCTGTGGCGGCCTGGCGGCCGGCGTGTTCGTCCTCGTCGGCGTCCTCAGCATCCTGCGCGCGGGCGCGCCTGCCGAGTGTCCGACCACGCTGCCGTACGAGCCGGCCTCCTACTCGCCCGCCGGAGACCCGACGGATGAGCCGCGCCTCGAGGGCGTGGCCGACGAGCTCCAGGCCGCCGGACCGCTCTCGTTCGGTCTGGCATCGTGGCCCGTGTGGGTCGAGCCCGGCCGCGCACCGACCGCCAGTGGCGAGCCGCTGCCCCAGCGGATCGTCCTGGGCTGCGGTGACGGCACATTCCAGGCATACCAGCGAGGAACCGAATGACCCGCCGACCGCTGCTGCTCCTCGTCAACCCCGTGGCCGGCGGAAAGCCCGGCTCCGGCCCTCGCCTGGCCAGCGACCCGGCGCTTCTCACGGCCGATGCGCTGCGTGAGGCGTTGCTGAGGCGCGGCATGGATGTCAGCCACCGTGAGCTCGCGGAGGGCGACGACCTCACGGAGCTGGCGCTCCACGGGGCCGACACGGGACACGACGTCGTCGTGGCGGGTGGCGACGGGACCGTCTCGCTTGCGGCGGCCGCGCTCCTCGACCACCCGGATGCGACGCTCGGGATCCTGGCCATGGGGAGCTTCAACAACATGGCGCGGGGCTTCGGCGTCCCGGTCACCCTGGACGAGGCGCTCGACGTGATCGCCGCGGGGAACGCCGCCCGGGTGGATGCCGGCTGGGTCGTGCGGGAGGGCGACGCCGGCCGCCCGTTCTTCGAGGCGGCGGGTGTGGGAGTGGACGCCATCGGCTTCCTGGCCGTCGAGCTGGCGGAGAAGCGCGGCTGGTGGCGCGCCGCGCGTGCGGTGGTGCGCGGCCTGCGGATGCGCAAGACGCCGATGCGGATCACGATCGACGGCAGGTCCTACCGCACCGGCACGCCGGCGGTTACGGTCAGCAACGGCCCGTACCACGGCATGGGCTTCGTGGTGGCCGCGGAGGCGGACCCGACCGACGGGCTGCTGAACGTCACGGTCTTTCGCGGCATGAGCCGCTTCGAGGTGATTCGCCACCTCCTCTCCGTGGCGCGGCGGCGCCAGCGGCGGGAGCCGCGCGTGATCGGTTACACCGGCCGCGAGGTTCGAGTCGAGGGGATGCGGCGCGCGCTGCCCGCCCACGCGGACGGCATCACCATCGGCTTCACGCCGGTGACGTTCGAGGTCCGTCCCGGCGCGCTGCGCATCTACCGCTGACCGCTCACAGGTTGAGCGTCGGCCGGAACAGGCGGTCATGCGTGGCGAGCGCGAAGCGATCGGTCATTCCGGCGATGTAGTCGGCCGCTTGGACCACGAGAGGCGCCTCGTGCTGCCGGTAGCTGTCCGGGATCTCGTCGGGGTGCTCCAGGTGCCAGTCCATCAGGTCACGGATCACCGCCACCGCCCGGCCCTGCTGGCGCCGCTGCGCGGCCGATCGATAGACGTGCTCGAACATGAATTCCCGCAGCTCGTTCATCGTGCCCAGTGTCGCCTCGGCCATGCGAACCGCTCCCGTCCGCAGTGACTCGTCGATCACCGCGTCGATCATCTCGCTGATCCATGGTCGGCCGGGGTCGCCGAAGCGCTCCCGGACGGCCGGCGGGAACGCATCGGGCTGGAGCGCTCCGGCTCGCAGGGCATCGAGCGCGTCGTGGGCCAGGTAGGCGATGCGGTCGGCGAAGCGCACGCAGTACGCCTCCGGCGTGGACGGCGGTGGGTCGATCTTCCAGGAGTGGGCGCGAATGCCATCGCGCACCTCCCAGGTCAGGTTCTGGTCCTCGAGCACCTCGAAGATGCGCACCGACTGTGCGGCGTGATGCCACTCGTCCGGCGCGAAATATGGCGACAGCGCCTCCTCGCCGGTGTGGCCGAACGGCGAGTGGCCCACGTCGTGACCCAGGGCGATCGCCTCGGCCAGTGACTCGTTCAGCGACAGTGCCGCCGCCAGGGAGCGAGCGACCTGGGTGACCTGCATCGTGTGCGTCAGGCGAGTGACGAAGTGGTCGCCCTCGGGGTTGAGGAAGACCTGCGTCTTGTGCTTCAGGCGCCGGAATGCCTTGGAGTGGATGATCCGGTCGCGGTCCCGCTCGAACGCGGTGCGGAACTCGTCCGGCGGCTCGTCACGCGCCCGGCCGCGGGTTGCGCTGGATCTGGTGGCACCGGCACTGAGGCGTTCCTCTTCCAGCTCTCGCGCGGCGCGGTCGCGGCGCCTAAGCCGGCCCGCCGCGCTCATCTCCTGCACGCCGCGATGATGCCACGCCCCATCCGGTCACCGGCCCGGCGCCGCGCAGCGATCACCCAGCCTCGCGTGGCAACGGAGCCGTGCTAGCGTGCCAGCCGTGACTGATTCCACCAAGGTCCTCGCCGACCCTCGCACGGCCCGCCGGCATGTGGTCGCCGTCCTCCAGGCGTTGCTCGTCACGTTCCTGTGGTCGACATCCTGGATTCTGGTGAAGGTCGGGCTGGACGACCTGGACCTGCGGCCGATCTCGTTCGCCGGGATGCGGTACGCCCTCGCCGCCGCGCTCCTCCTCCCGTTCGGAGTCCGGGCCATCCGAGCCGCCCACACGGCCGAACCGATGACCGCACGGCTGGCGGGCCGCGTCGCGGTCTACGGGCTCCTGTTCGTGGCGGTCGCCCAGGGCGCGCAGTTCGCCGCGCTCGCGGTCCTGCCGGCCACCGCCGTGAGCCTCGTCCTCTCGTCGATCCCCGCGGTGGTCGCGCTGATGGCGCTGGTGGGCCGATCCGAGCGCGCCACGCTGGGGCAGCTCGGCGGCATCGGCCTGCTGATGGTCGGAGCCGTCCTCTATTTCGGCCCGTTCGAGGTCGCGAGCGGCGACCTCGTCGGCTTCGCCGCGGCGGCGATCTGTGTGACGGCGGCGGCCCTGTCGTCGCACCTCGGGCGTGGGCTTGCCCGCGACGCGATCGGCCGGCTGGGCGGTCCGATCGGGCTCACCGCCGCCAGCATGGCGGTCGGGGCCGTGGCCCTGCTCGGCGTCGGCCTGGCCATCGAGGGGTGGCCGCAGGTCGATCTCGCGGGCGGGCTGATCATCGGCTGGCTCGCAATCGTCAATACGGCGTTCGCCTTCACGCTCTGGAACCACACCCTGCGGACCCTGACCGCGGTCGAGTCGAGCGTCGTCAACAACACGATGACCATCCAGATCGCGGTGCTCGCGCTCGTCTTCCTGGCCGAGCGGCTGGCGCCGCTGCAGCTGCTGGGCCTCCTCCTCGCCGCGGCCGGCGCCGCCGTGGTGCAGGTCGAGCCGGTCCTCCGCGGCCGCCGTCGACGCGAGATCCTCCGCCCGGGCTAGCCGGCGTCGCTGTCGGCCTTGGCGCCCCCACCGCGATGGAGGTCTGCTGCCTGCGGGTCGATGAGCTCCTCCGCCTCGGTGATGCGGCGCGCGTCGGCACCCTCGATGATGCGGCGGCGCACCCATCCGGAGACGGTGTCGACCGCGATGGTGGCCACCACGACGACGATGACCGCCATCCCCGCCTGGGGGAATCGCGTGAAGCGAATCGTCTCCGACAGCAGGAACCCGATCCCGCCGGCGCCGACGATCCCGAGGATCGCCGCCGCCCGGATGTTGATCTCGAACCGGTAGAGCCAGAACGCCACGACCTCGGGCAGCACCTGGGGCAGGACCCCCCACCGCTGGATCTGGAGGGACCGTCCACCCGCCGCGCGCGCCGCCTCGACGGGTCCGGGATCGATGCCCTCGATCACCTCCGCCGTCAGCTTCCCGAGGGTGCCGACCGAGTGCAGGCCGATCGCCAGCGCTCCCGGCACCGGGCCGAGGCCGGCGATCGGAATGAAGATCGCGATGGCGAGGACGACCTCCGGGAAGGCGCGGATCGCGTTGAGGATCTGGCGCATGACGTTCGAGGCCGCGCCGCTGGAGACGTTCTTCGCGCCGAAGAACCCGAGCGGCAGGGAGATCACCGCGCCGATGACGGTTCCCACCCAGGCGATCTGCAGGGACTCGATCATCGCGTCCATCGCATTCGGGAAGTAGGTCCAGTCCGGCCCGTCCTCCAGGAACATCTCGTAGAAGATCCGGCCCAACCCGCCCGGCAGATCCAGAATGCGGCCCGGGTCGTACTCCAGCGTGAGCGCCGCCCACGCCACCAGCGCGGCGGTGCCCAGCAGCGCGAGGTTCCGCTTGGTGCGTGGCGGACGCGTCGGGCGAGCGCCATCGGCCGACCGCGTCACACGAGCCTCCGCCGCAGCCAGATCGAGACGAGCTCGATGAAGAACACGAAGACGAAGAGCTCGAGGACGATGACCGAGACGTTGCTCCAGTTGAAGAAGCGGTACTGCGTGAAGAGCTGGTTGCCGATGCCTCCGGCGCCGACGATTCCGAGGACCGCGGAAGCCCGGATGTTCAGCTCGAAGGTGTAGAGCGAGTACGCGACGTAGTTGGGGAGCACCTGCGGCAGCACCGCCCAGCGGACCGTCTGCGTCCGATTGCCGCCGCCGGCCCTCGCGGCCTCGATCGGACCGGTGTCGATGCCGTCCACCGTCTCCGACAGGAGCTTGGCGACGACGCCGATGTTGAACAGGATCAGCGCCGCCACGCCGGGAAGTGGTCCGACGCCCACCGCGGACACGAAGATCAGGGCATAGAGGAAGTCAGGGATCGCACGGACGACGCTGAGGACCGACCGGTTGGCCAGGTAGGTGGCGGCGTTGGGCGCCGTGACGCGCGAGGCGAGGAACGCGATCGGCAGCGCGACCGCACAGCCGATGGCCGACGCGAGGACCGCCATCTGGAAGGTCTCCAGCATCGGCTCGAAGGTGCGCGGCAGGAAGCCCCAGTTGGGAGTGAGAAGCTCGCCGAGGATGCCGGCGCCGCGCGTGAAGTCCTCGATGATTTCGCCGACGTCCAGCCCGATGCCGAACTCCCTGCTCACGGACAGCCAGGTGATCGCGAAGAAGACGAGGACCCCGATCGGGACGGCCGGCGATGATCCGGGCTTGGCTGGCCGCGAGGTGCCGTGCCCCGCGGAGGAGGTCATACGGCGACGGCGCGGGTCGGCTCGCCCATCAGGTCGTCGGCGGTGAGGGAGCGGCCGTAGATGTCGCGGAACACGTTCTCGTCGGCCTCGGCCCCCGTGCCGTCGTACACCAGCTCACCGCCGCGCAGGCCGATGATCCGCTCGCCGTAGACCTTGGCCAGGTCCAGGAAGTGGAGGTTCACGATGGTGGTGATGCCGAGGTCGCGGTTGATCCGCTGCAGGTCGCGCATGACGACGTGGCTCGTGGGTGGGTCCAGGCTGGCGACGGGCTCATCGGCCAGGAGAATCTTCGGTTCCTGGGCCAAAGCCCTGGCAATCCCGACGCGCTGCTGCTGCCCGCCGGACAGATTGGCGGCACGAACGTAGGCCTTTTCGACGATGTCGACCCGCTCGAGCGCACGCATCGCGATCTCCATGTCCTCGGCCCGGTACCAGCCCATCAGTGAACGGAAGGTCCCGGTGCTGTGGAGGCGGCCCATGAGGACGTTGTTGAGGACCGACGTCCGCCTCACGAGGTTGAACGTCTGGAAGATCATGCCGATCTTCGAGCGAAGCTCGCGCAGCTGTGGGCCACGGGCGTTGCGGACGCTGACGCCGTCGATGGTGATGTCCCCCGAGGTCAGGGGAACCAGTCCGTTGATGGCGCGGATCAAGGTGGACTTGCCCGCCCCGGACAGGCCGACGATGACCATCATCTGCCCATCCGGGATGTCCAGGGTCAGCTCTTTGAGGGCGTGAACGCCGCCGGGATACGTGACCGACGCGTTCTCGAAGCGGATCATGGGCGGGCTGATGGCTGGAAGTGCGAAGCGGGACCCGTTGCCGGGCCCCGCTCCGTCACTCGTGGCTACCCTTCGAAGCCGAGCTCGTCGACGGCCTGTCGAACGATCTCGAGCGCCTCGAGGTTCGGCTCGGTGAAGGCCGTGATCTGGTAGATCGAATCGAGGACCTCGGCCCCCTCCTCGGTCTCCGCGTAGGCCATCATGGCGTCGGCGATCTGCTGCTGCAGGTCATCCGACAGGTCTCCCGAGACCGCAATCCCGTCGTTCGGGATCTCAGGTCCGTAGGCGAAGACGACGACATCCTCGGCGATCGGGCAGTCGCTGGTGGCGACGGTCCGGGCGTCGTCGAAGCTGACGCCAACCTCGGCCTGGCCCTCGCACACGGCGATGACCGAGGCGTCGTGGCTGCCGGCGAAGAGCGGCTCGACGTCGGCCTCGGGATCGATTCCCTGCGTCAGCAGCACGGTGGCCGGGAAGATGTACCCGGACGCCGACGTCGCCTCCACGAAGGACACCGTGGTCCCCGGCTCGAGGTTGCCCAGCGCCTCGATACCGATCGGGCCTTCCGGAGTGTCCTCCATGGCGCGAGCCGTGCCGTTGCAGTTGAGGTACGTGACCTCCTCGTCCTCGACGATGCGGACGTTCTCCTCGGGCTCGTCCTCGCAGTACTTGTCGGGCTCGTTCGTGAAGAACTGGGTGTGATACGTGCCCGAGCCGAAGCGCTCCGACTGGAGGATGACCTCGGCGTCCGCACGCTCGATCGCCTGCAGGAGGCCGAACGGTGGCAGCGCGCCGATGTGCGCCTGGCCGGTCTCCATCGCCGTCACGAGCCCGGTGTAGTCGTTCGAGACGATGCCCTCCACGGGGATCCCGAGCTCCTCGGAGAGGTACTCGGCGAGCGGCTCGATGTCCTCGACGAGGGCGCCGGCCTCGCTCGACGGCACGAACCCGATCACGAGCTCCTCGGGGTCCTCTCCACCGGCGGTCTCGCTCTCGGCCGGCTCGCTGGCCCCCGAGCTGGCGTCCGCCTCTTCGCTCTCACCGGCGGCGGGCGATGCCCCACTGCCGCTGCAGGCCACCACGAACAGCATCATCGCGGTGAGCACTGCCAGAAGTCGCAGGTGCTTCAATGTCTCCTCCTCCATGGCCGCGTCACAAGTGCGGCGTGTAGTCCAACCGACCGACGAGACGTTTCCGCTGGGCCGATGCCGCCTCGCACGGCGTCGGTGACCCGGTTCGATGTCGCGTGTTGGCGCGCCGGACAGGATTCGAACCTGCGACCTTCGGCTCCGGAGGCCGACGCTCTATCCACTGAGCTACCGGCGCACGCGTCCCTGGTTCGTCGGTCACCCCCCGAGGACCACGACATCCCGGTGATGTCGCGTTCCATCCGTGTGCGAGAGGCTGCATTCTTTTTGCGGTGGCGGTCCACCGCGACGCGCATCGTACCCGACGGGACACACGACGGCCACACTCCGCACGTCAACGGACGCACAAGCGGCTCGGGGCTGAACACGAGCGGAGGCCCCCGCCGAAGCGGGGGCCTCCAGTGCTGCCGGATTCGCTAATCGCAAGGGCATCTTTCACGCACGGTTTCCCGCACTACCCTAACCCTAACCTACCCATGGCCTTGCGACCAGTAGTGAATCGCTGTGCGAACAGCCTCAAAAGAATAAACCGCGAGTGCCCGTCCGACAAGGGTTTCGGAGGTTTAGATTCCTTTATATTGCAAAGCGGTTTGCCGGCTCAGCCGTCGCCCGGATGCCTCCGGGCCGCTCTGGTTCGAGATCACGATCGACTCGATGACGACCGGGTCGAGCGGCAGACCGACGCGCGGGTCGTTGACCGGCACCGCGCCGATGGCGTCCACGATGTCAGTGCCGCTCACCGCGCGGCCGAAGATCGTGTAGATGCCAACGGCGCGCAGCTGCTGGTCCAGGTCGACGAGGTCGATGAAGAACTGGCTGCCGTTCGTGCGGCCGTTGTTCGCCATCGCCACCACGTACGCGTCGTACCGGAGCCCGTCAGCCGGTGGCTCGATATCGAACGAGTATCCCGGACCGCCGGTCCCGAGTGCCTCGAAGTCGCCGCGGTTCTCCCGGGTCTGCGGGTCGCCCGCCTGGATGACGAAGCCGGACAGGACCCGATGAAAGGTGACGCCGTCATAGAAGCCACAGCGGGCGAGGGCGACGAAGTTGGCCGTCGCCAAGGGTGCCTCATCACCGTACAGCTCGATCCCGATCTCGCCGTCCACGGCACCGCTCACGGTCACAGTCGCGAACGTCGCGTCCTCGAGCGTCGCCTGCGCCGAGGTGCTCGTGGGCGGGGCGGTCGGGCAGGCGACCCTGGGGGTCGGTGACGGCTCGGAGGAGCAGGCCGCCAGGAGGATGGCGGCGACGCCGGCCGCGGCCACGCGCCGCCTCACCGGGCGCTGTCCTCGAACAGTCGGCGCGCATAGCTCACCGGCATCGTGCCACCGTAGAGGAGCGTGTCGTGGAAGCGCTTGACGCTGAAGTTCCGTCCCTCGCGCTTCTCCACGTCGGCCTTGAGCTTCTCGATCATGTGCCGGCCGAAGAGGTACGAGAGCTGGTACGTCGGGGTGGAGGTGTAGCGCTTCACCTCCGCCAGCGCGGCCGGCCGCTCGAAGCCCGTTTCGGCGACCAGCCGGTCGACCGCCTCGTCGAAGCCGATGAGCCCGCGGTGGAGCGAGACGTCGAGGATGATGCGGGTCGCCCGCCAGATCGCGTCGGTGTGGACGATGTACCAGCCCTTGGGCGTGTCGTCGAAGCCGGCTTCCTTCATCATCCGCTCGCAGTAGAACGCCCATCCCTCGGCGAACTCCGGGGCGCCGGAGAAGAGGCGAACGAGGCTCGGGTTCGTGATCGCGGCGCTCAGCTGCAGGTGGTGGCCCGGGTATGCCTCGTGGACGCTCGTGTTGCTGATCGACGCTCGATTGTGCTCCCGCATCATCTCGGGGGACGAGGGCGGCGTGACGATGTACGTGCCCACCGGCGCGGGATCGAACTTCGCCGGCTCGTAGTACGCCGCGAACGGGATGAGGTGCCGGATGAACGACGGCGTCTCGATGACGTTGAGGTGGTCCTCCTCGGGGGGAGTGGCGAGGTCGTGCTCGACCACGAACGCACGCGCTCGATCCATGGACGCGCGGTACTCCACCAGGGACTCGGCGAACGAGGCGGCGTGGTCGTTCTTGACAACGTCGGCCACCTCCTCAGGCGATGCGCCCGGTTCGATGTCGGGCAGCAGGGCGTCGCGCGCCGCCTTCTCGCTCACCAGCAGCTCCTCGCCCACGGCGAGGATCTCGTCTGCGTCGGCCTCCAGCTCCCGCAGCCGGACCATCTCCTCGAATCGCTCGCGACCGGCGCTCCAGTCCGCGGTGGCACGCGGCAGCACGTCGGTCCGCAGCCACGCCGCGTGCTGCTCCAGGGCGGCTCCGGTCGCCTCGATGGCCGCCGCCAGGCGCTCGTTCCCCCTGTCGTCGCCGGCCTCGGCGCGTGCCGCCGACAGGATCGTGTCGAGGAAGCCCGGGAGCTGCTCCGTCGACTCGATGTCGATCTCGGCCCACAGCGGCACCGGGTCGGTCACACGTTCCCGGCTCTCCTCCAGGAACCGCGGCGCCGCCTCGAGCCGCTCGGTGATGCTCGCCAGCCGATCCCGCAGCGGGGCGAAGTCGCGGGTGAAGAGGGGGAACAGCGCCTCGCCGATGTGTCCTGCCGCTCCAGACGACCCGGCCCAAGGGCGGTATTCGGACTGCCAGTACAGCCCGAGGCGCGCCTGGTGAATCGCCAGGTCGCGGTCGAGCGCCCGCTCGGGGGTCAGCTGCGCGGGGTCGATCCCGGAGAGCTCGTCGATCGTGGAGCGATAGAACTCGATCTCCTCGTCCACCGCGTCGCGGCCGCCGGAGCCCAGTTCGCCGTCACGATCATGAAGGCCGAAGAAGGTGGCGACCTCCGGGTGCATCCGGAGTTGGTCGCGGAACCACCGGTCGATGGTTCGATCGAATCGGGCATCCGCCTCTGAAGGTGCGACGGTCATGGCTGCGGTACCTCGTTGCGCGGCCGCGGGCGGTCGCGGCATCGATATCGTGGGTGGGCAGACGGTCAGCGGCCGACCCGGATCGTCCGGTCGAGGAAGCCTAGCACCCAGGCGGCGTAGTCCCCGGGGCACGCCTCGGGTGAGCCTGCGTGCCCCGCATCGGCGCAGACCTCGAGCTCCACAGGAACTCCGGCCGCCTTCGCCGCGTCGCGGAGATCCGCCGGGTCGGTGGCCCCGATCGATGCGTCCCGCCCGCCGTACACCAGCAGGAGCGGCCGTTCGCCCAGCGCGTGGACGATGGCAAGCGGATCGATCGAGGTCGTGTCCTCGCCGGTGCGCAGGAGCGTGCCGAGCAGAACCGCCCAGCTCGCGGGCATCGACAACGGGTAGCCGGCGCGGTCCAGCCGTGCCTGGATGGCGTTGGACAGCGTGGCGTGGGTCGATTCGACGATGAGCGCGTCGATGCGGTCGTCTCGCGCCGCCGTGGCCAGCGCCGTCGCGCCGCCCATGGAGACGCCCAGCATCGCGACGCGCTCGGGGGCCTTTTCCGTCTCCAGCCAGTCCAGCATGGCGGCGAGATCGCCGGCCTCGCGCACGCCCTGGGTGGTCGGCGCCTCGGCGCTCTGCCCGTGGTTCCGCAGATCCACGAGCAGCAGGTTGTACGTGCCGCGCAGCAGCTGCGCTCGATCGAGCATCTGGCTCTTGTTGCTGCCCCAGCCGTGGACGAGCACCACCGTCGGGCCGGCCGGATCCGCCTCCTGGTTCGGGACGTACCATCCGGCAAGGCCGAGGTTGCCCGGGCCCGTGACGCCGCTACCGGCCAGGGCGCCGGTGGACGTGCACGCCGCGGGGTCTGGTTCCGCTGCGAGCCGCGCGTCCGACCCCGCGTCGTAGTTGACTGCCTCGTATGGCCACCCCAGCGCCGCTGGGGTGCGACAGTCGGTGGTGGGTCCGGGCGCATCGGTGAGCTGGCGGGAGCCCTCGTATCCGACGTATGCGAGATAGGCGGTCAGGGTGACCAGCACCGCGGCGAGGGCGAACGTGACCCGCTCTGCGATCCGGGCGCGGCGCGCAGTCCTCGGATGCGGCGGCAACTGGTACGGCATCGCGTGCCGGAGTATACGGGGGCACCCCGCCGGCTCGAAGGAGCGCGTACAATCCGTCGCCGATGACCAGCCGACGACCGGTCCGCGCCGCCTCTTCCACCGCTGTGCGTGGCCGAGCCAGCCACTCCCTCGCTCCCGAGCACCTGGGCGAGGCGACTGCCGCCGCCACCGTGGCAGTCATCGTGGGCGGCGTGGCCCTCCTCATCAGCGGCATCGGGATCCTGGCGATGGGCCTCACGATCGGCGCCCGATACGGCGGAGATGCTCCGCCCAACGTCGCGGCGCTGAGCCTCCTGCCGGCGGCGCTCGGCCTCGGGATGCTCATCCTCGGCGGCGCGCTCACCGCGGGCGGGCTGGGCGTGCTGGCCAACGCGCGGCGCGCCAGACTGGCGACCGGGGTGACGGCCGCGATCGCGGCCGGCCTCGCGGCGCTCGGGACCGTCCTCGTCATGACGAGCACGCCGCCGGATCCCGTCATCGCGCTGGCCCTCACGATCGCTGCGCTCGTCTTCGGCGTCAGCGCCCTGCTGCTCCTCCGCCGGCGCCGCTGACGGCCGCATGGCGCGGCTGGTGCTGGTGGTCGGTGCCGCCGCGTGGCTGCTCGGCGCCGCCGTGGCTGCCACCATGGGGATCGCCGGCACCGGACGCCTGACACAGCTCTTGCCGCCGCTCGCCATCGACGGGGCCGCGCTCGGTGGAGCCCTCGTCGCGGTCGGCGTCGCGCTTGCCCTGGCCGGACTCGCGCACGTGGCCGCGCTGCTGGGGCTGCGCCGAGGCCATCGCCGGGCGCTGAGTGCCGCGATCCTGCTGGCTGGCCTGTGCTCGGCCGTCTTCGTGGCGCTTGCCGGCGCGGCCTTCGCCAGCGCGGTGGCCGAGCGATCGATGGCGGTCCTGCTGGTCGCCGCGGGGGCGCTGGCGCTCGTGGCCGCTCTCGCCTACCTGCTCGCCACGCTCCGGTTCATCGGCGAACTGGCAGCCAGGGCGCGCTCCTGAAGGGCCAATCTGGCCTGTGCTATGCTCCCGCACCGTGTCACTTCCCGCGGGCCCGTGGTGTAGTGGCCAAACATGCCAGCCTGTCACGCTGGAGATCGCCGGTTCGAATCCGGTCGGGCCCGCCACTCCGCCCTTCCGTGGAGCCACCGGCGACTCCGGAGCGACGTGACGGGGCCCTACGACGAGCGTTCATGGGCCGCTGACCGCCGGTACGCGTCGGCCCTCGGCCCCAAGCACGGCTGTGGGGCCTGACTCGATGGGACTCCACGCGTCAGCTGTCGACGAGCTGCGCACCTGGGCGCCGGCGTCGGAATCGCAGCGTGCGCTCCGGGATGCCTTCCTTCGCCACCTGGAACAGCACGAGGACGGGGTGTCGAGGACATGCGCGCCTGCGCACCTCACCGCCAGCGCCGCGATTTTGGACCCTGCCGGGCGGAGGCTCCTGCTCGTCCTGCACCGCAAGGTGGGCCGCTGGCTGCAGCCGGGCGGTCACTGTGAGGCCGGCGACGCGACGCTCGGCGCGGCCGCCCTGCGCGAGGCAGTCGAAGAATCCGGGATCTCCGCTTTGGAGCTGGTGCCCGGAATCCTCCAGGTCGACCGCCACCCCGCCCCGTGCAACCCGCGCGTCGTCGAGGAGCACCTCGACGTTCGCTACCTCGTGCTTGCCGCCGGCGACGCGGTCCCCAGCGTCAGCTCCGAGTCGGACGACGTCCGGTGGTTCAGCTGGGACGCGCTGCCGGACGATCTCGAGCCGACGATCCTCGAGATGCTGGCGGCAGGCCGCGAGCGCCTGGGCGGGGCGGTCGGGCAGCCCGGGGACAACTGACCGACGCCGAGGGCCGAGCCCGCCCCCGCCCCCGCGCTACTTCTTGTTGCTTCCCTTCGCCGCGGCGTCCTGCACCGCCTCCTTGGTCGCCTGCTGGCTTGCCGACTCCTTCCGCTCCTGTTGGCGGGAGCGGTGGTGGCGGGTGATCGCCTCGGCGGCCTCGGTGATGTCATCCGTGATGGTGACGAGATCGAGGTCTTCGGGGCTGATCTTCTCCTCGTACAGCGGCTTGTCCCGGATCCACTGCATCATGCCGTCCCAGTAGTCCCTGCCGTACAGCACGACCGGGAAGTGGTCGACCTTGCCGGTCTGGATGAGGGTCAGCGACTCGAACAGCTCGTCCAGGGTGCCGAAGCCGCCGGGAAAGATGACGAAGCCTTCGGCGTACTTCACGAACATCACCTTGCGCACGAAGAAGTAACGGAATTCCATGCCGAGGTCGACGAATTCGTTCAGGCCCTGTTCGAACGGCAGCTCGATGTTCGCGCCGATGGAGACGCCGCCGGCCTCTTTGGCGCCACGGTTCGCCGCCTCCATGATCCCGGGTCCGCCGCCGGTGATGATCGCGAAGCCCTGCTTCGCCAGTTCCGCGGCCAGCCGGCGCGCGGCGCCGTAGTAGCGGTTCCGGCGCCCCACCCGCGCCGACCCGAAGATGCTGACCGCCGGGCCGACGTCGGCGAGCGCGTCGAAGCCCTCCACGAACTCGCCCATGATGCGCAGCGTCCGCCACGTGTCGGTCTCGCGGAACCCGGGGACCGGCTCACGCGAGCGCAGCAGCTTCTGATCCTCGGTGGACCGATCACCGGCGGTCTTGTCCCGGACGACGACCGCTCCACGACGGCGCTCGGGCTCCTTCTTCTTGCGGACCATGGCGCTCCTCTCGCTCGACAGGCCACGGGGCGGATGCTAGGGTGGCCGACTCCGGCGCCGTCCCCGCCTCGCAGGCACGGTGCCGGTTCCATCTCGTAGTGGATGAATTCTATTGCCGGACCTGTTGCGACGCGTCGTCGCACTGACCGCCATCAGCGCCGTGGGAATCGCCGTGCTGGCGCCCCTCACCGCAAGGTCCGCGCTGCCCCTCGTGAGCCACGCCGAGCGGCTGCTGTCGCGCACAACGACAGCGTTCGCCCCCGTCGTGTCACGCGGATCGGACGCCGATCGTGCGCTCACGACCACGTTCACGTCCGCGCATGACGCGGGCCGCACCGCAGCCGTCGAGGAGCTCGCCTCAGCCGCGCTTCCCACTCCGGTGGCCGCGACGATGGCCGCGACCCTGGTTTCCATCGCCACGCCGGTTCCGACTCCGGCACCGACGCTGCCACCCCCCACTCCAGCGCCCGTGGCACCGCCCGCGCCGGTCGTGCAGCGCGCCGCAGCCTCCGCCCCGACCATGACAGGGACCACCATCAGCGGACGCGCCTCGTGGTACTGCCACAAGGTCGGAACCTGCCCGGCCGGTTTCACCCCCGCCGATGCGTTCGTCGCACTGCCCGGTGCTCTCGGCGGCGCGGGCGGCCGTGGCGTCCTCGGACATGTGACCGTCTGCGCGGACCGCTGCGTCGAGCTCCCGGTCGTGGACTACTGCGGCTGCTATTGGGGGACCGGGACGCAGCGCATCGTGGACCTCTCGGCGACCGCCTGGTCCCTCGTCACCGACCGGCCTCGCAGCGCCGGCGTCATTTCCGTCACGGTGCACCTCGGCGGGATGGGTCGATGACGCTCCTCCGGCGCGTTGTAGCACTTGGCATCGTCAGCATCGTCGGCATCGCCCTGCTGGCGCCGCTCGCCACGCGGTCTGCGCCGCAGGAGCCCGCTCCGCTCCCATCGCCCCTCCTGTCGGTCGATGCCTTCGCCGGCCGACCGCTCGTGCTGGATCGCGGCGGGCTGTCGGTCCGCCTGCCGGAAGCGAGCGACCCCGCACCCGAGACCCTTGAGGATTCGGCCGCGCTGCCCACCCCGGCGGCCGTCGCCATGGAGGCCTCGCTGGTCACGGTCCCGACGCCAACGCCGATCCCCACCCCAGCTCCGGTCGCGGTCGTGGCGCCAGTCGCCGCGGTCCCCGTAGTTGCGGCCCCCGTCGCTCCCGTCCCACTCCCGCCTACGTACAGCGGCTCGAGCGTCTGGGACGACCTCGCCCGGTGTGAGTCGGGCGGCAACTGGTCCATCAACACCGGCAACGGCTACTACGGCGGGCTGCAGTTCAGCTATGCCACGTGGCACGGCTACGACGGCGGCGAGTTCGCGGAGTACCCGCACCAGGCGACGCGCGAGGAGCAGATCATCGTGGCCGAGCGGCTCCGCGCCGCACGGGGCTACGCCCCCTGGCCCGCCTGCCGCGCGAAGCTCGGGCTGCCCTGACGGGAGCGGCCGGCGGCCCGCGCGGCCGCGTGCGCTAGCATCCGTGGATGCTCCAGCCGGTCCGCATCGGTCACGTCGTCCTCAAGGTCCGCGACCTGGATCGGTCGCTCGCGTTCTATCGCGACCTGCTGGGCTTCCACGTGACGAGCACCATGAGCAACGTCATGATCTTCCTCAGCGCCACCGGCGAGAGCCACCACGACCTGGCGCTGCTCCGGGTCGGTGACTCGGCTCCGAGCCAGGCCCCCGCTGCGGTCGGCCTCTACCACGTCGCCATCCAGCTCGCGGATTTCGACGCCGTGCGGCAGGCCCATCGGCTTCTGACCGAGCGCGGCCTCCTCAAGGGAAGCGCGGACCACGGGGTGACGCGGTCGCTCTACACCGCCGATCCGGACGGCAACGAGATCGAGCTGTTCTGCGACGCGCCGCGCGAGGACTGGGAGGGCCGTGTCGACGAGGTGATGACCGTCCGCCCGCTCGCGCTCGGCTGAGCGGCGTGATGGCTCCGTCCGGCGCAGCGGCGGCCCGATAGCCGCGATGCCATTCCTGCCGTTCGTCCTCCTCATCGCCTGGCAGGCGCTGAGCCGATCGGCATCGTTCGCGCTCGGATGGGCGACCGCCCTCTACTTCGGACAGGTGCCGGGCCGCCAGGGCCGGATGCTCTCGGTGGTCAGCCTGGTGGCCGCCGGATGGGTGGTCCTCATCATAGGCTTCGCGATCCCGATCTTCGGGGGCGCCCTCCTCGAGGCCACCGGCGTCATCGATGAGAACTTCGACGTCCAGTTCATCCACTACGCCGGGCTCGTGGCGGCCATCGTGCTCGTTCCGCCGGTGATTGCGGGCATCACCGTGTGGGGCGAGTTCCATGACGAGCGCTCCACCGGCACGTGGCTCGGGCTCGTGCCGGTGAGCTATCCGGCCACGGCGATGCTGGGCGCGTCGGTCCTCCAGATGGTCGCCTTCACGCCGTACCTGCTGTTCCTGCGCTGGCGCCGCAAGCGGAAGTTCGTGCAGGTCTCACTCGTGCCACGGGAGGGCACCGACGACGACGCGATGGTCGACGCGCTACGCGACGCGCTGCAGTCCATCGGCATCGACGAGGTGTCCGTCGCGGAGGCTTCCGGGCCCAAGGTCTGGCCGATGCGCACGCTCGGCTTCGCCTCCCAGCACCTGCTCGGCGCGGTGGTGCGCGGCGAGCCGATGCGCCTGGCCGCGGGGGAGATCGAGATCTACGCCTACGCCACCAACATCTCGATCCAGGGGCCGAAGGAGGACGCGTACCGGGTGCGCGCGGCCGTTGAGCGCCGCCTGGGCTTCGGCGCGGCATATCTGACGTGGAACGACGAGGCGCAGAAGATCGAGGCCGCGCTCCTCGCCGCGCACGAGGCGGCCGACGGGGACATCGCTGCGCTGCGGACGCGGCTCGACGAGATCCAGGAGGCGATGGACCGCGAGAGCCTGAACGGCGAGGAGTGGAACATCCTCTACCGACGGCGGCTCCAGATCGAGCTCGCGGCGCGGACGCCGGACGAGGAGCGGAAGGCGCGAGGCGAGCGCGTGGGCGTCCGGGAGCGCGCGGACCTGGAGGAGCGCGCGGGCCGCTAGAGCGACAGGTCGCCCTGCATGACCACGTCGTCGGCGCTCGGAACGGACGAGCCACCGGCCGGCTCGACGGTGATCATCGCCTGCCGGATGCCGCGGAGCGAGGCGTCGATCGTGACCGCCGCCAGACCACGGTCGTCCGCGCGGAAGGTGCCGGCGGCGACGGTCGCCCCGTCGCGCTCGACCCACAGCTCGTACGTCTCGGCCTCCGACAGCACCGGCAGGCCGCTCATCAGCAGCACGGCACCCGAGGCGCCGTCCTCGACGACGAGCATGAAGCTCGCCGCGGTCGCCTCGCCTTCTCCGTCCATGAAGTAGGCGTCCGCACCACGCGCGACCGCTCGCTCGATCCAGGCCTCGGCGCGTCCGAGCTCATCCTCGAGCGCGGTGATCCGCGCGTCCGTGGCGGCCAGCCGGTCGTCCACGGCGGCCCGCTCGCCCAGCTGGACGGCGAGCGCGAGGCTGGCGGCCAGTGCCAGCGCCCCGGCTCCCGCGGCGATGGCGCGCCACCGAGGCAACGCGCGTTCCTCGCGGGCCGCGACCCGCCGCGGTGAGGTGGGTTCCGCATGCACCGCGGCGAGCACCCTGGTGCGCAGACCCGCCGCGGGCAGGTCTTCGTCCGGCACCGAGGCACCGATCGCGGAGGCAACGGTGAGCGCTTGGCGGAGCGGCGGGTGCGGAAGGCCACAGGCCTGCAGGTGCGCTCGTGCGAACGCACCCTCGTCGGCATCGAGCGCCCCGAGGGCAAAGGGCGCCGCCAGGGCGTCGAGCCGCGCGCAGTCGGAGTCAGTCACGCTGTCGATACGTTCGCCGATGCGGCTCCGGATCAGCCGCGGGAGGCATCGGCCGGTGCGGCCTCGCGTACGATGCGCCGATGCGCTGGCTGCGACGCATCGGTCTGGGAGCGCTGGTGGTGCTCGTGGCGCTCATCGCGTGGGAGCCGACCCGGGTGGCGCTGCAGACCGCGCTCGCCCTTCCGAACATGCTCGGGTCCGGCCCGCAGCCACTCACGCTGCTCACGCCGGCGCCGGTCAGGAGCAGCCTCCCGTATCGGCTCCCACAGCAAGCCGACCAGCCGGACCTCGCGGAGCTGTGGCTGCCCGCCTGGGCATCGGAGGAGCGGCCGGCCGGGGGGATGCTGCTCGTGTTCGGCGTCAACAACCTCGGCCGCAATCATCCGGCCATCGAGCGCGTGGCCGATGCGCTCGCGCGCTCCGGCATCGCCGTCCTCGTCCCCGACTCCCGTACCCTGCTCGAGGGCCGCCTCGAGGTCGGCGAGATCGGCGGAGTGGTGGATGCGTTCCGGCTCCTGGCGTCCCGTCCGGAAGTGGACCGGGCGCGGCTCGGCATCGTCGGCTTCAGCGTCGGCGGCTCTCTCGCGCTCCTCGCGGCCGGTGACCCCGCCATCGCCGACAAGGTCCGCTGGGTGAACGCGTTCGGCGCCTTCGCCGACGCCTCGACCTACCTGGCGGCAGTCTCCTCACACGCGTACCGGGGCCCGGACGGCGATCAGGTGCCCTGGGAGCCGACGCCGCTGGCGCGAGAGGTCTACCTCGCCTTCATGCTCGACCAGGTGGAGGACGCGGATGGTCGGGCGCTCCTCGAGTCGGCGCTCGGCCGCGCGGTGCTGGAAGGCGCGCGTCCGCCCGCGGAGCCCGCCCTTCGGGCCGAGCTCCGTACCGAGGCAGCCCGCACCGTCCACGACCTGCTGACCGCCGCATCACTGGACGCCGCCGAGGCGTCGATCGACGAGCTGCCGCCGGAGAGCCTGGCCTTCGTGGACGCGATCTCCCCGGTCCGGAACCTCGCGGGCGTGAGCGCGGAGGTCCATCTGATGCACGAGGTCGAGGACCACCACGTCCCCTTCGTGGAATCACGGGCACTCGCGGACCGGCTGGCGGCCGCAGACCTCCTGCAGGCGCACACCGAATTCCGCCTCTTCGACCACGTGCAGCCGGATGACCTGGACCTGCTCGCCGCCGCACCCGAGCTGTGGAAGCTCCTCCTTCACGTTCGGACGCTGATGGAGGCCACCCTGTAGGGCCTACTGCGCGCCGGTGAACAGCGCCAGTGAACCGAAGATGAGCACCACGCCGATGCCGACGATGATGAGTCGCGCCACCCACCGATTGGAGCGCGCGGCCGGCAGGGGTTGGTATGGCCTCCCGCGACGCCGGCGGGTGGACCGGCTCATCGGGCGGTCCACGTCTGCCGAAACAGGAACGGCACGGTGAGCGCATCTCGGCTCGATACCGAGCGCAGCTGCTTCCGGGTTCGCTTGAGCAGCTTGCCGTGGAAGGTGCCGTCCCCGTACGGCTCCAGCAGCCGGGCGACGTCCCACTCGCGGACGCCAGCGACCGCGGATTCCGGGAGCCAGCGGTCGAGGATCTGCTTCGCCTCGTCGATCGCCACGAACCGGCGGGGGCGCGTGGCGTTGTCGAGGGTGATGAGGGCATTCGTGAAGCTGACGTCCACGTCCTCCACCAGGGTCGTGAGGCGCTCCATCGTGCCGGGAATGCGCTCCGGCTTGAAGAGCCCGGTGAGCAGCGTGCGACGCGCCGACGCATCCAGCGGCTCGAGCAGCGGACGCAGGGACGGGATGTCACGGCCATCGGCGGCCGGCACGTCATAGTCGTAGAGGCGAACCATCATGGGAGCGAGATCGTAGCCTCACGACGCCTTGTCCGCATGCCGCTCGCCTGGCCCGCGCGGCCCGGACGGCCACGGGGCGCGGGTACAATCCGACGAGTCCCGCTCCCCCCGCGGATCGTCCAACACGCACGCCGGAGGCCACGTTCGCATGCTCCTCGAGGGCAAGAAGCTGCTCATCACGGGCGTCCTGACCGACGACAGCATCGCCTTCGCGGTCGCGAGGGTGGCACAGGAGGCCGGCGCCGAGATCCTGCTCACCAACGTCGGCCGGGGGGTCCGGCTGACCGAGAAGGTCGCGCGCAAGCTGCCGACGACCCCGGACGTGATGCAGATGGACGTCAACAGTCCGGAGGACGTGGCGGCGGTCTCCGCCGAGCTGATGTCCCGGTGGGGGCGAGTCGACGGCGTCCTTCACGGCATCGCCTTCGCGCCGCAGGACGCGCTGGGGGGCAACTTCCTCACCGCTCCGTGGGAGAGCGTCGCCGTCGCGCTGCAGACGTCGGCGTACTCGCTGAAGGCGCTGTCCGTCGGCGTTCTCGAGCCGCTCAAGGTCGCCGGTGCCGACGGTGGCGCCGCGGTCGTGTCGCTCACCTTCGATGCGCGTGTCGCCTGGCCGATCTACGACTGGATGGGGGTGGCCAAGGCCGGCCTCGAGGCGACGACGCGGTACCTTGCACGGGACCTGGGCCAGCACAACATCCGCGTCAACACCGTGTCGGCCGGTCCCATCCGCACCATGGCGGGCAAGAGCATCCCGGGCTTCGACGCGATCTCGGGGGTGTGGGGCCAGCGTGCCCCGATGGCGTGGTCGCTCACCGACGCGACACCGGTCGGGCAGATGTGCGCCTTCTTGCTGTCCGACTGGGCCTCGATGACCACCGGCGAGATGATCCACGTCGACGGCGGCTATCACGCCCTGGGCGCCGACTTCAAGCCGCCGGCGGAGTAGGGCCGCCGGCCGCCTCGAGGTCGAGCAGCCAGCGCTTGGCCGGCAGCCCGCCCCCGTAGCCGCCCAGGCCACCGCCACTGGCGACGACCCGGTGACACGGGATGATGACGGCCAGCCGGTTCGAGCCGTTCGCCCGACCGACCGCCCGTGAGGCGGCCGGCACGCCGACTCGGGCGGCCAGCTCCCGATAGGAGATCGTCGAGCCATATGGGATCGCGCGCAGCTCGGCCCAGACCGACTCCTGGAAGGGGCTGCCGGGCACGTCCGTGGGCAGATCGAACGTCCGGCGCTCGCCGGCGAGGTACGCGCGCAATTGGGCCTCGAGCTCGGCGAGCAACGGGGTGGACCCGACGGTGGTCGGCCCGATCCGGCGGCGCACCGCGGCGAGCTGAACAGGCATCATCGCCCGGTCGGTGAAGTCAGCGAGCACAACCGCCTCCCGCGTCGCACCCAGTGTCATCGGTCCGATCGGGGTCTCGACGGCTCGCAGGTGGACGGGCGTCGCATTGTCCGGCTGGCAGCGCAGGCATGCCCGGTAGCCCGCGGCACGCGCCGCCCCGGGGTCTGGCAGGAACGTGACGTTCCTCAGCATCGGCTTGCGCGCGGTGCACGTCGGCCGACAGAAGATGCCGGTGGTGCGGACGGCTGTCACGAACCGTCCGTCGTAGGTGGGATCGGAGGCCGCGAAGGCCCGCTGGTAGTCGAGGATGCTCATGTCACTGGAACGCGCGCACGCGGCGGCGCGTGAGGTCCGGCAGCCGAAGCTCAGGCGTTGCCGGGCTGCTGCCGCATGATCAGGTTGACATTGAACGGCGCGCTGCCGAGCAAGGAGTCGCCGCTCCGCAGCTCGATCCGGTGCCGGCCGATCTCCTCGATCCGCATGCCCTTCAGGTCCGCGACGATGTTGGCGGTCGTCGCGTTCGGCGGCACCTCGATTCGAAGCCGCGGCGCCTGCTGCAGGCTCGGCTTGCCGGAGGGGCTGAGGACCTGGAGGCTGAGCTCGTGCGGACCGGGCGACGCCTCGAGGATGGCGACGATGAAGCAACGTCCGTGCGCGGCGGGCAGTCGCCCGACGTTGATCTGGCTGAAGATTCCGACCGCACTGATCTTGCCGTCCTGGGCCGTCATGGCGTAGTCGCACAGGAGCAGCGTGTGCAGCTGGAGATCGGCCATGCCTCAGGCTACACCGATGCGCTCAAGCGCGACTCGAACCAGGCCGACCACTGGCGTACGCGCGAGCTCGTCCGAGCCGAACCAACGGGCGTCGTCCGTCGATCCGGCCGTCTCCACCCGCAGCTCGCCGCCCACGACACGGCATCGGTACAGGATGCGGATCCCGTGGTAGTCGGTCTCGGACCCATCCGGCTCACTGAGGCGCCGTGCCCACGAGTCCACGGCCAGCAGCTCTCCCAGCTCACCGACGTAGCCGGTCTCCTCGGTCAGCTCCCGAAGGGCTCCGTCACGGGGGTCCTCCCCGTGCTCGAGCCCTCCGCCGGGGAGCGTCCACCTCCCGTCGTCGTCACGCGTGTAGCCCGGGGCGATCCTGCACAGCAGGAGGCGTTGCGCGTCATCCACGCACACGGCGTAGGCGCTGACCCGGGTGACCCGCCGCGGCTCCGTGGTCACTCCGGTGTTGCGTAGCGATCCGCGCCGAGGAAGTGGATGCTGACGTACGGCTCGTCCCCGACGACGACGGAGTCGTGGCCGGGACCGATCTCGAACAGATCCCCGGGTCCGACCTCCACCACCCGCCCATCGCTCATCTCGATCCGGTTGCGACCGGAGATGACCAGGCCCAGGTGCGCGACGTCGCAGACCGCCTGGCCGAGAGCCGCACCGACGTGCTCCGACCATCGCCAGCCCGGCTCGTACCGTGCGCGACCGACGCTCATGCCGCCGATGCGCACGAGGTCGAACCGGCCGAGCGGGAAGTCGCGTTGCTCGTCTGCGTTGGTGAAGCTTCGAACGTTCACGGTTGTGGTTGGCATGTGATCTCCGTCAGAGCAGTGCGGGGAGAACGACCAAATACGCGACCACGAAAGCAGCAGCGACGGCAATCCCGCATGCCGCGGCGAGGGCCCAGCCGCGGCTGTCGCCGAGCTCGGAGCGACCCAGCAACCAGAAGACCAGCAGCCCAGCCACGCTGCTGCCGATCCAGTACCCGGCGAACGTCGTGCCGGCGACCGTGGCGAGGGACGTGATCCCCTCGCCGACGAGGACGCCCGGCAGGACGCCGACGCCCCACGCCCGTCGCCTGACGTCGTGCGCACCGCGCCATCGGCGGCCCACGCCGAGGGCGGGTCCCGCAGTCACGGCCGCCAACGACCAGACGAAGATGGACCGCACGCCAACACCGAATCCGCGCAGGACCGAGGTCATTTCGTACCCCGTCAGCAGGGCGACCAGGGTGAGCCCGCCGGCTGCCGCGCCCTCGGCGGGCCTTCGGGCGACGCCAGCCAGAAGGAAGGCAACCGCGCACCAGCTGCCGCTGGAGTTCGCGAGCGGTCGAAGCTCATCCGGCAGGAACGTCTGCCCGAACGACGTCGCGGCCCCGATCGCCGCGCCGATGCCGGCCACGACCAGGAGCCGCAATGCCGCGTGGTCCAGCGAGCGCACTCAGGCGCCGTCATCGGCGTAGAGATCGGGATCGATGAGCCAGGCGAGCTCTCCTGCCCCCGGCTCCGGCACGCCATAGAACTCCACGCAGGCCAGGCCTCCCTTGCGCATCCGCACCGACGACGCTCCGGTCAGGGTCGCTACGGCTCCCGAGAGGTCAGGCTCGTGCCCGACGAACAGGATCCGGCGCGCATCCGGATGCTCGGCCAGCGTCCGGCCGAAATCGGCCCACTCAGCCCCGGGGCGCAGGCGGTCGCTCGTGATCGGGGTCCCTCCGATCGCCTCGCAGCAGAGCTCGGCCGTCTGAATCGCACGTCGCAGGGGGCTCGAGACGACCACGTCGGGTCGCAGGTTGAGCCGGCGCCAGAGTGGTGCTGCCGCACGCAGCGCCGCGGCGCCCGCATCCGTGAGCGAGCGCGCCTCATCATTCCCCGCCGTGGGCGCCTCCGCCTTGCCGTGCCGGAGGAAGTAGAGGATCACACCACGACCGTGGTCGCGCTGCTCCCATCATCGGGGTTCGGGTCGTCATGGTCGCCACCGCGCGTGCCTCGATGGCCGGCCGACGCACCTCGCGCGTGCCCCGTGCGCTCCACCAGCACGCGACCGGCGGCGTGCGCCGCGGCCTTCGGGAAGGTCATCGTCAGCACGCCGTTGCCGTAGCTGACGTTCGCCCGCCGGGCATCCACGGCGCACGGCAGCTCGATCGTTCGCTCGTACGGGCCGTACGACCACTCTCGCAGCAGGTAGGCGATCCGCTCCTGTCCCTCGCCGTGCTGTGCCGCGCGGAGGGTCAGCTGGCCGTCGTCGGTGACGTCGAGGCTGATGTCCTCGGGAGCGACGCCCGGCATCGGCGCGACGACCATCAGCTCGCGGTCGTTCTCGAACATGTTGACGGGGACGGCGGTGGCATCGGTCATGTCGGGCGCTCCTGATGAAGTCATGGCGATCCTACTGCCAGAAGCGCACCACGCGAGCGGGGCTGTAGGCCAACCGGCCGCCGACGGCAAGTGGGTCCTAGTCCGGGAAGGCCTCGGGGCCACGGTCAGACAGCTCGCGGGCGTGCTCCCCGCCGTCCTCCGGCGGCAGCCACGAGTACGGATAGCGATCGTCCTCCAGCTCGGAGGCCTGGCGCGTGAGGTGGAGCGGGTGAAACGTGTCGATCATCACGGCCAGCTCCTCGGTCGCCTCCTTGCCGATGGACGCTTCCACCGACCCCGGATGGGGGCCGTGGGGAATGCCGGCCGGATGGATGGTGAAGGAGCTGATGTCCACGCCGCGACGGCTCATGAAGTTGCCGGCGACGTAGTAGATGACTTCGTCGCTGTTGATATTCGAGTGGTTGTACGGCGCGGGGATGGCGAGCGGGTGGTAGTCGAACTTGCGCGGCACGAACGAGCAGATCACGTAGTTGCGCGGCTGGAAGGTGAGGTGCACCGGGGGCGGCTGGTGGATGCGCCCGGTGATCGGCTCGAAGTCGCCGATGTTGAACGCGAACGGCCACAGGTGACCGTCCCAGCCGACGAGGTCGAACGGATGGTGCCGGTAGTGGTAGGCAGTGATCCGGCCGCGCGTCTTGACCTCGATCACGAAGTCGCCATCCTCGAGGATCGGCGCCATCTCGGCCGGCGGGCGGATGTCACGCTCCGAGTACGGCGAGTGCTCGAGCAGCTGGCCGAAGTCGTTGCGGTAGCGTTTCGGCGGGACGATGGACGACGGCGATTCGACCCACAGCATGCGCTGGTCGGGCGAAGACGGCTGGAGCCGGTACGTGGTGCCGATCGGGATGACGAGGTAGTCGCCGGGGCCGTAGTCGAGCGGCCCGAAGTTCGTTTCCAGGACGCCGGTGCCGGTGTGGACGAAGTACATCTCGTCCGCCTCGCCGTTGCGGTAGAACCGCTCCATCGGCTCCGCGGGCAGCACGACGCCGAAGGTGACGTCACCGTTGTAGAAGAGCGGGACCCGCCCCGTCAGCGCATCCCCCCTGGCAGCGAGATCCTTGGTGTTGACGAGCCGATGCCGGTGCGCGCCGCCGGCTTCGTCCGGTGACTGCTCCAGGCGGACGTCGCGGACCTTTTCGATCCGGTGCGTCTGCGTGGGCGGCGTGTGGTGATAGAGGAGGCTGGCCCGACCGCTGAAGCCCTCGACGCCGAAGAGCTCCTCGGCGTAGAGTCCGCCGTCGGGCTTGCGAAACTGGGTGTGGCGCTTATGTGGGACGTCGCCGCGCTGCACGTAGAACATCGGTGGCATTATCGCGCCGTGGTGATCGATCCGGGAACCGAGAAGGGGGCGCGTGCCGATGGGCGCCTCGAATCGGACCTCGTCGGGTGGCTGATCACCGTCTCCCCCGAGGGCCAGCCGGTGCCCACGCCTGTCTGGTTCTGGTGGGACCGGCGAACGATCCTGGTGTACTCCCAGCGCGGCAAGCCGAAGCTCCGCCACATCGCCGCCAACCCGCAGGTGGCATTCGCGCTCCGCACGGATGAGCTCGGTGACGAGATCACGGTGGTCAGCGGGACGGCGGTCGTCGATCCCGCCGCCCCATTCGCCGATCGCCTTTCGGGATACGTCGAGAAGTACGCCGTCCTCATCGAGCGGCTGGGAGCCGACCCGGCATCCTTCGCCGCCGAGTACGCCGTTCCCCTCCGCATCACGCCGACCAGGCTCCGTCAGTGGGCCGTCGACTGAGTCCCGAGCGCCACGAAAGGAAGCCGATCTCATGAAGGTCGCCATGGCCGACGCCAACATCGGCCCCACCGCGTCGAACGGCTGGAGCTGGAGCCCCGGCTGGAATCTGGAGCGCTGAGGAATGCCCATCACCCGCCTCAACCACGCAGTCCTGTTCGTGCGTGACGCCGATGCCGCCGCGACCTTCTACCGGGATGCGTTCGGCTTCGAGGAGCTCGAGCGCCCGCCCGGAATGCGCGCCGTCTTCATGCGATCGCCGTCAGGCCACAACCATCACGACCTGGGTCTCTTCGAGATCGGAGCCTCCGCTCCGCGGCCCAGCCGGGGATCCGTCGGCCTGTACCACCTCGCATGGCAGATCGACACGATCGAGGGCCTAGCGGAGATGTCCGCACGCCTCCGGGAGATGGGGGCGTTGACGGGCGCATCTGACCACGGCGTGAGCAAGTCGCTGTACGGACGCGACCCCGACGGCAACGAGTTCGAGGTCATGTGGGAGGTGCC
>JASLBU010000218.1 GCA_030146365.1 Candidatus Limnocylindria bacterium | reverse complement strand
GCGAGGCTGCTTGCCTGAGGCTGGCCGATGCGACGCCGAATGCCCATCCATCATCCTGGTGCGGACGGCGTCTTCGATGCGCCTGCACCCGACGGTACGCCCGGTGGACCGCGCCCGCCATCGAACTGAAGTACCGACATCGGCGTGTGCTCGGGCTCGAGTGGACGCCGCAGGCGGCTCGCCTCCTCCGGTTCCTGCCGTCGTGGAGGGCCGTGTGGGCCGGCGCCCCACGCTCGCAACACAACGCTACAGACGATCCGCTCGCTTGGTACGTGGCCTGAGGCTCTCCCGGCGCTCGGTCAGTCAGTGTGACGGCTACGCTCCTCGGCCTGCCGCGCACTGGCGAACATCGCTGCACCAGAGCCCACGTTCGGCCGTCGTTTCCGAGGCCATACCTTTCCGGTGGAACGCGTCCTCCCGGCGCCATATCGCGCGCCGACGAACGGCTTGGAAGTCTCGCCGACCGCGACCGTAATCCCACTCTCAGACCGCTCTCAGAATCCGCGTGCCAGCATGTCGACATGCACCTGCTCGTCGTCGAGGATGACCCGGCGCTTGCCAAGCTGCTACTGCGGCTTCTGACGTCGGATCGGCATATCGTGGAACTAGCTACGTCAGGCGAGGGGGCGCTTGATATGTTGGCAACGCAGGGCGGCCTGGAGGCCATTGTGCTCGACGTCAAGCTTCCGGGGATCAGCGGGCTGGACGTAGCGCGCCGCGTTCGGCGGCGGGGCTCCAAGGTGCCGATCCTGATGCTGACCGCCCGCGACACCGTCGACGACCGCGTGGCCGGGCTCGACTCCGGCGCGGACGACTACCTCGTGAAGCCCTTCGCATACGAAGAGCTCGCCGCTCGCCTGCGTTCGCTGGCGCGTCGTCGATCAGCTTCGACCAGCGGCCCGCTGCTGCGCTGCGGGCCCATCATCCTTGACGAGCGCTCGCGGTCGGTGAGGGTCGACGGACGGGAGGTGGAGCTCACCGGGCGCGAGTTCGCTTTGCTCGAGTGCCTCCTCCGCCACAAGGGCCAGGTTCTCTCCCGCGAGCAGCTTCTCGACCACGCATGGCCGTTGGCCGCTGCGGTGACGCTCAACAGCGTGGACGCGTACGTTCACTACCTGCGCTCCAAGCTCGGGGGCGCCGGGGGCCTAATCCGAACGGCGCGCGGCATCGGCTACCGCATTACCGAGCGATGACTACCCCCCAGCCGGGAAGCGACGAGGCGCGGCTCCTCCGGGGCACCCGGTGGCGCCTCGCGGCGTGGAGTGGCGGCCTGACGCTGGCCGTGCTGTTCGTCGTCGGGGGACTCATCTACCTCAGCGTTGCCCGCTCACTCGAGGCTGACGCCCGAGCGGAGCTCGAGCGTCGCGCCGTGGAGGTGGCACCCATCATTGCGATGCGCGGGGGGCCGGTCGAGGCGGCCGGCCCGATCTCGATCCCATTGGAGGGGCCGACGGTCGGAATCAGCTTCCTCGGCACCGCGTCGGGAAGTTTGGCGTTCGTGGTAGAGCCCGACGGCGAGGTCGTCGGCCTCCAGCGTGTCGTCGAGTCGCTGGGCTTGCCGCACCAAGAAGGTCTGGAGGTGGCGCGAGCGGGGCAGACCGATGTTCGCGAGGCCGCCGTCACGGGACGGGCGGCTCGCATCCTCAGTCAACCCGTGGAAACTTCGGTCGGCACGTACGTAGTCCAGGTACTGCAAGACCTCGAAGCCGAGCGCCGCGCTCTCGACAGCCTACGAACCACCCTGCTTCTCAGCGGCCTCGGGGTGCTCGGTGTGGCGATCTTCCTTGGCTGGTTGTATGCCGGTCGTGCGCTCGTTCCCATCCGTGAATCAATGCGGCGCCAGCGCGAGTTTGCGGCCGATGCGGGTCACGAGCTCCGGACCCCGCTCGCGATCGTTAAGGCCGCCGTGACCGACGCGCGCAGACAGCCCACGGGCATCGGTGCGCCGGGCGGACCGCTTGATGAGATCGACCAGCAAGCCGACCGTTTGACAGAGTTGGTTGACGAGCTCCTCGTATTCGCGCGCATGCAGGCGGGCACGCTGGAGCTGGAGCGGGCGCCGGTGCGCTTGGACGAGGCGGTCGTCGCTGTCGTAGAGCGGCTGGCCCCGCTGGCGCGGCGCGAAGGGGTCCGCGTCCGAACCGACGTCGAGCCAATCCATCTGGAGGGTGACCGCCGCCGCTTGGAGCAGCTCGTCGGGATCCTGGTGGACAACGCCATTCGGCACTCACCACCCGGTTCGCCGGTCCTAATCGCCCTTCGGCGCACAGCCCCCGGTCTGCAGCTTGTCGTCGAGGACGAGGGGCCAGGCATTGCGCCCGACGAGATTGACCGCATATTTGATCGTTTTTATCGCGCGCGAACAGCGAGCGCGGGCGGTGTGGGCCTTGGGCTCGCGATCGCGCGATGGATTGCGGAGGGACATGGGGGGACGATCGCCGCTGAGAACCGCGCGACCGGCGGTGCCCGCTTCCTGGTGAAGCTACCGGCCACCTGACCCGGCGATTCTCAGACGCCTTTCAGGCGTGTCCTGGACCCTCGTGGCAATGGGACGGCGACCGTCGTCCGAGCCTTGAGGTATAGAGCGATGACAAACAGATCAGGCCGACGTCGAGGGCTCCTTGCCGTCGGGGTCCTGTCCGCCGTCCTCCTCGCGGCGTGCGGCGCCAGTGACGGCGTCGCGACGCTGACCGGCGAGGACGACGCGACGCCGAGTGCGACCGCATCCGCGGCAGTCAGCGATCCCGAGGAGGCGCTGCTCTCGTTCACCGAGTGCATGCGAGAGAACGGCATCGACTTGCCGGATCCTGTCTTTCGGGGGGCAGGCGAAGGGGGTGGGCAGGGCGACGTCGCCGAGGCTGTGCCCGGAGACGTTCCGCCGTTCGATCCGAACAGTGACGAGTTCCGCGCTGCAGAGCAGGGGTGCGACCACCATCTCGAAGGACTCGGCGCACTCGAGCCGGGCGACGCTCCTCCGCTGAGCGCCGAGGAGGAGGAAGCGTTCCTGGCGTTCGCCGAGTGCATGCGCGAGCACGGCATCGACATGCCGGATCCAGGTAACGGCGGCATTGTCGTCCGGCCCGGCTCCCAGGACGACTTCGATCCGATGAGCGAAGAGTTCCAGGCCGCGGAGGCAGAGTGCCGCTCACACCTCGAAGGTGTCATCGACGGAACCGTCGAGGAGGTGGGGCCATGAGCCGGCGAGGCAGGATCCTGGCGATCGGCTCGGGCGCCGTTGCTGCGGCCGGCGTGGTAGCCGTGGTGGCCTGGAGCACCGCCGCCAAGCCCGCCGACGCCGCCGGCGAGTCGGAGCCGCGAGCGACGGAGCGAGTGGCGGAACGCACCCTTCGCGTGGTCGACGAGATCGATGGGACCCTCGGCCACGGCGAGGAGCGGCCCTTGGCGGCAGCGGCGCCCGGGACGGTGACCCGGTTGCCCGCCGCCGGCGACCTCATCGAGCGCGGCGATGTGCTGTGGGAAGTGAACGGCGCGCCGACCCTCCTGCTCTACGGCGAGATGCCAGTATGGCGCTCGCTCTCCGAGGACGTCACCGGCGAGGACGTCGAGCAGCTCGAGGCCAATCTCGTCGAGCTCGGCTATGGAGACGATCTGACGGTCGACGAGACGTGGGACGACGCGACGACCGCGGCCGTCGAGGCGTGGCAGGAAGCGACGGGCCAGGAGGTCGACGGCGTGGTCGACACCGGCGACGTGGTCTTCGAGCCGGATGCGGTGATCATCGCAGGCCTCGAGGCGACGCGCGGGGCCAATGTCGGGCCGGGGGCGCCGGTCGTGCGGGTCACCGATACCGAGCGCGTGGTGACCGCAAGCCTCTCCGCTTCGCAGCTCCAAGGCGTGGACGCCGGCGACAGCGTCGAGGTCGAGCTCAGCGACGGCACGGTAGTTACGGCGACCGTGGAGCACGTCGACTCCGTGCCGACGACCGCTCAGGACGGCTCCCAGAGCTACGGCGTGACGCTGACGCTCGACGAGGACCTCCCAGATGCCGGAAACGCTCCGGTGGAGATCCTCCTCGTGCGCCAGGAACGCGACGACGTGCTCGCGGTCCCGGTCGGCGCGCTGCTCGCGCTGCTCGAGGGCGGGTACGCGGTCGAGCGCGTGACCGAGTCCGGGAGTGTCGATCTCGTCCCGGTCGAGGTGGGCATGTTTGCCGATGGGTGGGTGGAGGTGCAGGGGGATCTCGCCGCGGGGGACAAGGTGGTGATCCCATGACAGCGCCGGTCCTTGCGCTCACCGACGTCACCAAGCGCTATCCGGGCACTCCACCGGTCGACGCGCTCCGCAACGTCAGCCTCGCGCTCCATCCGGGCGAGCTCGTGGGAATCGTGGGGCCTTCGGGCTCCGGGAAGTCGACCCTGCTCCACATCGCCGGGACCCTCGACACGCCGACGGAGGGCAGCATAGCCGTCGACGGGCACGCCGTGGAGACCCTTACCGACGCCGAGGCGGCCGCGATCCGCGCCCGACGCATCGGGTTCGTATTCCAGCAGTTCCACCTGCTGCCTGGACTCACCGCCGTGGAGAACGTCGCACTCGGGCTGCTGTACGCGGGTGTGCCGTTCGCAGAGCGGTGGCGTCGGGCGGCAGAACTGCTCGACCGCGTCGGGCTCTCTAGCCGCGCGTCGCATCGGCCCTCCCAGCTGTCCGGCGGCGAGCGTCAGCGGGTCGCGATCGCCCGCGCCCTCGTCGGCGAGCCGGCGTACGTTCTCGCCGACGAGCCGACCGGCAATCTCGACTCGGCGACCGGGTCCGCGATCCTCGCGCTGCTGCGCCAGCTCAACGCGGACGGCGTCACGATTGCGGTCATCACTCATGACCCGGCCATCGCGGCAGAGCTGCCGCGGCGCGTGGAGCTGCTCGACGGGCGCGTCGTCCGAGATACCGGAGTGGACCGATGACTCCCACCGCACTGCCTGATGGCGGACGCCTCGCGTGGCGCGACTTCGTGGCCGTCGGCTGGCATGGCCTCGGCGCGCGGCGGCTGCGCACGACGCTCACGGCGGTTGGGATCGCGATCGGAATCGCGGCAATCGTAGCCGTAGTCGGCATCAGCGAGTCGAGCCGTGCCAACCTGCTAGCCTCGCTCGATCGTCTGGGGACCAACCTGCTGACGGTCACCGCGGGGCAATCGCTCCTCGGGTCCGGCTCGTCGCTGCCAGAGGCGGCATCGGGGATGGTGGAGCGCATCGGTGCGGTCGAGGCTGTGAGCGGCACGACCAACGTCGATGCAAGCGTGCGCCGCACCGACCTCGTGCCGGAGTCGCAGACCGGCGGCATCGGCGTCGTGGCGGCCGAGACGGACCTCGACGAGACCCTGGGCCTAGAGCTCGCGGACGGCGAATTTCTCAACGGCGCCACGTCGGCGTACCCCGCGGTTGTGCTCGGCAGCGTTGCCGCCCAGCGTCTCGGCATCACCGCCGTTGACACGCCCGTCCTGGTCCGCATCGGCGACCGGTGGTTCAGCGTGGTCGGCATTCTCAAGCCAAACGCCCTCGCTCCGGAGCTCGACCGCTCGGCAATTATTGGCCCCGAGATTGCGACGGACGTGTTCGGCACGGCCAGCTCGTTCGACACGCTCTACGTGCGGACCACGCCGAAGGTCATCGACCAGGTCAGGCAGGTGCTGGCGGCCACCGCAAATCCGCCCAATCCCGAGGAGGTTCGCGTGGCGCGGCCGTCGGACGCGCTGGAAGCTCGTGCCGCCGCCGAGACGGCGTTTACCGCGCTCCTCGTCGGGCTCGGCACGCTGGCGCTGGTTGTGGCCGGCGTTGGCATCGCGAACGTCATGCTCATGTCGGTGCTGGAGCGCCGAACGGAGGTTGGGCTGCGGCGTGCCCTCGGCGCAACCCGCCGGGACGTCGCCGGCCAGTTTGTGGTCGAGGCGCTGCTTCTCGCCGGCAGCGGGGGCGTTGCAGGCGCCGTTCTCGGGACCGCCTTTGCGTGGCTATACGCCGGAGGGCAGGGGTGGCCGCTCGTATTGCCGTTGATGGGCATCGCGGCCGGTATCGCAGCCTCACTCGCAGTCGGCGTGGTGGCAGGAATCTATCCTGCACGTCAGGCGGCGCGGGTCTCCCCCACCGAGGCACTCCATGCGACGTAGTGCTTGGTCGGTCGCTCGTCACGCCCGCGCGTTTCCGTGCACGCGCGCGCGGGACGGCGCGCCGGGCTGCGAGCTCCGTAAACCGTCACCGCTGGTCCATGGTGGTTCCTCGAGCGCGGCCGGGAGGGCTCCCGTGCCGCCTTTGCGCACGCGAGCTGGCCGGCCCTGGCCGCCAATCTGGACATCGGGCACTGACGGAGTGTCCCGGCTCAGCAAGTCACAGTGTCGATCAGCGGAGCGAGTCGGTCACGAATGACGGGACCTCCGCCAGCAGCTCCTCTCCGGCCAGGCAAGGCAACAAGGCCAGTGACCGTTCAGACTCAGGTGCGAGCCTCAACGCACGTCGCGATCGAGATCCGGGGCGGCGAAAAGCCAATGAGGAATCGCCCCCACGCCCGCGTTTGCGCCCCGACCGCCGCTACTGGCTCGAGGATTTCGCGGAAATCCGGGCTAGCTGGGCAGGACGGCGTCGGGCACGCTCCGCAGGCAGCACCAGTGGGGCGACTTCATTGACGATGGGGCGGCGATCCCTGCCGCCTCGGACGAGCGCCCGGCGGACATCGCCGCTCTCCTGGTCGAGCGCGTGGCGGCCACGCGCGCGGCCGGGCTCACCGAGGTTGAGTGGACGGCTCCGGCCGCCCCGTCGTTCCGCCGGGTTGTGTTGTCAGTGAGGGCCGTGTGGGATTCGAACCCACGACACGAGGATTAAAAGTCCCCTGCTCTAACCGCTGAGCTAACGGCCCGCCGACACGGGGCCAGTGTAGTGAAGGGTCCTGGGCAGTCGAGGAGCCCGGGAGTGGTCAGGCGCGGCTTCCGCCACTTGACGGCGTTCCCGTCACCCCTGTTCGGCGGGACTCCCGGCTGCCGCTGCCTCGTCCCACGGCTCCGCGCGCCGGTACCGCCCGTCGAATGCGGTGGACCACGTCGCGCCGTCGTCGTTGGAGACTTCCCAGTGCTGCCGCACGGCGTGGGCGCCGTCTCCCACGACGGACCAGCTGATCCGGTGGCGAACGGCACCCTCCGCGCCGGGCGGGGTCGACCCTTCCAGCACCATGGCGCCGTCCCGCCAGCCGCCGTCCAGCAGCAGCAGTGAGCCGGAGCTGTCCACCCACGTCTGATGCCATGTTCCGCGGCTCGCGTCATACGCGGTGTAGCTCGCGCCGCGCAGACCGCTCTCGCCCTCCCAGTGCTCGGCGAGCACGCAGCGGTCGAACAGGCGCTCGATGCGGTTTCGGCCTGCCAGTGTGCCATCCGGTTGACGGACCTCCCAGCTGCCGATCCAGAAGTCGAAGCGGCGGCGCTCAGGATCGGCGCACGGGTCGGGCGGGGCCTCAATGTCCATCATCCCGACTAGCGCGCGCACCGCGCGAAGGTTCACCGGCGAGCCGGCTGGCAGCGCAGCTTCCGTGAGGCTGACGCCCTACCATGGCCGATGCCGCCGCACGGACAGCCGCAAGAGGACGACGCATGGAGCTCGGGATCTACACCTTTGGCGAGGTCACGCCGGACGCTCGAACGGGCGAGCAGATCAGCGTGCAGCGGCGGCTGCGAAACCTCGTCGAAGAGGTGGAGCTGGCGGATCGGATCGGCCTGGACGTGTACGGCGTCGGCGAGCACCACCGTCCCGACTACGTCGTCTCCGCCCCCGCCGTCGTCCTCGCCGCCGCGGCCGAGCGGACCCGCCGCATCCGCCTGACGAGCGCCGTGAACGTGCTTTCCTCGGACGATCCGGTCCGAGTCTTCCAGCAGTTCGCGACGCTCGACCTGCTGAGCGGTGGTCGGGCCGAGATCATGGCCGGCCGTGGCAGCTTCATCGAGTCGTTCCCGCTGTTCGGGTACGAGCTTCGGGACTACGACAGCCTGTTCGAGGAGAAGCTCCGCCTGCTCCTGGAGCTGCGCAGGAGCGAGCGGATCACGTGGCCCGGCGGGCGGCACCGTGCGTCGATCGACGATCGTGGCGTATATCCGCGCCCGGCCCAGGATCCCTTGCCAGTGTGGATCGCGGTGGGCGGGACGCCGGAGTCGGCGGTGCGGGCGGGCACGCTCGGGATCCCGATGGCGCTCGCGATCATCGGTGGGGAGCCCGAACGCTTCGCTCCCTTCGCGCAGCTCTTCCGCCGAGCCGCGGCGGCCGCCGGGCACGACCCGGCTCCCGCGTTCAGCATCAACTCGCATGGCTTCATCGCCGATTCCGGGGCGGAGGCTGCCGAGATCGCCTTCGGGCCGACCAAGCTGATGATGGATCGCATCGGGCGAGAGCGAGGTTGGCCGCCGATGTCGCGCGACCAGTTCGAGGCCTCGCGCGGGCTGCACGGGTCGAGCTTCGTCGGTTCGCCGGACGAGGTGATCGAGAAGATCCTGTTCCAGCATGAGATCTTCGCGCACGACCGGTTCCTGATCCAGTTCACGATCGGCTCGATCCCTCACGAGCAGGTGCTGCGCTCGATCGAACTGTTCGGATCCGTCGTGGCGCCCGCCGTCCGCGCCGAAGTGGCCCGCCGCACCGCCGCCCAGTAGGCACCAGCCGATGGCCGAGTCGCCTCCCATCCGCTTCGAGCTGCGCGCCGGGGCGGTCAGCGCGGTGCCCCTCGCCGTCGCCGTCGGTCTGTTCGGCGTCTCGTTCGGCGTGCTGTCTGCCGCCAGCGGCGGCATGGGGGCCTTCCCGGCCATCGTCATGAGCGCCACCACGTTCGCGGGGTCGGCGCAGTTCGCGGCCGCGTCGATCCTCGGCGCGGGGGGCCAGCCGATCACCGCCATCACGGCCGCCCTGCTGCTCAATGCCCGGTACCTCCCGATCGGAGTGAGCGTTGCCCGCGTCCTGGCGGGGGGCGTCGCGGCGCGCTTCGCCAAGGCACAGCTGGTCGTGGACGAGTCGTGGGCAATCGCTGCTCGCGGCGACGGCACCTTCGAGCCTGGGCGGCTCGTCGGCGCCGGTGTCGTGCTGTGGCTGGCGTGGGTCGCTGGCACGGTCGTCGGGGTGATCGGGGGCGACGCGCTCGGCGACCCGGCGGCCCTCGGCCTGGACGCGGCGTTCCCGGCGCTCTTCCTCGCGCTGCTGATCGGACAGCTACGGTCGAGACGGGCGGTCGTGGCCGCGGCCATCGGCGGCCTCATTGCGCTGGCCCTCACGCCGTTCACGCCCACTGGCGTGCCGATCATCGCCGCGGCGTCCGCCGCGCTCATCGGCCTCGCGCGACGATGAGCGACGCCTGGATCATCGTCGGCGCCGTCGGCCTCGGCACGATGGCCATCAAGGGCGCTGGACCCGTGCTCCTCGGCGGCCGTCCGCTACCCGCGCCGGCCCAGTCCGTCGTGGCTCTCCTCGCCCCGGCCTTGCTCGCCGCGCTCGTGGCCACCGCAACACTCGGTGATGCCCAGCGGCTCGTCATCGACGCGCGCCTCGTGGGCGTGGGGGCAGGGGCCGTCGCGATCGCGCTGCGGGCACCGGTCCTGGCCGTGGTGATCCTCGCGGCCGCCGCAGCGGCACTGGCTCGGCTGCTCGGAATGACCTGAGCCGGACACGCAGGGCGGCATTCCGCCGATCACGGTGCTGCGTGGCCGGTCGCCGCCGCACATCGCGCCCCGGGTCACTGCTACCGTCGCCGGATGACTCGCCGCCACCGCCTCGCTGAGCTGCTCACGGTGTTCGGCACGCTGGGCGTGATCGGGTTCGGCGGACCGGCGGCCCACATCGCCCTCATGCGGCGCGAGGTGGTGGACCGACGCGGCTGGCTGACCGACCAGCAGATGATCGATCTCGTGGGGATCACGAACCTCATCCCCGGACCGAACTCGACCGAGATGGCGATGCACGTCGGACGCCTGCGCGCCGGTGGCACGGGGCTCGTCGTCGCGGGCTTGGCGTTCATCGTGCCGGCAGCCGCCATCGTTCTCGCGCTGGCCTGGGCGTACGTGGCGTTCGGCAGCACGCCCGCGGGCGAGGGGCTGCTGTACGGCATCAAGCCGGTGATCGTGTCGATCGTCGCGCTCGCCCTGCTCGCCTTCGCCCGCACGGCGCTGCGGGGGCCCCTGCCGATCGCGATCGCGGTCGCCGCCGGGGTCCTGTGGCTGGTCGGCGTCAACGAGCTGGCTCTCCTCGCCGGCGGCGCCATCGCGGCTGCGGCCGTCCGTTTGGGCATAGGTCACCCCGCGGCCGCGATCGGCATCTTCGTACCGGCCGCGGCGGCGGCATCGGTCAACCTGCTGACGCTCGGGGCGGTGTTCCTGAAGGCCGGCGCGCTGCTGTACGGATCCGGCTACGTCCTGCTCGCCTTTCTGCGCGGCGACCTGGTCGAGCGGCTCGGGTGGCTGACCGATGCGCAGCTGCTCGACGCCGTCGCGATCGGCCAGGTGACGCCTGGCCCGCTGTTCACCACCGGCACCTTCATCGGTTACGTGCTGGCCGGCATTCCCGGGGCCGCGGTCGCGACGGTCGCCATCTTCCTGCCCGCTTTCCTGTTCGTGGCGATCGTCGGGCCGATCGCGGAGCGGCTGCGAGACCGCCCGCTCACGGCCGCGCTGCTGGACGGCGTGAACGCCGCGGCGCTCGGCCTGATGGCCGTCGTCTCGCTGCAGCTCGGCGCGTCCGCCGTACGGGACCCGCTGACGATCGCCCTGTTGCTCGGAAGCGCCGCTGCTCTGTGGTCGGGACGCGTGCCCTCCGTCGTCCTGGTGGCCGCGGGCGGCGGCATCGGGCTGGCCGTGGCCCGATTCGGCATCGGCACCTGACGCGCTCCTTAACCCAGCCTTGACGCTCCGCTAAGGCCACGTTAAATGCGCGCGCCGATGCTGGCGCCGCACACCATTGGTGAGCAGCGCGCTTTCGCCTGCCGCCATCTCATTCCACCGGAGGATGCATTGAACGTGAATCGCAAGTGGGGGCGATCGTTGCTGGGGATCAGCATGACCCTGACCCTGGTGCTCGCCGCCTGCCAGGGCAGCGCAGCCGACGCCACGCAACCCGCCGAAGGCTCCGGGGGCGCCGCCTCGGGGGGCGGCGGCGGAGATGGCGAGATCTTCGCCTCCGGCTCGTCGACCGTCGAGCCGATCACCAACGCCGTGGCGGAGGCCTTCGCCGCGGAGAACAGCGGCTTCGAGTACACCGTGGAAGGCCCGGGCACGGGCGACGGCTTCGCCCTGTTCTGCAACGGCGAGACGGACATCAGCGACGCTTCCCGCGCGATCAGCGAAGAAGAGATGGCTGCGTGTGAGGAGAACGGCGTGGAGTACGTCGAGCTCCTCGTCGCCTACGACGGTCTCTCGGTCGTGACGTCGGCCGAGAACACAGACGTGTCCTGCCTGAGCTTCCTGGACCTGTACGCCCTCCTGGGGCCCGAGTCGGAGGGCTTCGCCAACTGGAGCGACGCGAACGATCTGGCGGAGGAGCTGGAGGGGGAGCTCGGTGACGAGTTCGGCGCCTCGAACGCCCCCTACCCGGATGCGTCGCTCGACATCACCGCGCCGGGCGAGGAGTCGGGGACCTACGACAGCTTTATCGAGATCGTCATCGCCGACATCGCCGAGGCGCGTGGGACCGAGGACGTCTCGAGAATCGACTACACCGCGTCGGCGAACGACAACGTGATCGTGGAAGGCATCGCCGGCAGCCCGTCATCCCTGGGCTGGGTCGGTCTGGCCTTCGCCGGTGAGGCGGAGGGACTCACCTCCCTGGAGATCGATGGCGGTGACGGCTGCGTGGCGCCGTCCGCGGAGACGGTGGCTGACGAGAGCTACCCGATCAGCCGTCCGCTGTTCATCTACCCCAACCTCGCCTCCGTCGAGGAGAACCCGGCACTGGCCTCGTTCATCGACTACTACGTGTCGCCAGACGGCCTGGCCCTCGCCGCCGACGTCGGGTACGTCGCGCTCACCGACGAGCAGGCGGCGGGAACCCTCGAGGCCTGGGAAGGCCGCTGAGCCGACTCGGGTCGCAACACCACCGAAGAGCCGGGCGGGGCGTACCCCGTCCGGCTCCTTCGCTCGCTCGCCCACGTGTAAGGTAGCCATCGTCCGATGACGGCCAGCTCGAGCGCCCAGGAGCCCCCCCGCCTTTCGATCGACGACCTGCGTGGCAGCGCCGCGCGCCGCCGTCGAGAGCTCGGCGTGCGGGCGCTGTTCGTCTCGGCCGCGTCGCTCTCGATCCTGATCAGCTTCCTCATCATCCTGTCCCTGGCGGGGCAGGCATGGACCTTCATCTCGCAGGTCGATCCGGCGCTCCTCTTTGAGCGCGGCTGGTTCCCGCGGCGGGACCTCTACAGTATCCAGACCATCGTGGCCGGGACGCTCACGGTCGCGGGCATCGGCATGCTGGTGGCGGCACCGCTGGGCCTAGGGGCGGCCATCTACCTCAGCGAGTACGCCTCTCGACGCGTCCGCCGGACCGTGAAGCCGATCCTCGAGGTGCTGGCCGGCATCCCCAGCGTGGTGCTCGGCTACTTCGCCCTTCAGGTCATCAGCCCGACGGTGGTCGACACGGTGTGTCCCGGCCCGACGGAGAGCTCCAACCTGATGGCGGCCGGGATCGGGGTCGGCATCCTGATCACGCCGCTCGTGGCCTCGGTGGCCGAGGATGCGATGTACGCCGTGCCACGCTCACTCCGCGAGGCGGCCTACGGGCTTGGTGCCCGGCAGCGAACAACCAGCCTCCAGATCGTGTTCCCCGCCGCGATCAGCGGCATCGTGGCCGCGCTGATCCTGGGACTCTCTCGCGGCATCGGCGAGACGATGGTCGTCTCGATCGCGGCGGGCGCCACCGGCGGCTCGCTGTTCACCGTGAACCCGTGCGAGCCGGGGCAGACCATGACGGCGGCGATGACGGCGCTGGCGACCGGGTCGGACCAGGTCCGCGGTGCGTCGCTCGCGTTCCCGAGCCTCTTCTTCGTCGGCCTGCTCCTTTTCGCGTTCACGCTCGCACTCAACGTGCTCGCGGACCGGTTCGTTCGCCGCTTCAGGATCCGGTACTGATGGCCAGCACGCCGCGCGCGCAGGCTGTGTCCGGCGCGGAGGCCGTCCGCCGCGCCATCGAAGGGGGCCGCACCGATTGGCGCAGCGTCGCCTTCCACGGCCTCCTGGTCGGGCTGCTGGTGCTCACCCTCGCGATCCTCGCCTGGCTGCTGGCCGTCGTGTTCGTGAACGGCGTGCCGGTGCTCGCGCAGCGAGGCACCGACTTCCTCACCAGCCCGCTCGCCTCGCAGCCGGACGATGCGGGCGTCGGCCAGGCGATCGCCGGCTCGCTGTGGCTCATGGGCTTCGTCGTGTTCCTCAGCTTCCCACTCGGGATCGGCGCGGCGGTCTACCTGGAGGAGTACGCGCGCGACAGCTGGTTCACGCGCTTCATCAACACGACCGTGCGCAACCTGGCCGGCGTCCCCTCGATCGTGTACGGCCTGCTGGGGCTGGCCGTCTTCGTCGTGGCCCTCGGAGACATCGTGGGGCCGGGGCCAACCTCCGGCCGGAGCCTGATCGCCGGCGGCCTGACGATGGCGATCCTCGTACTCCCCATCGTCATCATCACGTCGGCCGAGGCGCTGCGAGCCGTGCCCGGCGCGATCCGGGAGGCAGCCTTCGGCGTCGGCGCCACGCGCTGGGAGGTCGTGCGCAGCCACGTCCTGCCGTATGCGGCGCCGGGCATCTTCACCGGCACGATCCTGTCGATGGCGCGGGCGTTCGGCGAGACGGCGCCATTGGTGCTGGTCGGGGCGGTCATCGGCGGATTCAACGTCCAGTACGACGGCATCGTGGAGACGCTGCAGGGGCGCTATACCGCCCTCCCGACCACGGTCTACGACTGGGCGCGCAAGCCTCCGAGCTTCGCCCCCAACGTCTACGCGGCGATCGTGGTGCTCATCGTGGTGCTGCTGCTGGTGAACGCCCTGGCGATCTATCTCCGCAACCGATTCGAACGAAGGTGGTGACCCGGATGCCCGTCGAAACTCAACCAGGCCACCTGGGCGCCGCTGGCGCATCGGGCCCGAGTGCGCCCACAATACGGCTCATGCAGACCGAACACGAGCTCGATGAATCGGAGCAGATCGCTCCCGCTGCGGCGCCGCCGAGCGACGCGATGGCCTTTGCGCCGGCCGACGTGGTGTTCGAGCTCGAGAACCTTTCCTGCTTCTACGGGGCGTTCCGCGCGGTGCGGGACATCAGCCTGAAGGTGCCGCGCAACAGGATCACGGCCCTCATCGGCCCCTCGGGATGCGGGAAGAGCACGCTGCTCCGCAGCTTCAACCGCATGAATGACCTCGTGGACTCGGCGCGCATCGAGGGCAGCATCCGCTACCACGGCGTCGACCTGTACGCCGACGGGGTCGACGCGGTCGAAGTTCGGCGCCGGATCGGCATGGTCTTTCAGAAGCCGAACCCGTTCCCGAAGTCGATCCACGACAACGTCGCCTTCGGTCCGCGGGTCGGTGGCTACAAGGGCAGCATGGACGAGCTCGTCGAGCGGTCCCTTCGGCGCGCGGCCATCTGGGACGAGGTGAAGGACAAGCTCCGCGAGCCGGGGACGGCCCTGTCCGGCGGCCAGCAGCAGCGGCTCTGCATCGCGCGCGCGATCGCCGTGGAGCCGGACGTGATCCTCATGGACGAGCCGTGCTCGGCGCTCGACCCGATCGCCACGCTGAAGATCGAGGAGCTCATGCGGGAGCTCAAGGAGAACTACACGATCGTCATCGTGACCCACAACATGCAGCAGGCCGCGCGCGTCAGCGACTACACCGCGTTCATGACCATGGGCGACGACCGGGCCGGCTACCTGGTGGAGATGGCGCCGACCCAGGAGCTCTTCACGCGACCCGCGAACCGCCTCACCGAGGACTACATCACTGGCCGCTTCGGCTGACGCAGAGGGAGACCGATGGAACGACCAGCCGATCAACTCGTCGCGCGGGGCGGGCCGCGCGCCACTTTCGACCGCGCGCTGGATGCGGTCAAGGACGACGTCCTGCGGCTGGGGGCACAGGTGGAGACCGCGCTGGAACGAGCCGGCCGATCGCTGATCGAACGCGACTCGGAGCTGGCGGACCGGGTGAGGTGGGACGACCAGGCGGTGAACGACCTGCAGCGCGACGTGAACACGGAGATCACGACGCTCATCGCCACGCAGGCGCCGGTGGCGCGCGATGTTCGCGAGCTGCTGGCGCTCTACCACGCGGCGGCCGAGCTGGAGCGCATGGGCGACTACGCGGTGAACATCGCGAAGCTCGCGCAGCAGCTCGCCTCCGAGCCGGAAACGCCGATCCTCAAGCAGATCCCGCGCATGGAGCAGATCTGCCGGGAGCAGCTCCGCGCGGCCATGAGAGCGCTGGTCGACATCAGCGAGGATGCGGCGCGCGGGGTCGCGAAGCGCGACGACGAGCTCGACGACCTCTACAACAGCGTGTACGAGGACGCCATGCAGCTGATGCAGGTCGCACCAGAGCGGGCACGGCAGACGACGCACATGCTCTTCGCGGCGCACCATCTCGAGCGGCTGGGAGATCGGGTCACCAACATCGGGGAGGATGTCGTCTTTCTGGCGACCGGCCAGGTCGAGGACCTCAACCCCTAGGGGTCACCGATGCGACGGCGCCTGCTGCTCGTCGAGGACGATCCCACCCTTCGCCAGGCACTCGCCTTCAACCTGTCGCGAGAGGGCTACGAGGTGGCATCCGCCGCTGACGGCGAAGGAGCCCTGGAGGCCGCTCGTGGCAACCGCCACGACCTCATCCTGCTGGACGTGATGCTGCCCGGCATGAGCGGCATCGAAGTCCTCCGTGTCCTGCGCCGGGAGGGCGTGACGACGCCGGTGATCGTCCTGTCGGCAAAGGGCGACGAGATCGACCGCGTGGTGGGCCTCAAGGTCGGCGCCGATGACTATGTCGCCAAGCCGTTCAGCCGTCCGGAGCTGCTGGCTCGCATCGAGGCCGTCCTGCGGCGCCATCGACGGGAGGACGCGTCGCCGGAGCAGGCCGACGAGCTCCGCTTCGGGAGCGTGGTGATCGACGTGGCGCATCGGCATGTCACCGTCGACGACGTAGCGGTCCATCTCACCACCAAGGAGTTCGACCTGCTCGCCCACATGGCCGCCTCACCGGGACGCATCTTCACGCGCGACCAGCTGCTGGCCCGCGTATGGGGCTACGACTACCTCGGCGACGGACGAACCGTCGACGTCCATGTCAGCTGGCTGCGCGGGAAGCTCCGCGGCTCGGACGGCCACAACCATTTCCGGACCGTGCGGGGCGTCGGCTACGCCTTCGCCCCGCGGCCGGCGTGAACGACCCAGGGGCCGCGGCGGCGTTCGAGGCGCTGCTCGGCCGGCGGGGCGGCGACCTCCTCATCCTGTGCGATCACTCGCTGCGGATCCTGCGGGCGGGCCCTGAGGCGGCCGCCCTGGCCGATCGCCCCGAGGGCAGCCTGGCCGGCATGAGCCTCATCGCGGCGTTCGGGTCTGCGCCGCTGGATGCCATGGCGCGCGAGGCCGTGACGACGCGCCGCTTCACGAGCGGTGAGGCGGACCTCGGCCACCTCGGTGCGCGGATCTTCGCCGTGGATGCGGTGCCGCTTCCCGGCGGACTGGTCCTCTCGCTCCACGACATCACGGCCCTGCGGCGCATCGAGCGCGTGCGGCGTGACTTCGTCGCGAACATCGGCCACGAGCTGCGCACGCCGCTGACGTCGATCAAGCTGCTGGCCGAGACGGTGAGCTCGGGAACGGTCGAGGACGTGGCAACCCTCCGCGACTTCGCGACGCAGATCGAGCGGGAGGCCGACCACCTGGCGCAGTTGGTCGACGAGCTGCTGGACCTCTCGACGATCGAGAGCGGCGAGACGACGCTCACCCTGGAGCCCCTCGATCCGGAGCAGGTCGTGTCGGCATGCGTCGAGCGCATCCGACCGGTCGCGGAGCGCCAGCGGATCACGGTCCGCCGCCTGCCGGCGCCCACGGGCGGAGGCGACGTGCGCGCCGCCGGGGATGCGGGACGCCTCGGCCAGGCGCTGCTCAACCTCGCGCACAACGCCGTGAAGTACAGCCACGCCGGAGGCGAGGTGCGCATCGGCTGGGCTGCCGGCGACGAGCGGGTCCGCTTCCAGGTCGCCGACGACGGCATCGGCGTGCCCGAGGCGCATCGCGGGCGGATCTTCGAGCGCTTCTACAAGGTCGACCGTTCTCGAACGCGCGAACGGGAGGGAATGGAGCTGGGCGGGAGCGCGGGGCTCGGCCTGGCGATCGTCCGCCACATCGCCGAGGCGCATCGGGGAGCGGCCGGCGTCGAGAGCGAGGAGGGCGTCGGCTCGACCTTCTGGCTCGAGGTCCCGCGCGCCGCCTAGCGGCCGACCGTCATCTCGAGGAAGGCAAGCACGTCCGCCCGCTCGTCGATCAGCTTGCCGACCGGCTTCCCGACTCCGTGGCCGGCATCGGTGTCGATCCTGATCGCCACCGGCGCCTCGCCGGCCTGCGAGGCCTGGAGGGCAGCGGCGAACTTGAACGAATGCCCCGGCACCACGCGATCGTCGTGGTCCCCGGTCGTGATCAGGGTGGGCGGGTACTCGGTTTCGGGCCGAATGTTGTGGAGCGGCGAGTACGCGCGGAGCCATCGGAACTGCTCGGGCTCGTCCGCGGAGCCGTAGTCGCTCGTCCAGCCCCACCCGATGGTGAAGCGGTGAAAGCGGAGCATGTCCATCACCCCGACCTCGGCGATCGCCGCCCCGAACAGCCCGGGCCGCTGCGTGATCGACGCGCCGACCAGCAGGCCGCCGTTCGAGCGGCCACTGATGGCGATGCGCTCCGCCCGGGTCCAGCCCGATTCCGCCGAGGCCAGCCATTCGGCACAGGCGGCGAAGTCGTCGAACACGTTCTGCTTGTTCGCGAGCCGGCCGGCATCGTGCCAGTCCTTGCCGTACTCGCCGCCGCCGCGCAGCGATGCGGTCGCCAGGAGGCCGCCCCGCTCCATCCATGCGAGCCATTCCGGCTTGAACGTCGGGCCGACCGGGATGTGGAAGCCGCCGTAGCCGTAGAGCAGCGTCGGGACGTCGCGGTCAGGCGCGAGCTCCCGCCGGCGGCTCAGGAACAAGGGGATGCGCGTCCCGTCCGACGATCGGACGAAGACCTGCTCGGTCACGTAGTCTTGCGGGTCCCAGGCCAATGGGGCACGCGGCGCCTCGCTGACCGCTCCATCCGCCATCCGGACCGCCAGCACCGCCGCCGGCTCGAAGAAGCTCATGAACGTCAGGTGCAGCTCGGAATCCCTGCGCCGGCCGGCCAGCTCGCCGATCGTGCCGATCCCCGGCAGCTCGACATCGGTGACGTGCCGGCCATCGAGCTCGTGGATCGCGAGGCGATGGTGCGCATCGTGGAGTCGAACCACGGCGAGCCGGCCACCCACCAGCTTCACCTGCTGGATCGCGTCCGAGCCCTCCGGCAGGATCTCGCGGCGAGTGTCCGGTGCCTCGAGGTCGATCGCGATGACGCGGCCACGCGGCGCCTGGTCGTCGGTGAGGAGGAACAGGGCGCCTTCAACCGCCCCGATCGGCTCATAGCTCGCATCTGCCTCCGCGATGAGCGGCCGCACCTCTGCAGGGTCGACGCCCGCGCTCAGGTCGGCGGTGAACACCCGATTCTCCGGATCCGTGCCGCGCCAGACGCTGATCACCAGCAAGCGCCCATCGTCGGTGACCGTCGGCTCGTAGCCCCATTCAGGCTCCTCAGGCGTGGAGAGCACCAGCCTGTCGTCGCTCGGGTCGGTCCCCAGCCGGTGATAGCGCAGCTCCATGTGGTGGTTGGGGGCGTCGTATGCCGCGTCGGCCGGGGGCTCCGGGTAGCGCCCATAGAAGAAGCCCGCGTCGTCATGGGTCCAGGCGGCCGAGGCGAACTTGCTCCAGCCGATGCGATCGCCGAGATCGCCGCCACCGTCCGTGCGGCGGACGCGCCAGGTCCGCCAGTCGGACCCGGCATCACTCAGCGCGTAGGCCACCAGCTCGCCGCTCTCGCTCACGGTGAGGGCCGAGACGGCAGTCGTACCGCCCCGGCTCAGCTCGTTCGGGTCCAGGAGGGCCGTGCCCTGGTCATATGGCGCGGCGGACGTCCACAGCACGTCCTGGTCCTGCAGCCCGGCGTTGCGCAGCTGGAACCAGCGCTCGCCGCGGCGCCACGGGGCTCCGGCGCGCGGGAAGTCCCACAGCTGCGCGAGGCGTGACCGGATCGCGCCGCGGGCCGGTACGCCGGCCAGCAGCGCCTCGGTCAGCTCGTTCTGCGCCGCGATCCACTCGCGGGTCGCGGGCGCGTCCGTGTCCTCGAGCGGCCGATACGGATCGCCGATCGACTCGCCGTGGAAGTCGTCGACCTGGTCGGAGGTCGGCGCGGCCGGATAGGTAGGCGGCATCGGCTCATCCTAGCCGGAGGTTTGCGGGTCAGGCGGGAACCGCCTCGAGCGCCGCCTCGGTCTCCGCCTGCTCGACGGCCACTTCCGCCGACGAGGTGACTGCGAGGTCGATCTGGATCTTGATCTCCTTGCTCACCAGCCAGCCACCCTGCTCGAGGGCGACGTTCCAGGTGAGGCCGAAGTCCTCGCGGTCGATGTTCGTGGTGGCGCTGAACGCGGCACGCTGGCCACCCTGCAGGTTGGCGACGGTTCCGGCGTACTCCGCGGCCAGCACGACGGGGCGGGTGACGCCACGGATGGTGAGGTCCCCGTGGATCTCGTACTCGTCGCCCCTACGCGGCTCGATGCGCGTGCTCACGAAGTCGATGGTCGGGTGCGCTTCCGCCTCGAGGAAGTCGGCGGACCGCAGGTGCTGATCACGCGCGTCCTGGCCGGTGTCGATGGAGGCGGCGTCCAGGGCCACTCTCACGGCCGAGGCCGCAAGGTCGTCCGGGCGGAAGTCGAGTTCGAAGTCACGGATGGCCATGCTGCCGCGCACCGTGGTCACCATCATGTGCTTCACCGAGAACGTCACCGCCGAGTGGGCGGGATCGAGGGTCCAGGTCATTGTTCAGGCTCCGAGCAGTCGTGCGGTATGATTGATGTCGCAACTATATAGCAGGATGGTTGCATTCACAACTATTGACGAGGGACACACGCTTCGATGACCACCTTGACGAGGACGGTGACGCGACACGACCCGCGCCTGGCGAGCTGGCGCTCGTTCCTGCGTGCCCACGCGCGCGTGGTACGCGAACTCGAGCGCGAGCTCCAGGCGGAGCAGGGCATGGCCCTCACCGACTACGACGTGCTGGTGCAGCTGGCGGCCAGCGAGGGCCGCCGCATGCGCATGAGCGAGCTGGCGGATGAGCTCCTGCTGTCACGCTCGGGCGCCACTCGGCTGGTCGATCGGCTGGTGGCCGGCGGCCTGGTCGAGCGAGTGACGTGCGACACCGACCGGCGCGGCCAGTGGGCCTCGCTCACAGGGGCCGGTATCGAGCGATTGCGCGCCGCGTCCCCCACCCATCTGCGCGGCGTGGCCGAGCACTTCCTCGACCGGTTCAGCGCCAACGAGCTCGCTCAGCTCGAGCAGCTGCTTGATCGGCTGGCGTTCGACGAGCCGGCACCCGCGGGGGCCTGACTTCGGCCCTACTCGCCCTGGACGGCCTCGTCGCGCAGGCCTTGGATCATCTCCGCCCTCGGATCCTCGGGAGCCAGCTCCAGGAAGCGGTCGAACGCGGCTCCGGCGGCCGCTTCGTCGCCCTCCCCGCGCAGGGCGATGATGCCGTCGAAGAACGCGACCTCCAACGGATCCGCGGTCGGCGCCTGCTCGTAGGCATCGAGCGCCGCGCGCGCGTTGGCATGGTCACCGGCCCGCAGGTAGGCGGCGATGATCCGTTCGTACGCGTCGGCGCGGTCCGGCTCGAGGTCGATGAGCCCGCGGAGCAACGTGGCCGCCACCGACAGATCGTCCCGGCTGGTGCCGGCCAGGTAGAGATCGGCGAGCTCGGACAGGGTCTCGGGGTTCTCCCCGTCCTCTGCCAGCGCCTCCAGCAGGTCGCCGATCCGCTCCTGCCGAATCCCTTCCCGGACCTGCGCGTCGGCGAGCGCCTGGTTGGTGACCGTGGAGTTGGCGACCCCGATGCCAGGCACCAGCGAGGCGCCAACGACCACCACCCCCATCGCGCCGGCGGCCAGCAACGCCACACGCCGATGCGACCGGCCGCCACCGGGCTGCGCGGCGGCGGCTGTCGGCTCGCCCGTCGGCAGGGTCGTGGCGGCGCGGCGTTCGGCATCGGCCAGCTCGGCCGCATATGCACCGTCGTCCAGCGAGCCGGCCCGTCGATCGGCCTCGACGTCGCGGAGCGCCTCGAGCGCGGCGCGATGCCGAAGCTCGGCCGCCTCGCGCTCGTCGTCCCCCTCCGCATGATCGAACCGCGACCCGCGGAGCGGCCAGAGGACGATGAGGCCCCCGATCACCAGGGCCGCGGCGAGGAGGAGCGACTCAGGCATCGATGGCCTCGACCTCGTCACGGAGGCGGCGGCGCTCTACCGGGTCGAGCACGGCCGGCACGGCGGGTGCGGGCCGCGCGGCCTGCCGAGCCCGCGATCGCAGCCACAGGAGCAACGCCGCCCCGCCACCGAGCACCACCACGAACGGCAGCAGCCAGGCGACGGTCGCGGTCGGGGCCAACAGGATCCACTCGCCGTACCGATCGACGAAGTGGTCGCGGACATCCTCGTCCGAGGCCCCGCCGGCGATCAGCTCATCGATCTGCCGCCGGATCTCGACGGCGGAGGCGGTGGGCGAATCCGCCACGGAGAGGCCCTGGCAGTCCGGGCAGCGCAGCTCCGCGGCCAGCGCCGCGGACCGCTCGGCCGGTGTCCGAGGCCCCGTGCCGGCCCCGCTCGCGAGGGCCACCAGGGCGACGGCCGCCACTGCGAGTCCCAGCGCGAACCCGGGCAGCCAACGAGTCATCGGACGGCGGCGGCCGGCCGGAGCACGGCGTCCAGGTGCCGAGCCATGAGCTCGTCGGTCAACGGCCCGAACTGCCTGGCGCGCACGATGCCGTCGGCATCGACGAAGAACGTCTCGGGTGGCCCGGTCACGCCGAAGTCGATCGCGAGCGAGCCGGCCGCATCGATGACGTGAACGTATCCCGCGTCGCCGTAGCGGTCGAGGAACGCCCGCGCCGCCGCGGGGTCGTCCTGGTAGAGCACGCCCACGATGACGACCTCGTCACCGTACGAGTCGTGCGCCGCGGCCAGCACGGGGTGCTCGTCGACGCAGGCGGGCACGCACCAGCTGGCCCAGAAGTTGACCAGGTACGGGCGGCCGGCCAGCTCGTCGCTGCGAAGGGTCTCGCCGTCCAGCGTTTCGAGCGCCCAGTTCGGCGCCGCCCGGTCGATGAGGGGCGAGCTCACCTCGCGCGGGTCACGTCCGAACCCCTGGAACAGCAGCCAGGCGAGTGGCATGACGACGATCGGCACCAACAGCCAGCGCAGCGCTCGCATCGGCTACGCCCTCTCGACCGATGGGGTGGCCAGCGGAACCCGCTCGCCCACCGCCACGGCTCGCGGCCGTCGCTCGGGCCACATCGCGAAGACCGCCGCCCCACCGACGAGCGCCCCGCCGATCCAGATCCAGACGACCAGCGGGTTCACAAAGATATGGAGCGTGACCGTCTCACTCGCCGCGTCGGAGGCGAGCAGCGTGACGTACAGGTCCTCGGCCAGCGAGGTCCGCACGGCGGGCGTGGCGATGGCCGCCTGCGAGCTCGGGTAGTCGCGTAGCGCCGTCGCCAGCCTGCCCGACTGCGGTCCGCTGTACGTCACCTCGGCGCGCGTCTCGATCACCCTCGAGTCGTCGGGCAGGGGTTCGACCACGAGCCGCTGGTGCGTGATCCGGTACGCGCCGACGGAGGCCGATTCCCCGGGGGCCAGGGTGACGGTCCGATCGGTCGACAGGCCGGACGAGACCGCGATGCCGATCGCCATCACGAGCACGCCGAGGTGCACGCCGTAGCCGCCGTAGCGCCGGCGATTGCGCGTCGTGAGGCGCCACGCGGCGGTCACCGGATCCTCCCCCCGGCCACGTGCGCGGCCGCGGCTGCCGCGCACCACCTCGTCGAGCATGATGCCGCCGGTGAACGTGGCGAGGCCCAGGATCCCGAGCGAGCCCGGCTCCCTGAGCCCCAGCGCGAGTGCCACCAGCACGACGGCCGCCCCAACGAGGAGCGGGACGCTGAAGCGATCGCGGACCGTCGAGAGGGAGGCCGTTCCCCACGGCAGCGCGGGCCCGATGCCCATCAGGAACAGCAGGGCGACGAGCATCGGCACGGTCACCGTGTTGAACCAGGGCGCGCCCACGCTGATCGTGTCGCCGGTCGTGACCGTCACGATGAGCGGCAGCAGCGTGCCGAACAGGACCGCGAAGGTGATGCCGAGGAAGAGGACGTTGTTGAGCAAGAAGGCGGACTCCCGGCTCACCGTGCCGGACGGCCGACCACCGCCGGCGAGCTCGGGCAGGCGCCACACGAGGAGCGTCAGCGCGCCGCCGAGGGCCACGACGATCCCGCCCAGAAACCACGGCCCGATCGCCGACTGGGTGAAGGAGTGGACGCTCGCCACGATCCCGGAGCGCGTGAGGAACGTGCCGACGAGGGTCAGCACGAACGTGGCGATCACCAGTGCGCTGGTCCAGACCCTCAGGCCGCCGCGCCGCTCGGCGACCATCGCCGAATGGATGAAGGCGGTCGCGGTCAGCCACGGCAGGAGGGCCGCATTCTCGACGGGGTCCCACGCCCAGTACCCGCCCCACCCGAGGACCTCGTAGCTCCACCACGCGCCCGCGACGATCCCCAGCGTCAGGAAGGTCCAAGGCACGAGCGTCCAGCGGCGGACGATGCGCAGCCATTCCACGTCCAGCCGCCGCGTGACGAGGGCGGCGACCCCGAAGGCGAACGGCACGGCGAGGCCGGTATAGCCCAGGTAGAGCAGGGGCGGATGGAGCGCCATGAACGGATGGTTCTGGAGGAGCGCGTTGGGGCCGATGCCTTCCGCCGCCACGGGGCTCGTTCGGGTGAAGGGGTTGCCCGGCCAGGTCATCACCGCGAAGAAGAACAGGTTGACGGCGGCCAGGGTGGCGCCCACCCACGGCATGAGTGGCCGGTACCGGCCTCGGTTCCGCCACAGCACCAGCGACGCCCAGCCGGTCGCGAGGAAGGTCCAGAACAGGATCGAGCCCTCCAGTGCCGCCCATAGGCTGATGACGCTGATGAACGGGGGCGTTGTGGTCGCGTTGTTCTCCGCCACGTAGAGCACGCTGAAGTCGTGCGTCAGCAGCGAGACGATCATCGCCGCGCAGGCGATGCCGGCGGCCACGAAGGAGCCGAGCACGGCACGCCGGCCACTGGCCAGCACGCCGGACGCTCCCGCGCGGGCGTCCAGGACGAAGGCGACCATGGCGTACGCCGTGAGCGCGAGCCCGACGAGGACGGCAGTGTGGCCGATGGTCGGGATCATTCGCTGCCGGGCTCGAAGACCTGGTCCGACGGCTGCTCGCCGGGCTCGGGAGCGACGTAGTTCTCGTCGTGCTTGACGATCACCTGGGTTGCCTCGAACACGCCGTCCTCCCGCAGCGCGCCCTCCACCACCGCGCCGCTTCCCTCGCGGAACGACCGCGTCGGGGCCACGGCCGAGTGGACGGTGATCTCGGCATCGCCATCGGTGAGGACGAACGTAAGATCGGTGGCCGGGCCGCTGACGCTGCCGGATGCCACCTGGCCGCCGAGCCGCATCACCTCGCCCACCGCCTCATCGCCCCGCGCGAGCAGCTCGGCGGGCGTCCGGTAATACACCAGCGCGGAGCCGATGCTGCTGAAGGCCAGGTACGCCACCACGACCAGCACGACGGCCACGAGGACGAGGATGCCCCACGGGCGGCGACGTGGTGGGAGGACCGGATCCGGGGGGCTGGCGACCGTCATGGGGCCTCGTCGTCACGTCCGTGGACCGAGCGGAGCCGGCGCCAGAGAAACCCGGTGTATGCGGCCAGACCACCCAGGATCACGCTGTAGGCCGCGATCACGAACGCGGCGTCGGTCACCCGGCCACCTCCGTCGGGCCGGCGCCGCGGGCGGGGACCGCCAAGCGCGCCTCGCGAAGCCGCCGGACGCGCACCGCCTCCTCGCGGGCCAGCTCCGCCCGGCCGAGCTGGTAGCGCCGGATCATGAGGTACAGCCAGGTGAGGGTGAAGGCCCCGAGCGTGCCGAGAAGCGTGCCGACGAAGGCCATCGGGGCGGCGGGGTCCAGCACCCGCTCCGGCGAGGCGATCGTGGCCGTCTGATGCAGCCCGCGCCACCACTCCACGCTGAAGTGGACGATGGGGATGTCGACCGCCGCCACGATGCCCACGATCGCGGCGCGGGTCGCCCGTCGCTCGGGGTCATCGGTCAGGCGCCGGAAGAGCAGATAGCCCACGTACAGGGCGAGCAGGAGGGCGGTCGTGGTGAGCCGTGGGTCCTCCCACTGCCAGTAGACCCCCCAGATCGGCCGGCCCCACATCATGCCGCCCCAGATGGCGAAGGCGGTGAACATCACGCCGATCTCGGCGCCGGCCACCGCCACGGCGTCGAAGCGCAGATCCCGCTTCCAGAGCCAGAGGAGCCCGGCGAGCGCGGTCACCCCGAACGACAGGTACGCCAGCCAGGCGGACGCCACGTGCGGGTACATGATCCGCTGCGCATCCCCCTGGTTCAGGTCCGCGGGCACGACGAACAAAGCCACGACGGCCATCACCGCCACGGCCGCCAGCGCCACGAACCCCAGGACGCGAGTCTTCATCAGTCCTCCAGCAGGTAGCCGTACGTCGCCGCTCCGGCCACGATCATGATGACGTCGAACGCCACCAGGAGCTGGAGCCATGCCCCGAGCTCGCCGAAGGGGTCGCCTCCCAGCGCCGCGGCGGTGGCCTTCACGGCGGCCAGCAGCAGCGGAGCGAGGACCGGCAGCATGAGGAGCGGGAGCATCACCTCGCGGGCGCGGAGCCGGACGGTCACGCCCGCGTAGAACGTGCCGACGGCGGCGATGCCGATCGCGCCCAGCACCACGGTGGACACCAGCGGGAGCGCGGCCGCGGCGACGTCGACCGCGAAGAGCACGCCCACGGCGCCGAGGACCAGCAGGCCCAGGACCAGCATGACGGCGGTGCCCGCGAGCGCCTTGCCGGCGTAGATCGCGCGGCGGCTGACCGGGTAGAGCGCCAGCTGCTCGAGCGCGCCGTCGTCGGTCTCCAGCAGGTGCAGGCGGTTCACGGCGAGGATCCCGGCGAAGACGACCGCCAGCCACAGAAGGCCGGGCGCAGCGGCGGACAGGCGCGCTGAATCCGGCCCGAGCGCGAAGCCGAACAGCAGCAGGACCACTGCCGCGAAGAACAGCGTGCTCACCACCGCGTGCCGGCCACGCAGCTCCGCCGTGGCGTCCTTGCGCGCGATGGCGAGTGCGACCCGTGCCTCAGCAGCCAGCGCGCTCATCCGGGCGCACCCGCGGCGACCGGCGCCGCGTCCACCACTCCGGGCGCGGACGCCCACACGCCCTGGCCGCTCACCGCGGTGACGACGCCCCGCTCGAGGACCACCCGGCCGTCGACGAAGGACGCAAGCCGGTCCGTGGCATGCGTCGCGACCAGGACGCTGACGCCGACGGCTCGCCATGCGAGGAGCAGCTGGTCGACGAGGTTCATGCCGTCGGCATCCAGGGCGGAGTAGGGCTCGTCAAGCAGGACGAGCGAGGCCGAGCCGAGCAGGATCCGGCCGAGCGCGAGGCGCTTCCGCATGCCGGCCGAGAAGTCGCGAACGCGGTCGTCGGCGCGGTGGACCAGGCCGATGTCCGCCAGCGCGCGGACGACCCGCTGGCCGGCGTCCGGCGTGCCGAGCATGGCGGCCGCGAAGGCGAGGTTCTCGTGGGCGGTGAGGTCGTCGTACAGGCCGGTCGCGTGCGACAGGTAGGCCACACGGTGGCGGATCATGTCGGCATCGCGGCCGAGGTCGAGCCCGTCGACCTCGGCGCGGCCGTACGACGGACGGATGGCGGTCGAGAGGAGTCGCAGGAGCGTGGTCTTTCCCGCGCCGTTCGCCCCGGTGAGCGCCACCGTCCGCGCCGCGTCCACCCGCAGCGAGACGCCGGCCAGCGCCGGGCTGCCAGCGAACAGCCGCGCGAGGTCGGTGGTGACCACCGACGGAGGGCGGCGGTCGGGGGCCCCGAAGGAGCGGGGCGACACGTAGATCGTGGTCTGCGGCATGCTCGACTCGCGGGGGCGAAGTGGGCCTCAGCACTATGCGGTCCGCACGAGGGAGCGTCAAACGCGCCGCCGGCGTAACCACGGCCGTATCACCCGGTGATCAGCCACCATCACAGGAGCCCGTCTCAGATGCATCGATATCGACTCGTTCCCCTCCCGGCCGTGCTCGCCCTGCTGCTCGCCGCATGCGCGGGCGGCGGTGACACCGGGTCCCCGGAGCCCGCCGCGTCGAGCGCCGCGTCGGAGGTGGCACCGTCCGAGCCGGCGGCATCCGAGCCGGCCGAGTCCGAGCCCGCCGGGCCGTCCGATGAGGCGGCCGAGGAGGTGCGCGTGACGCTCGAGAACTTCGCGTTCGACCAGACGGAGCTCACGGTCAGCGCCGGCACCGAGGTGACGTACCTCAACGCGGACCCGGCTGCGCACACCGTGACCGAGGGGACCGATGGCGAGGCCGTCGAGGACCCGATCATCGACGACGAGCTGGCGGGCAACCGGGCCACGTCGTTCACCTTCGACGAGCCCGGCACGTACGAGCTGACCTGCCGCTTCCACCCGTCGATGAACATGACCGTCACCGTCGAGGGCTGAGCGCGATAGGTTGATCGGCGCGGGGGGCGGTGCTAGGGTTCGCGTCCTGATGGACACCGGCTTGGCGGCACCACTCCCCGCTCCTCGTTCGCGTGCCGCGCGACGTGCGGCTGCCCAGCGGGCGGAATGTGCCGCCACCGCGGCACTGACCGTCCTGGGGCAGAAGTGGGTCATGCGGATCATCAGGGAGCTGGGCGACCGAACCCAGCGCTTCTGCGAGCTCCAGGACGCGCTCGGCGGGGCGAACTCCGCCACCCTCTCCCAGCGGCTGAAGCTGCTGGAGGACGAGGGACTCATCCAGCGACGGGCCATCAGCGCCGTCCCGCCTTGGGTCGAGTACTCCCTCACGCCGAAGGGCGCGGACCTGCGCGCCACGATCACCGGCATCGACCGATGGGCGGAGCGCTGGGCGTCGAGCCAGTGAGCCACTCCGTCGCGGAGGAACGCCCCGCGGCGCACGGCGACGCACTCAACCTCGTCCGCGCCGCACTCGCCGAAGCCGCCGAGCCGGATGCCGCGGCGCAGCGGGTGGTCGACACGCTCCGCGCCCGGTTCCAGAAGTACGACTGGGTCGGCATCTACTGGGTCGACGGGTCGGATCTCGTCCTCGGGCCGTGGAACGGCCCGCAGGCCACCGAGCACACTCGCATTCCGATCGGCACCGGCGTCTGCGGCGCGGCCGCCGCTTCCGGACGGACGGAGATCGTTCCGGACGTCAGCGCGGACCCCCGATATCTCGCTTGCTTCGCCAGCACCCGCAGCGAGATCGTCGTGCCGATCTTCAACGAGGGCGAAGTGGTCGGCGAGATCGACATCGACGGCTCGGACCTCGATGCCTTCGACCAGACCGACGCTCGGTTCCTCGAGGAGGTCGCCGCCCTGCTGGCGCCGCTGCGGCCACGGGCGTAACGAGCCGCGTACCGCATCGGTGAGATGTCCACCGATCCGGGTCCGTTCGAGCGCGTCTACGACGACCACGCGGTCGCGATCTACCGGTTCATTTACGCCCGCGTCGGGAATCACCCGGACGCCGAGGACCTGACGGCCCAGGTCTTCGTGCGCGCCGTGGAGCAGCTTGACATCGACCGGGAGCGCGGCCAGATCGCGGCATGGCTGTACCGGGTGGCGCACAACGCCACGGCCGACTACTGGCGCGCGTTCTACCGACTGCCCGTGGTCGGCGTGGACCACGTGGCCCCTGGATGGGAGCCGGCCGACGACAGCGGCCGGCCCGCGGTCGAGCCGGACGAACGGTCGCGGACGCGGCTCGCCGCCCTGCTTCGGCGGCTGCCCGAGCAGTATCGGCGCGTGCTCGAGCTGCGCTTCCTCGAGCGGCTCAGCGTCGCGGAGACGGCGACCGCCATGGGGATCAGCAGTGGCAACGCGCGCGTCCTGCAGTACCGGGCGCTGCGGCGTGCGGCCCTGCTGGGGGATCCCGTCGATGGCTGACCTCGACCGGCGGGACGCGGATGCCGCCGAGCGCTTCGACGGCTACGTGGAGGCGTTGCTGGGCGAAGGCCGCCCCTCGCCGGACACCGTGGGTGACCGCGACCAAGCGGAGATGGCCCGCATGGCCGCCGAGCTGGCGGCGTCCGGCCGCGACCGCGCCGGGACCGAGCCTGACCCGGCGTTCCTGGAGCAGCTGCGACGCCGGATGCGGGCGGCCGACGCCGGCATCAGCGCGGTTCGGACCCCTCCGCCGGTTCGGGAGGCGCCGGTCCCGGCTGGGAGCCGGGCCTGGCGCCTGTCCCGCCGCTCCGTGCTGCAAGCCGGGTTGGGGGCCGCGGCCGGACTCGCGGCCGGCGTGGTGGGCATCACCCTGCGCGAGCGCCCGCCCGACGGCGGGACGATCGGCGGCAGTGACGGTCCGCTCGTCTCCGGGGAGGGATATTGGACCGAGGTGGCCAGGCTGGCCGACCTGCCGGCAGGCTCCGCCGTCCGCTTCAGCACCGCCGCATTCGACGGCTTCGTGGTCAACGATGGGGGCGAGATCCGGGCGCTGTCCTCCGTCTGCAGCCACATGGGCTGCACGCTGCACTTCCGGCCCGACTGGCAGGACCTGCGATGCCCGTGCCACGGCGCCAGCTTCGACCTCGCCGGTCGGCTCGCCAACGGCCGTCAGGCGTGGCGGGGATCCGGACCCTCCCGCGGCGACGCGAGTGCCTACCCGGTGGAGCTGCCGGACCTCGTGCGCCCCCGCGTGAAGGTCGATGGCGAGCGCGTGTTGGTCTGGACCGCGCAGGTCTGACGGCGCGGCTCCCCTAGAGGCGGATGACCTCGAACAGGTAGCCGATGAGGTACGGGATCGCCAGCACGACGAGGACGATCGCGAGCGCCATCCCGGCATACAGGAACAGCGTCAGATCGGGCGGCTCGGCACGTTCGGGCGGAGGCTCGAGGCGCTTCGGCAGGTGCGGCGGACGTCGCGGCCGACGGTGCTCGTATTTGTTGGGCTGGCCGAGGTCCGGGAGCCTGAAGCGAGTGTCGGGCACGGGCGCTACTCGTAGACCTCGGGGTTGACAGGGGTCGGGAGACGCTCGCCGCGCAGCCCGGCGAGGAGGTTGGCGGCCGCCATCGCGGCCATCCTGCCTCGCGTCACGGCGGAGGCGGAGGCGATGTGCGGCACCACGACGCAGTTCGGGAGCGCGACCAGCGGGTGCTCGACCGGCAGCGGCTCCGGCTCTGTGACGTCGAGGCCGGCGGCGAAGATCTCGCCGCTGCGGAGCGCGTCGGTGAGCGCGTCGGGGTCCACCACGGGGCCACGGGACGTGTTGACTAGCACGGCGGTCGGCTTCATCGCCCGCAGCGCATCGGCGTCGATGAGGTGGTGCGTCTCGTCGGTGAGGTTCACGTGCAGGCTGACGAAGTCCGACTCGCGCAGCAGCTCGTCCATCTCGACCCGTCGCGCGCCGAGCTCCACCTCGTCTGCCGGCGTCGCCGGGTGGACATCGTGGTAGAGGATCCGCATCCCGAACCCGCCGCCGCGCCGCGCCATTTCGCGCCCGATGCGGCCGAATCCGACGATGCCGAGCGTCGCACCGTGGACGTCGACGCCCATCAGCAGCATCGGTCCCCACGTGCGCCACTTTCCGTCACGCACGTAGTCGACCGACTCCGGGATCCGCCGCGCGGCCGCCATCAGCAGCGCGAAGGCGAGGTCGGCCGTCGTTTCGGTCAGGACGCCCGGGGTGTTGCCCGCGGGGACCTTGCGCCGCGTCAGCGCCGGCACGTCGATGTTGTCGAATCCGACCGCGAAGTTGCTCACCACCTTGAGCTGCGGGCCGGCCGCATCCAGCAGCTCATCGTCCACTCGATCGGTGAGCAGGCTCAGGAGCCCGTCCGCGCCGGCCACGCGGCGGAGCAGCTCGTCGCGAGGCGGCGGCAGCTCCTCTTCCCAGAGGTCCACGTCACACGCCTCGCGGATCGGCGCAAGGCCCTCGTCCGGCAGGATCCTGGTGACGAGGACGCGCGGGCGAGTCATGACGAGGCGCCGACCAGCTGCCCGGTACGCTCGAGCTTCGCCAGTGACTCGGCGATGCGCTCGAGTGCGAGCACCAGGTTCTCCCGCGAGTTGGCATAGCTGAACCGCAGGTACCCCTCCCCGTGCGCCCCGAACGCGGTGCCCGCCAGTCCGCAGATTCCGGCGTCGTACAGGAGGTGGTCTGCGATCTCGGCGCTCGTCCGGCCGAAGGCGGTGACGTTCGGGAAGGTGTAGAAGGCGCCGTGCGGCATGACGCAGTTCACGCCGTCGATGGCGTTCAGGCCGTCGACCATGAGCTCGCGGCGCGCCACGAACTCCACGCGCATGGCGTCCGCGTCGTCCTGCGGGCCGGTCAGCGCCTCGACGGCGCCGAACTGGGCGAAGGCATTCGTGCACGACACGCTGTTGATGACCAGCCGGCTGAAATGCGGCACGAGCCACTCGGGGACGATCCCGTAGCCGAGACGCCAGCCGGTCATCGCGAACGTCTTGCTGAAGCCGTCGAGCGTGATGGTGCGGTCCGCCATGCCCGGGAGCGTGCCGATGCTCAGCGGCTGTCCCTCGTACTGCAGCCGCCCGTAGATCTCATCGGCCAGGACCACCAGGTCGTGCTCGACCGCCAGCGTGGCGAGCGCGCGGATGTCGTCCGGGGTGAGGATCGAGCCGGTCGGGTTGTGGGGCGTGTTGAGGACGAGCAGCTTCGTCCGCGGCGTGACCAGCGACGCGACCTCCTCGACGTCCATGCCGAAGTCGTGGGCCTCCCGGAGCGGCGCGGCGACCGGCGTTCCGCCGACGTAGCGCGCCATCGACTCGTAGATCGGAAAGCCGGGATTCGGGTAGATCACCTCGTCACCGTCGTCGATCAGCGCGAGCATCGTGTAGAACATGATCGGCTTCGCACCCGGCGTGACCACGACCTGCTCCGGCGTGGTCTCGATCCCCTTCCAGCGCCGCACGTCCTCGACGATGGCCTCGCGGAGCGGCGCGACGCCCAACGCGGCGGTGTAGTGGGTCGCGCCGTCTTCCAGGAGGGCGCGGGCAGCTGCCTCGGACACGTTGCGGGGGGTGTCGAAGTCCGGCTCCCCGAGCTCGAGGTGGATCACCTCTCGGCCGGTCGCCTCGAGTGTCCGGGCACGGGCGGCCGCCTCGAACGCGGTCTCGGTGCCAATGCGCTCCATGCGGCTGGCTGGCTTCACGCTCACTGCCTCGTCTGCTGGTGGATGCTGGCGCCCGGGGAGGTGCCAGTGTACCGAGGGCGGCCGGGTCGCATGCCCGATCCTCCCGCGCCACTGGCCCGATCGGGCGGTTGCGGCAGGGCACCGGGGCGCTGCTATACTTTCCGAAGCGTACCAAGCACCCCGCGATGCGCCTTCGGGCGGCAGGAGACCGATACCAGATGACGATGTCCGAGACTCCACGCGAGCCGATCTCGATGACCGGTGGCGCCCCGGCCGGGACCCAGCTCGTCTCGGTGACCGAGGCCGCCGCCAAGAAGGTGGTCGAGCTCCGCGCCCGCGAGGGCAAGGCCGATGCGCGGCTGCGCCTCTTCGTGAAGAGCGGTGGCTGTTCCGGCTTCAGCTACGGCCTCGCGTTCGATGACAAGCTCAACGACGGCGACGCCGTCGAGGAGCACGCCGGCGTGCCGGTCGTGATCGACCAGTTCAGCCAGCAGCACGTGGCCGGGGCGGAGATCGATTACGTCGACTCGCTCATGGGCTCCGGCTTCGCGATCAACAATCCGAACGCGGTCAGCAGCTGCGCCTGCGGCTCGTCATTCAACACCGACGGATCCCCGGCCAAGGCCGGCGGCTGCGCCCACTAGATCGCTCCTCCTCCACGCGAAGCCCCGGCTCCGGCCGGGGCTTCGTCGTGTCCGGGACACCGGTGCGGCGGTAACATGCTCCGGTGAGTAGCACGTTTAGCGCCGATGCCAACTCGGCCGCCGAGGGGCTGCGCCGCTCGTTCGCGGCTGCATGGGGCGAGATCGGCGCGTCCTGGGGCGTCGCACCGTCAACGGCCACCGTCCAGGGGTACCTGCTGGTCTCCGATGGGCCCCTCGCGGAGCCGGAGGTCCGCCGCGCGCTCGGGATGAGCCACCGGGCGGCGAGCCTGGCCCTGGCTCAATGCGAGGAGTGGGGGCTCATCGAGCGATCAGAGGCGCCCCGTCGCTCCGGACAGCGCGGACCGGCGGCGGTTGCGTGGACCGTCGTGGGGGACCACTGGGAGTGGTTCCGGCGCGTGGCCGCAGCCCGCAAGCAGCGCGAGACGGACCCGGTCCTCCCGGTGATCGCGCGCTGCGTCGACGAGGCGAGGGCTGCCGCGGCGGCCGCGGCCGGCGACCCGGAGCTCACGAAGCTCGGTGAGCGCCTGGGGGTGCTGCTGGACTTCGTTCGCCGGTTCGACCGGGGCGTCGAGGTCTTCGTTCGCGGCGACGCGCGGGCGATCGAGGGACTGTTCGCAGCGCTCGACCGGCTCGAGCCCGCGACCGTCGACCGGCTCTGGGCATTGCTCGGAGAGATGGGGGCCGAGGAGATGGCGCGGGCACTGACGGCGCTCGCGAAGCTTCCGCCGTCCGCGACCCGCCGTCTCGTGGCCCTCTCCGACCAGCCGGTGCTGGGAAAGCTGCTCGGGACCGCCTAGGCGGTCACTCGCCGGAGCCGTCGTCCTCGAACACGGACGCCCCGGCCACCATCGCGGTGGCGGCGCCGCCACCGAGGACCGCGGGCAGGCGCCGAGGAACCGGCGTCACGGTCACGAATCTCTCGACCAGCTCACGGTTGCCGGCGATGTCCAGCTCGTCAAACAGAAGGTCGAACTTCGCGCGCAGGTTGCCGGCGATCGTCGCCGTCGCGTCGGCGTCCAGCGTCCACAGCCGGCGCTTGAAGGGCCCGATCGCCTTCTTGCGGGTCTTGTAGAGGAACTGCTCGTCCGTCTCGCCGTCCTTGCGCTCGTCCGCGCAGTTGGCGACGCACCAGGCCATCATCTCGGCACGCAGCTCACCCGGGAGGCCGCCGGCGTCGTAGAGGATGTTCTGGAAGCCGGTCGCGAGGTGGATCTCGGCCGTCCCGTGCTGCGGGAAGTGGTTGAAGGCCTCGTCGGGCAGCGTCGACGCACCGTGCTGCACGCACCCCGCCAGCCCATACTCCTCCCGCGCGACGCGACTGAGGCGGTCCAGCGTGTCGAAATCGATGCTGACGGCGGCGACCGTGCCGTCCGCCATCGGCACCCCACCGTGGCTGGTGCCCGTCTGGATGCTGACCTTGCTGATCCCGTCGAGCGTATCGCCCAACGCGGCGTGGTATCCGTCGAGGTACGCCCGCAGCTCCTCCTCCGTCGAGTTCGTCTTCCCGACCTCGCCGATCTCTCCGCCGATGCTGATCGTCACCCCTTCCGGCTGGAGCTCACGGATCAGACGGGTCAGCTCCGCGGTGTTGTCGGCGTTCACCTGCTGCTGCTCGGGGATGGTGGAAAGCGACAGGTCGACGAGCGTCGAGCTGTCGATGTCGATGTTCAGGAAGCCTGCGCCGATCGCCTCGCGGGTGAGGTCTCGAATGCCCTCCAGCTCCGGCTCCGGCGAGATGGCCCACTTGGTGGCGTTGAACTGGAAGTGGTCGCCCTGGAGGAACACCGGCGTCCGCCAGCCCTCACGGAGAGCAGCCGCCAGGACCACCGCGGCGTACTCCGCCGGGCGCTGGTCCGTGTAGGCCATCTCGCTCTTGGCGATCTCGAAGATCAGGGTGCCGGCGTCGCGCGCGAGCGCGGCGGCGAAGGCCTGCCTGGCGGTGAGGTAGGTGACCGCGCGCACGTTCACCGCCGGCACCGTGAACGCGGTGGCGTCGAACTCGCCACGGCCGCGTGCGACGTACAGCTCGTGGATGGAGGCCGATCCGCAGCCAAGCGCCTGCGAGGCGCTCCAGATCAGCCACCGCGCGGCCTCCCGCACGTCCTCCTCGCCGAGGGCCGCGGCGAACGCCAGCTCGTCCATGAGGTCGCCCCGCAGGCGTGCCTCGTCGAGGACGTCGAGGCCCGAGTCGGAGATCGTCGCCACGCCCTCCAGTCGGGCGCGGAGGTCGGAAACGCTGGCGATGCTCATGCGGCCATCCTACCGAAGGGCCGAGACGAGCGTGAATGCGAGCAGTGGCGCGATCAGGAGCCCCAGCCCGCCTGCCAGGAGGTACCAGTCCCGTGCCGCCCGGTGGTCGGCCACGCCGCGGTCCCGCAGCCCGGTCGCCCACCAGCGGACCGCCGACAGGCCGACGGCGTACAGGACCGCCGCCGCGCCGACCACGCCGCTGGCGAAGGGCCGAACCTCGACGCAGTCACCGAACGCCAGCGGTCCGCCAGGCGGACAGGGGGCCGCCCACTCGACCCCGATCAGCGCGCCGGCGGCCGTCAGAACGGCGCCGATCCATGCCGCGTGCGCGAGAAGGGAGCGGCTCAGCGGCGAGCGAGTGCCGCGCTGTGCTGTGCGGCGGCGTCGGCCTCACGAGCGGTGATGCGCCGGTACTCGAAGTAGAGGTAGACGCAGGCGGCGGCGCCGATGCCCGCCACGATCGTGCCGAAGCCGACCGACTGGAGGTCGATGCGGACCGGCCAGAACGAGCCGCCGGCCAGGTTGAAGGCCATGAGCGGGATGAGCAGCAGCACGCTGAACAGGTAGTTCAGCAGCACGAAGATGCGGATCGCCGACCAGCCGAAGCCGCGCCGTCCGCGCGCCGCCTGCACCAGGAGCGCGAGGACCACGATCAGGGCCAGGTTGCCCATCCCCACCCCGTTTGCGACCAGGAAGCCGACGTCGTCGCTGAAGCGCAGGAACGGGATCTCGACGGTCAGCAGGTAGTAGACGTAGTTGGGGACGTAGAAGACCATGAAGTAGACGAACAGGAACAGCGGGACGCCCTTCAGCAGGGCCACGAGCCACGTCTCGTGGCCGTACAGGAACCAGCTCATGAAGTCGTCGGACCAGCCGAGCAGGCGGCTCACTCCACCGCGGGGCCGGTAGACGGGATACGTGCTCATCGGCTATTCCCCGGTCTGGTCGAGCAGGAAGGTGATGAGGGCCTGCAGCTGGCTCTCGCTGAGGGCGGACTCCGGGTAGGGCGGCATGCCGGTGGCCTCGCCGTCGTTGTAGTTCGATGCCGAGTCCCGGATCCACTTCTCGAGGAAGATGCGCGGGTCTTCGTCGTAGTCCTGCTGCATCTGCTCGAGCTGGCTCGGCTCGATCGGAAGGTCGGTCACCAGCTCCGAGCCGATGGTCTGGAGGTTGGGTCCGGCGCCGCCCTCGAGCTCCGCCCCATGGCAGCCAGCGCAGCTCGGCGAGGCCCCGGTGTATACCTCGGCGCCCGCCTCCACGGTGTCCTCGACGTCCTCGACCTCCTCTGGTGGGTTGGCGGCCGCCTCCGCGGCCCAGCCCTCGACGAGCGCCACCACGGCCTCGATCTGCTGCTCGTTCAGCGGCCCGCCGACCTCGGCGCTCCACGCCGGCATCTGCGAGTCCACGTTGCCCGACACGACGACGCCGCCGTAGCTCACCGCCAGCCGCACGTAGTTGGGATTCGCCCGCAGCTTGTTCGCGAGGCTCGCCGTGTGGAGGCTCGGGCCGATGACCTGCGAGCCCTCCTCGCCGCCCATGCCGTCCTCGCCGTGACACTGGGCGCACCCCGCGGCCGCCGGCTCGGCAGGGTTGTCCGAGAAGATGATCTCCCCGAAATGGAGCAGCTCCTCCTCCTGCTCGACCGCCACGGCGTCCCGACGCATGTTGTCGGTGAACCAGTAGACCATCGTGAACACGGAGATCGCGGTCACCAGGACCACGCCGAGGGTCTTCAGTCGCATCGCTCAGCCGGCGCAGTGGGGAATGCTGTTCGCCGCTCGGTCGTCGAAGGTGACCGTGCCCGGCGGAGGGCCGGAGATGACCTCACGGGTGACCACGACGTATGCGCCGTTCTCGACCGTGACCGCGAAGCGGTCCATGCCACGCGGGGCTGGGCCGTCCCGCTTCTCACCGAGGATCGTGTACTTCGAGCCGTGGCACAGGCACTCGAACCACTGGCTCTCCTCGCAGACCTGCGGCACCTGGCAGCCGAGATGCGGGCACTTGCGCCACAGCGCGATGACCGAGCGGTCCGGCAGGGGCACGTCCTCGCTGACGTCCGTGCCCGGGTCGGCGACGGGCAGGCTGGCATCGGCATCGACGCCATCCGCGTTCTGCGCCACGCGGGCCTTGGAGGCCGGCACGTTGACGAAGAACAGGTTCGCCTGGTTGTAGATGTACGGGAGGCCCTCCGTCCACGCCGGGAACAGCGCGGCGATGTCGTCGGCCGACCCGAGGTTGATGTCGGCACCGAGGCCCTCCGAGAGGTTCGGCCACAGGAACGCGAGGGTGCCGCCCAGGAACTCGAGCGACAGGATTCCGACGCCCACGCCGAGCATGCGGCGCATGAAGCCGCGGCGGGACATCTCCCCGGTGGGTGGCCCGGCAACCGGGCCGTAGGAAGCGTGCTGGGTCATAGCGTGAAGAAGAGGCCCTCAACCCACGGCCAGGTCCAGTTCCAGCCTGGACCTCGGAAGAAGGACCCGATGATCGTCACGATCAGCCCACCGACCATCAGGCACATGAAGAAGACCCACATGAGCTTGCGGTCGCGCGCCGCCTTGTACGGGCTGCGGTCGATGTACGGGATGAGCAT